>NZ_JBIUVW010000042.1:0-61720 GCF_044743155.1 Pseudomonas sp. NPDC087697 | reverse complement strand
ATCCTCGCCGCCGCCGAGCTGTCGCACCAGACCAACACCCTGCCGGAAGTCTGCGGCCGGGTGTGCCCGCAGGACCGTCTGTGCGAGGGGGCGTGCACCCTTAACGACGGCTTCGGCGCGGTGACCATCGGCTCGGTCGAGAA
The DNA here is from genome assembly GCF_044743155.1 of Pseudomonas sp. NPDC087697. NCBI lineage: Bacteria > Pseudomonadati > Pseudomonadota > Gammaproteobacteria > Pseudomonadales > Pseudomonadaceae > Pseudomonas > Pseudomonas sp. NPDC087697. Next base: position 61,577 of record NZ_JBIUVW010000042.1, on the reverse strand, counting down.
GTACATTACCGACACCGCGTTCGCCATGGGTTGGCGCCCGGACATGTCCAAGGTCAAGCCGACCGGCAAACGTGTCGCGGTGATCGGCGCGGGGCCTGCTGGCCTTGGTTGTGCCGACGTGCTGGTACGTGGCGGCGTGACCCCGGTGGTGTTCGACAAGAACCCGGAAATCGGCGGTCTGCTGACCTTCGGCATCCCCGAGTTCAAGCTGGAAAAGACCGTGCTGAGCAATCGCCGCGAAGTCTTCACCGGCATGGGCATCGAGTTCCGCCTGAACACTGAAATCGGCAAGGACGTGACCATCGAGCAACTGCTCGAAGAATACGATGCCGTGTTCATGGGCATGGGCACCTACACCTACATGAAGGGCGGCTTTGCCGGTGAGGACCTGCCGGGCGTTTACGACGCGCTGGACTTCCTGATTGCCAACGTCAACCGCAACCTGGGCTTTGAAAAGTCGCCGGAAGATTTCGTCGACATGAAAGGCAAGAAGGTCGTGGTACTGGGCGGTGGTGACACGGCAATGGACTGCAACCGCACCTCGATTCGTCAGAGCGCCAAGTCGGTGACCTGTGCCTATCGTCGTGACGAAGCGAACATGCCTGGCTCGCGCAAAGAGGTGAAGAACGCCAAGGAAGAAGGCGTGAAATTCCTCTACAACCGCCAGCCAATCGCTATCGTCGGTGAAGACAAGGTCGAAGGTGTGAAGGTGGTCGAGACCCGTCTCGGCGAGCCGGACGCCCGTGGCCGTCGCAGTCCCGAGCCGATCCCGGGTTCCGAAGAGATCATCCCGGCCGACGCCGTGGTCATCGCCTTCGGTTTCCGTCCGAGCCCGGCGTCGTGGTTCGAGCAGTTCAGCATCCAGACCGACAGCCAGGGCCGTGTTGTCGCCCCGGAGCAAGGTCAGTACAAGCACCAGACCAGCAACCCGAAAATCTTCGCCGGTGGCGACATGGTTCGTGGTTCTGATCTGGTGGTGACCGCGATCTTCGAAGGCCGTAATGCGGCTGAAGGGATCCTGGATTACCTGGGCGTCTGACCGCGAATCGCGAGCATACCCCGCTCCCCGTAGGAGCAAAGCTTGCTCGCGATAGCATCGCCGCTGTAATCAAGTTGACCGAGGTGCCTGCATCGCGAGCAAGCTTTGCTCCTACGGGGGGATAGGGTCGGGCTCGTGAGGCTGTTTCAGCGCGACAAATTGACCCGATAGACAAAAGGTGCGGCGCTTGCCGTGCCTTTTGCGTCGCGCTCTGAGAAAATGCCCGCACTTTTTTTCCGGATGCCGACATGACTGCCCTGAAGAACGACCGTTTCCTTCGCGCCCTGCTCAAGCAACCCGTAGACGTCACGCCCGTATGGATGATGCGTCAGGCCGGTCGCTACCTGCCTGAATACCGCGCCAGCCGTGCCAAGGCCGGTGATTTCATGAGCCTGTGCATGAATCCGGAGTTCGCTTGCGAAGTCACTATGCAGCCGCTCGACCGTTATCCACAGCTGGATGCGGCGATCCTCTTCTCCGACATCCTGACCATTCCCGATGCCATGGGCCAGGGCCTGTACTTCGAAACCGGCGAAGGTCCGCGCTTCAAGAAAGTCGTCAGCACGATGGCCGACATCGAAGCCCTGCCGATTCCTGACCCACACAAAGACCTCGGTTACGTCATGGACGCGGTCAGCACCATACGCCGCGAGCTGAACGGCCGCGTGCCGCTGATCGGCTTCTCCGGCAGCCCATGGACCCTGGCCACCTACATGGTCGAAGGCGGCTCGTCGAAAGACTTCCGCAAGACCAAGGCCATGCTCTACGACAATCCGCAAGCCATGCACCTGCTGCTGGATAAACTCGCGCAGTCGGTCACCTCTTACCTCAACGGCCAGATCATGGCCGGCGCGCAAGCGGTGCAGATCTTCGACACCTGGGGCGGTAACCTATCGGCAGCGGCGTACCAGGAGTTCTCCCTGGCCTACATGCGCAAAATCGTCAGCGGCCTGATCCGCGAGCACGAGGGCCGCAAAGTGCCGGTCATCCTCTTCACCAAAAACGGCGGCCTGTGGCTGGAAAGCATCGCCGACGCCGGTGCTGATGCCCTGGGTCTGGACTGGACCTGCGACATCGGCGAAGCCCGCCAGCGTGTCGGCAGCAAAGTTGCGCTGCAAGGCAACATGGACCCGACCGTGCTCTACGCCAAGCCAGAAGCCATTCGCGCTGAAGTCGGCCGCATTCTCGCCAGCTATGGCAAAGGCAGCGGCCACGTGTTCAACCTCGGCCATGGCATCACCCCGGAGGTCGACCCGGAACACGCCGGCGCCTTCCTGCGTGCGGTGCATGAGTTGTCGGCGCAATACCACCAGTAATCCTTTTCTGGATAGCTGCCAAAGCCCGTCTGGCCTCTGCGTCAGACGGGCTTTTTTGTTTTTCTCGTTCTTACGGAATGTGTCAGAAAATATTCCATTCTTTATAAGCCTGTATTACTTGTAATGTCTGATTAATCATTTTTCTGAGATTTCCCTAGTCGGAGGGGGATTCTTCCTACATAGAGTGTTTGTTCATCTCTGTAGAGTGCGCTCTCGGCCATTTGAGTTGTTAAGCGCTGAAGCTGACTTTTATTTATGGATAATCTGGAACTGATAATGTGATCAAAAATATTGCTAAGCCATCAACAAGTGACCGGAGCCTTCGTGCCATGGTCCCTGATACTCATAGGGTAGTTTAATTAAAATGAAAACTTCATCGTATTCGGCTGGGCAGAAGTTTTTACATTGGTTATCTGCGGTCATCATTATTTGGGCGCTGGGTAGCGGTTTCTATGTTTCTTTGTTTGAGGTTTCGCTGGAGGTCAAGGAGTGGGTGGCGTTTGTCAATGTGTCTCTGACGACAGTGTTTTTGCCGTTTTTCGCTCTGCGGGTTTATCTTCATCGGCGCCATAGTCGTCATGAAGATACACAGCGGTATTCGCCAGTCGAGCTGTTTGTATTGTTCATGCATCGACTGATTTATCTGGTGACAGGTGTTGTATTGGTGACCGGCTTTCTGATGATGGACCGGGCAATCAATGTATTTGATGTGTTGTTGATTCCCCAGCCATTGACGAATGCTTATTTGATTGTGTTGTTTTTTAAAATACATATAGGCGCGTGTTTACTGCTTGCACTTCTGGTTGCGTTGCATGTGGCGGCGGTGATCAAGCACGAAGCCTCAGGGCGTCGAGTGCTGAAACTCATGTCCTTTCGACGCTGAGCCCCGAAGCTTCAAACCGATTGATTGTTTGGCAACAACGGCAACCGAGCCAGTTTCAATGCCACCAACAGCGCGATCACCAACAACCCACCGATGAACAGGCCGATTCCGTTCCAGCCACCCAAGTGCCAGAAAAAACCGCCCGCCGTGCCGGCGATACTTGACCCGGCGTAGTAGCTGAACAGGTACAGCGACGAGGCCTGGCCCTTGGCTTTGGTGGCGCGGCGGCCGATCCAGCTGCTGGCCACCGAGTGCGCGCCGAAGAAGCCGAAGGTGAAGATCAGCATGCCGATAATCACCGCCGGCAACGGCATGAGCATGGTCAGTGCAAGGCCTGCGAGCATCAGCACGATGGTCGCCCAGAGCACTTTGCGTCGCCCGAGTTTGTCGGCCAGCGCGCCGATTTTCGCCGAGCTGTAGATGCCCGACAGGTAGACCACCGAGAGCAAGCCAACGAAGGCCTGATCCATGTGATACGGCTCGGCCAGCAGGCGATAGCCGATGTAGTTGAACAGCGTGACGAACGCGCCCATCAGCACGAACGCTTCAAGGAACAACCATGGCAGCCCGGCGTCGCGAAAGTGCATGGTGAAGCCGTCGAGCAAGCTGCGCGGGTGCATCGAGCGGGAGCGAAAGTTGCGCGATTCGGGAAGGATTTTCCAGAACACCGTCGCCGCAATCAGCGCCAGCCCCCCGATCACCAGCATCGCCGTGCGCCAGTTAACAAAGTCGATCAATACGCCGACGATCAGCCGGCCGCACATCCCGCCAATCGCGTTGCCACCGATGTACAGCCCCATCGCCAGGCCGATGTGCTGCGGATGAATCTCTTCGCTCAGGTAAGTCATGGCCACCGCCGCCAGCCCGCTGAGGGACAGCCCGACCAACGCACGCATCACCAGCACCCCCTGCCAGCTCGGCATCATCGCACTGGCAAGGGTGCACAACGCTGCCGCGAACAGCGCCGTGACCATCACCGGTTTACGGCCGACGCGGTCGGAGATCGGGCCGGTGATCAGCAGGCCGATGGCAAGCATCCCGGTGGCTACCGACAAGATCAGGCTGCTCTGCGCCGCGTTGATCGAAAACTCACGGGAGAACAGCGGCATCATCGGTTGCACACAGTAGAGCAGGGCGAAGGTCGCGAAGCCGCCGGAGAACAGCGCCAGCACCGTGCGCATGAACATCGGCGTGCCTTTTTCGATGTACACATCGCTCAGTTGGGCGACCACATCGTCCAGTGCAGTAGGCGGCAATTCATGGGCGAGCGGGGCGACAGCAGTTTTCACGGGGAACCTCGGGAGAGCACAGCCAGGCAGGCAATGAAAAAATCATATAGCTGGCTAATGTTTCTATCCAATATATTGTTCGACCTGTTTGATAGGTTTAACGACCTAATGGAGTTTTCATGGAATTGCGCCATCTGCGCTACTTCATCGCTGTCGCCGAAGAACTGCACTTCGGCCGCGCCGCACAGGTGCTGGGCATCTCTCAGCCGCCCCTGAGCCAACAGATTCAGGTGCTGGAACAGGAAGTCGGCGCACGGCTATTCGAGCGTACCAATCGTCGGGTCGAGCTCAGTGAGGCGGGTCGGCTGTTTCTTGAAGAAGCTCGGCTGGTGCTGGCCCAGGTCGACAAGGCCGCCGACGTCGCCCGTCGAGCCCAACTCGGCGAGCTGGGAGAGCTGAAGATCGGCTTCACCTCATCGGCGCCGTTCAACTCGACGATCCCGCAGGCGATCTTCTCGTTCCGTCAGCGCTTCCCGGCCGTGCACTTGAACCTGCGGGAGATGAGCAGCACCCAGGTCGCCGAGGCGCTGGTAGATGAGTCGATTCAGGTCGGGATCATGCGGCCCTTGCCGCTGCCGGATTCGCTCGAGGTGGTCGAGTTGACGCGTGAGCCGTTGGTGGCCGTGCTCAGCTCCAAGGATCCGCTGGTGGTCGGCAGCGAGGACGGGCTGTTTCTGTCAGCGCTGGCCCACGAGCCCTTCGTGTTCTTCCCACGCAGCTACGGCAGTGGTCTGTACGCGCAACTGCTGAGCCTGGCGCGCGACGCAGGGTTCAGCCCCCACTTCACCCAGGAAGCCGGCGAGGCCATGACCATCATCGGCCTGGTGGCGGCAGGGCTCGGGGTGTCGGTGTTGCCGGCGTCCTATCAGCGAATGCGCATCGACGGGGTGGTCTATCGGCCCTTGCTCGACCCGCTGGCGATGTCGGCCGTGTGGCTGGTACAGCGCAAGGATCAGAAATCGCCGATGGCCAAGGCGTTTGTCGAGTTGCTGACGCGTAAGGTTGAGGTGACGTAGTGGGGCTCGCAGGTGCTCGATTGGGCGTTCGCTGAATGATGCCGGTGCGGCATCGATGGACATTTCAAGTAATGGATCACGTCTAGGGAATCGCTCCTTCTGTGCGCAGAATTGATTCTTTTTGACGGGTGACATGGATGCCACTTCAGTATCAACCAAGAGAAGGCAGCGTACTGATTTGTGATTTCAGGGGCTATGAAGTGCCGGAGATGGTCAAAGTCAGACCTGTTGTCGTTGTACGTAAGCACCGAAGCAATCGACTACTGGTTACCGTTGTACCGTTGAGTACCACGGCACCGGATTCGGTGCTCCAGCATCACCTGCAGTTAGAAAGCCATCTCCAGGGAGGGAGCCCGACGTGTTGGGCGAAATGCGACATGCTCGCCACGGTCAGCCTTCTGCGGCTTGACCGAATCAAGCGAAAAGATCGCCAAGGGAAGCGTGTTTACGAAATCTCACAACTTTCAGACGAGGAGTTCAGGGCAATCAAAACGGCCGTACGCAGCGCTCTTGGGCTCTGATGGTTGTGAGTCTGGTGCAGCTGGCGATTTGCCGGCGGTTGCCGCTTACCCGATTCCGGGCAATACTGCCGACGTTCCCGAAAGGGGCTTGTGAGACTCTGAGGATCCTGGGCAACCAGCCATCGCAGAGCCAGGCAGGTACAGGGCGATGACAAGCCGACCTGTTTGTGAAAGGGCGCCGTAAGGCGCCCTTTGTCGTATAAAAAACAGGCGATCCCACCGGGATCGCCTGTTTTTTTTAGGCCGAAATCTGTGCCTGTAATCGTCGCCCGACGACATCCAACAAATCGCATCCATCGCGCAATGAAGTCACCAGCACCCGCGCCAGCTCACTATGAATGCCCTCGCTGAACGCGAAACACTCCAGCAGTTGGGTCGCGGTGCGGATGCGGTAGGCCGCGGTGTCGTGCAACACGTCCAGCGGTGCTTCGGTGTCGATCAGCAATGATGGGATGGTGCAGTCGATGCCGGTGATAGGCATATATCGATCCATGACAAACCTCCACTCGGTAAAAGAGCGCGACCACTCAGTGGGCGCTGTTGGACGGAACTTCAGATAACCCCTCGGGCGGGTCCAGGTTGTCCAGCGCCCGGTTTACCAACAACTCGCCCAGCAAGGCCAACTGTTGAATCGCCAACGCCATATTGCGACGCGAGCCTTCAAGTTCGGAGGCGAAGTCGGTGGTCATGACGTTGAGCGAGGCCAGGGTTTCACAGGCGTGACAGAGCAGGGATTCGGTGTCGACATTCGGGATGATCGTGAAAACGTGGCTGACCGGGTCGGGACGGCCTGGGTTGCGAAGGCGGGCGCTGACGCTGCGTTCGGCGACTTCGGTGAGTTTGGATAAATCGGCGGTGTCTGCGGGTGAAAGGTCTGGCGATTGCGGGGAGTTGGATGTGGTCTTTTTCATGACGGAGCTCCTTGCAAGTTTTAAGAAGTGTAAGTTTCAGGTGGTCAGCCGGAACTTGGTTGACCACTGTACGCGGGTTGGGGAAGCGGTAAAGTTATTTGTAGAAAAATAATAAGGTTAATCAAATAAGTGAACATTTGAGTAATTAAATGATTAATACGTAACTGGCCGTTAGGTTTTTTCGCGCAATACGCCACCTACAATAAACAGGCTATGTTAGCTACCGAGACTGTGGTGTCCATGAACTCATGTGTGCTTCCTTGTTTCTGTAAGAAATTTCTCTGGTCCGGAGGTATTCCGGGTTGTGAAACATTATCTAACGGTTATTCGGTGTGTTTTTGATATTATTTTTTGTACGTGATCTATACATGTAGGATGCTGGTAACACAAAAAAGCGCCGCCAGAGTGCTCAGCTCGGGCATGCAGTTTCTTGTAATGGCAGGCAAATGGTAAATATGCAATGTACAAGAAAGAAAAAACAGAGAATTTGAAAAACAATATTAAGTATTTGATAAGGAGTCGCGGGGAAACGCAGCTTTCTTTGTGCAGCTCCATTGGTTTGATCAGGACTACGATATATAACATTTTAGAAGGCAAGGTAGTAAACGTACAGCAGTCTACAATTCGTAAAATATCTGATTTTTTTGGTGTGTCTTATAAGGAAATAGAGACTGTTGATTTTGAAGAAAAAGAAATAATAGAGAGTAGTGTTTCCCCGCAAGGAAATATGAATCCAGCGGCGGTTCCTGTAATTAAAGAAAGGTTGTTGATTCAGAGCCTGGATAAAAGAATCGGTGAGTTAGCCACAACTCACCCCCTGACATATTATTTTGGTGCAGCCTGTAATTTAATCGGTGTGCTTCTAGAAAATGAAATTGGCGAAGTGAATGAGCCGGGAGACTTATTGATAGTAAAAAAGGGATTATCGTCTAGTGATAAAGAAAAGCTGGCGTACGACAAGATAACAAAAAAACTATTTATAACCAATAAGTCTGTTTTTGATTCTGATGTTGTTTTTGTTGTGGGGGAAATAGTGGAGGAGCGATTTAATGGTCGGTAGTAGTGAGGCTGAAAATAGCAAATACAGGTTGTTAGGGTTTGAAAATAGTAAAGGCCTTGCTGTAATTATGGTTATCTCTACAGGGAGGATTGTTAAAGTAAAGCTAAGTGAATTGTTGAGAAGTGAAATACTGGATAATTTAAATAAGGCGGAAATAAAGGATGTGTATAGGAAGTTTTATTCTCGTGGGGCTGCGGTGACGGCATATGAAGTAAATGATCGTCATGAACGGTCGTGGATGATTTATGTTGTGCTAAATCTGCTGTTGTTTGCATTGTATATCTTTACAAATGTTGCTGCGGCAAAGCCTATTTATTTAAGTCAGTTTGATGTTGTTGTTACTTTAGGTGTCTTCCTTTATCCGTTAACTTTTTTGATAGTTGATTTGTTGAACGAATTTTATGGTCTTAGACTTGCAAAGAGAGCCATATTATTTGTTTTTTCAAGTAGTGCACTTATTGTTGTTTTGCTTGGTAGTTCGACCTATCTTCCAGGATTGCCTGGCTGGAAACTTGATGTGCCCTATGGCGAGGTTATTAATCATGTCTCGTCTGTATTAGTAGCATCTTCTGTTTCGTTTCTTTTTTCTGAATATATCAATTCGTATCTGCTGTGTAAAATAAAAGAGCTCACAAGCTCCAGGTTTTTATTTCTGCGAATATTTTTTAGTACTTGTTTTGCGGTGGTAATAGATAGCTTTATTTTTTGCTATATTGCGTTTTATGGTGCTATGCAAAGTAGCGATATACTTAATATGGTTTATCTCCAGATAGCTATAAAAATGTGTTTCGCTGTTTTTAACGTTTTTCCTGCCTACGGAGCGAGGTTATTATTTAAAAGGTATATATCTGGAGCCCAAGCTGCATAAAAAAGTGGAATAGATTGGCTGTTAACATTTCATTTTCATGCAATAGGTTGGCTGTTTCAATTTTAGCTTGTTTTTTAGGCTGTTCATGATCTCTATTTTGTTCTTCAGAAACTCATTCAACCCTTTTGAGCGAAGATTACAGGCGTCACAGTCGGCGCACCCACTTCCCTGTAGTCCGTTGTAGCAGGACAGTGTGTGGTGACGAATAAAATCCAGCTTGTTGTGGTAATCGGCCAAAGCCCAGATCTCTGCCTTACTCAACCACATAAGCGGAGTTTCAATGCGCAACTTATAGTCCATACCCAATTCGATGGCGTAATTCAAGACTTTAGCAAATTCATCGCCACAATCAGGGTAGCCGGAGCTCTCTGTTTCACAAATACCTGTGATTACAGTTTCAGCGCCCACTTGATAGGCGTAAATAGAGGCCAGGGTTAAAAACAGAACATTCCTGCCAGGGACGAAAGTGTTTGGCACACCTTCCCCGGAACTATTTGTACTTGGGACTGGAATGTTGTCGCGGGTCAAACTGCTGATGGCCAGCTCATTCAATAACGAAGCATCCAGTACTTTATGTACCGTCACGCCAAGCTTTTTCGAGAGGTGTTGCGCCACTTCAATTTCCGCACGATGGCGCTGACCATAGTCAAACGTAATACAGTGGATTTCATCGTAAAGCGGCAACGCATGGATCAAGCAGGTTGTGGAGTCTTGTCCACCACTAAAAACGACGACTGCCTTGTTGTTCATGTTTTTTCATCCTTGGGGTATGCCGGCATTTAGCTGCGGGGCATTGACCCTACCGGGAAGCTAAAATTCTGGCTGTGGGACGATTCCGAAATGACGTGCTCCGTTTTCCGTTTGTGTCATTTCTTTGCTGGGGGTACATGAAAAGATCGCAGCCTGCGGCAGCTCCTACAGGGTTCGCGTCGTACACACGATCTTTTGATTTTGATGTGGCGCTTACGACCAGCGCCGAAAGATCAGCGACGTGTTGACGCCACCGAAAGCGTAGTTGCTGTTCATCACGTACTGGCAGCTCATCTGGCGGAACTCGCCGCGCAGATAAATCTGGCGGGTTGTCGTGATTGATTGCGCCGTCAGGGAGGTTGCAGCTCTTGGGATCACTCGTCTTTGAATCCCGGCAAGCCCTGAGCAGCACGCCATTTCTTCACTGTCTGTGTAACGCCCTCGGGGGAGTTATCTACACCGTCTTCCGGGTAGTAGATCAAGTCTGACCCCGCTGGATGCTGGCTGATTTTCTCGAAGTGCAACAGAAGCAAGTCGGCACGATCATCCGATTCTGCCTCTTGATCTTCCTTGGCGAGTTCTTCTAGCAACTCGATAAACTCGGCCTCGGTGTACTCAGAAAAGCTTTTTTTCAGGAGTGTGTCTGTCATGGCTGATCTATTCGTTCCGGTGAAGGTCAATGTGGTTTCTTGGGGTGTTTACTCGCAGGTTATCAACGTCATACACGTCACCACCCTCCGACACTTTGTCGAGGTGGTGCAGTTCATAGGACAGCCTACCCCCAACCCTGTCGGCTTTTCTTACCCGTGGAGCCCTGCCCGTGCGCATCCGGCTTACATTCTGCTCGATGAACTGATCAGCAACCGCCGATTTTGAGACCGCTTCCCAAAGTGCTGACCTGAATTTATCGAAACTTTTGAAAATACGTCCTCTCAGTGCATCAGCCACTTCTGTAGGGATGGGAGCGCCCACTCCCGACCTCGCACCAATGAGCCAAACCCCCGACACATCCTCACCCACCCCCGTAACGCCACCCGGCTCATACCGGGTGCTAAGCACGATGTAAATCGGCGCAAGCCCAGCGTCCGCAGGAAACCAGATAATCGCATCTTGATACTCAGGCGGATGCTGCGGGTTCACCAACACTTTGTTGGCCTGCTCAGTGGGCGGATACACCCACACAGTCGGCAATTGCGGGGCACCTTCCAGTGCGGGAATGCCGAGTACGTCGTCGGGATTCGTCGCTGAGGTCCAGGTAAGGCCAATCCCGTTGCCGATGTCGGCAACAAACTTCTCGCCTTCCTGGTTGGCCTTGATGATCGGGACAAATTCCCAGTCTTTCTTTCCGCCCGTGTAGAAGCCGTAAGCGCTGACGGAACCGTCCGGCAATGTCTTCACGTTGATGCGAACACGGGTTCGGCCCGTATCCAGCACTGCGTACTGTTCGTTTTTGTAGAAGGCACTGTCGGGCGAAAGGCTGGTGTTCGGCATCAGTAGCGCAACGGTGCCAACTGCTGCGCCCGTCGCAACAACTGCTGAGTCTGTCAGTAGAGCGAGTGCGAGAGAGCCGCCGAGACGTTGGGCAATGGCGCTGCTCGTTGCCGAACCACCGATCAGTTTCAGGGGGATCCCTTCGGCGGTGATGGCTGTCCCGGTGCCAAGCACCGCCCACAAGCCGTAGCTAGCCAGTTTCTCAAGGGGGACAAACCCGGAGGGGTTGTTGTGATTGATGACGCCGTCAGGGAGGTTGCAGCTCTTGGCGAACACGCAGCCCTTGAGTTGTGAATCGGGCCTTGTTTCGGGCGCATCCTGCTGTTTTTTTTTGATGCGCCTCCCAGCGGGTGTTGGCGTCCAGCTCGTTTTTTTCGTTTTTGGCGAATGCCGCTGCACCGGCCTCCTGGAAGGCCTGGGTCTCTTCCTGGGTGGGGAGTCGCCTTGTGGCGGGCAGAAAGTCCGGGGTTTCCGGGAAACCGAGTTTTTTCATTAGCGCTTCTTGTTCGTCCTTGGGCAATCCCGGCCTTAGGCTGGGGCAGCATTGACCCTACCGAGAAGCTCAAGCTGTGGCTGTGGGACGTTTCCGAAATGCCGTGCTCCGTTTTCCGTTTGTGTCATTTCTTTGCTGGGGGGGCATGAAAAGATCGCAGCCTGCGGCAGCTCCTACAGGGTTGGCATCGTACACACGACCCATGTAGGAGCTGCCGCAGGCTGCGATCTTTTGATCTTGATGTGGCTCTTACGACCAGCGGCGGAAGATGAGCGAAGTATTAACCCCACCAAAAGCGAAGTTGTTATTCATCACGTACTGGCAGCTCATCTGGCGGAACTCGCCGCGCAGGTAATCCAGTTCGCCGCAGTGTGGGTCGATGTTGTCGAGGTTCAAGGTGTGCGCGTACTGGTCGCTGTTCATCATTTCGATGCTGAACCAGGATTCCAGTGCTCCGCAGGCACCCAGGGTGTGACCGAGAAAGCTCTTCTGCGAGCTGATCGGCATGTGGCTGCCGAACAGGCTGTTGGTGGCCAGGGTTTCCGCAATGTCGCCCTGCTCGGTGGCGGTACCGTGACCGTTCACGTAGCCGATGGCCGAAGGCTCAAGGCCGGCGTCTTCCAGCGCCAGCTCCATGGCCCGACGCATGGTGGTGTGCTCAGGGCGGGTGGCGTGCTGGCCGTCGGCGTTACTGCCAAAACCAACGATTTCAGCGTGAATGCGCGCACCACGAGCCAGCGCGTGTTCGAGTTCTTCAAGCACCAGCATGCCGCCGCCTTCACCGATCACCAAGCCGTCGCGAGCACTGTCGTAAGGCCGTGGGCTGGTGTGCGGTGCATCGTTTTGCAGGCTGGTCGCGTAGAGCGCGTCGAACACCATGGCTTCGGTCGGGCACAGCTCTTCGGCGCCGCCGGCGAGCATCAGCGGTAGGCGGCCGAACTTGATCGCCTCGTAGGCATAACCGATGCCCTGACTGCCACTGGTGCAGGCACTGGAGGTCGGGATCAGGCGCCCGGTGAGGCCAAAGAAAATGCTGATGTTGGCCGCCGTGGTGTGCGGCATCATTCGCACGTAGGAGTTGGCGTTCAGCCCTTCAGCCACCGAATTGAGCAGCATCTTGCCAAAGGCTTTGATTTCGTCGGTGCTGCCGGTGGATGAGCCGCAGGATACGCCCATGCGCCCGTCCTTGACCGACTCGTCACCGAGCAGGCCGGCATCGGCCAGCGCCTGTTCTGCCGCGCCGACCGCCAGCCGTGAAACCCGGCCCATGCTACGCAACTGCTTGCGGGTCCAGTGGCTCGGAACCGTGAAGTCATCGATGGGACCTGCCAGACGTGTGTTCAGCTCAGTGAAGCGATCCCACTCATCCATGCGTCGGATGCCACTGCGATTGGCCTTGAAGTTAGCGCAGATGGTCTCCCAGTCGCTGCCTAACGAGGTGATGCCGGCCATGCCGGTGACGACGACGCGCTTCATCAACACAGGCCTCCATTGACGGCCAGAACCTGCCGGGTGATATAGCCCGCCTCGAAGGACATCAGGAAATTCACGGCGCTGGCCACCTCTTCAGGGGTGCCCATGCGTTGAGCGGGGATCATTTTCAGCAGTTCTTCCACGGGTACGTTTTCGTCAAGCATCGCGGTGTCGATCAGACCCGGAGCGACGCAGTTGACGGTGATTTTGCGTTTGCCCAGTTCGATGGCCAGGGCCTTGGCGGCACCAATCAACCCGGCTTTGGACGCGCTATAGTTGACCTGCCCACGGTTGCCGATCAGCCCGGAAACCGAGGTGATGCAAACGATCCGCCCGGCGGCGCGCCGACGAATCATCGGCATCATGACCGGGTGCAACACGTTATAAAAACCGTCGAGGTTGGTGCGCATCACCACATCCCAATCGTCCTCGCTCAGGGCCGGGAAGGCGCCGTCGCGCGTCAGACCGGCGTTGAGTACCACGCCGTAATAGGCGCCGTGGGTCTCCACGTCATCCTCGAGAATCGCTTTGCATGTCGCGCGATCAGACACGTCGAATTGCAGGATGCGTGCACGCCGCCCCAAGGCTTCGATTTCGGCCTGCACCGCTTCGGCGTCGCTACGGCCACTGCGGCAATGCAGCACCAGATCAAAGCCGGCCTGGGCCAGACGCAGTGCGATGGCGCGGCCGATACCACGGCTGGAACCGGTGACCAGTACGGATTCAGTCATGACTGGGCTCCAGAGGCTTTTGAAAATTGAGTGCTTGATGATTGGGGTTCGTGAAGATAGTGAGCCGCCTGAGGCGGGCAGAACACATTCAACCGGGCCATGGCATGAATGCCGGGGGCTGTCAGGTGGCACTCGAAGACGCCCATGCCGTTGTCGTCTTCGAGCGAACGCAGGGCGTGAATCGTCAGTTCGCTGCCGACCGGGAAGTGTTCCACATTACATTCAAATTTGCGCGTACCGAGCAGGAATCCAAGCTCGACCGCATTGCCTTGCTCGCGTGCGCGACAGCCGGCATACGCGGCCACGCTTTGTGCCATCAGCTCGATGCCGACCCAGGCCGGTAAACTGCCATCGGGCTGGTTGAACAGGCCGCCGGGCTTGACGGTGAGGCGGGTGTGAATCTGTTCTTCGTCGAACGACAGCACTTGATCGATAAGGATCATGTCACCCGCGTGGGGCAGCAGTTCGGCGAGAGGCCAATCAATCATTGGGCGTCTCCGATAATCAGGCTGACATTGTTGCCACCAAAGGCAAAGGAGTTACTCATCAGGCAACGTGTAGCGCTCTGTTCCAGGCGATCTGCGGCAGTCACAAAATTCAGTGCTGGCAACTGCGGGTCGGGCTGGCCGTCCCAGACTTGGGGTGGCAGCGCGTGTTCGGTATTTTCGTTGCTCAGGCTCAACCAGCAGAACGCCGCTTCCAGTGCCCCGGCCGCGCCGAGGGTGTGGCCGGTCATGGGTTTGGTCGACGAGCAGGGCACGCCTTCCGGGAACAGCGTGTTGACCGCCAGGCTTTCCATGGCGTCGTTGTGTTGGGTGGCGGTGCCGTGCAGGTTCAGGTAGTTGATCCGTTCAGGCGGTACACCGGCGCTGCGCAGGGCCTTGTTCATTGCTTGCAGGGCGCCGCGTCCGGTGGGTTCCGGGGCGGAAATATGGTGCGCATCGGAGCTGGCACCACCGCCCAGCAGGGCAATCGGCTGGCTGCTGCCGAGGTTTTTACTCATCAAGAAAAGTACCGCCGCTTCGCCTATGTTGATTCCGTTGCGATTGATCGAAAACGGATTGCAACGCTGCTCGGAAACCGCATCCAGCGCCGAAAAACCGTTGAGGGTCAGTTTGCACAAACTGTCGACGCCGCCGCACAGCACGACATCACACACGCCCAGGTCGAGCAATCGCTGAGCACTCAGCAATGCGCGGGCACTGGAGGTGCAGGCAGTGGAAATCACGTAGGCCGGACCGCTCAGCTGCAGCCAGTCTGCGAGGAAGTTTGCCGGGGCGCCGAGTTCCTGTTGTTGGTAGTCGTAGCCAGGCGGGAACTGACCGTCGCGGATGTACTGGGCAATCCCGCGACTGGCTTCGTCGATGCCCGAGGTACTGGTGCCCAGGACAATGCCGATGCGTCCACGGCCACAGGTTTGAATCGCTTGCTCGATGTCTTCGCGGATTTGCAGCGCGGCTTCCAGCAGCAACTGATTGTTGCGGGTGTTGTGCTGGTTCAGTGCAGCCGGGATCGCGGCCAACTCACCGTGTACCGCCGCGACCGGCAGGGAACGCTCAGGCACCCAGCCGGCTTCGACACGAATCCTCGAGCAGTCGCCGGCAAACAGGTTGCGGGCGACTTCGTGTTTGTTGCGGCCCAGGCTGCAGATCAGCCCGAGGGCGTTCAGGTAGGCCGTCATGGCGCAGTCTCGGCGGTCAGCGGGGTGACGTGATAGTTCAACTGTTCGGGCAGCGTCAGTACGAAGTCCGACGGGGTTCGATACAGCACCTGCCAATGCGGCGTCAGCGAGCGTAAAGCGGCGTGGCGTCGGGCGGCAGGATAATTATTGAGCAACTCGGCCTCAGGTGTCAGGGCAAACAGCAACGCCGCAAACAATTGGCGTGCTTCTGCGTTGGGCGGCAGCAAGCCGTCGGCCTGCCACTGATTGTCGACCAGACGCTGGCGAGCCACAGGAATGCCCAATGGATCCATCAGCGACCAGCGAATGCCGGCACCTTCGCGCTGTATCACCAGTAACCAGTCCTGGCGCTGATCGGCCCGTTGCCGCTCGACATGCAATTGCAGCGGCAAGGCCAGCGTCGGGTTGCGCTCGGGCAGCGGCGGCTGGCTGGCGCAAGCGCTCAGCAGCAGGGCACAGCACACGAGCAGGAGGCGAATCATCAGCATTTACCTTCGAGCGGTTTACGGGCAACCACGTTGACCAGGGTTTCTTCCCGTTGGCCAACCGGTTTTGGGCGACGCAGTCCGAGGCGTTCGAGCAGACCGAAATCCTTCGCGCGACTCCACCATAGATAAGGGTAGGACACGTTTTGCGGGCCGAATTCAAAACCCTGCTCACGAATCATCTGCAAATAACCGTTGGCACTCTTTTGCACGTGCATCGGGTGGCGGAACAACCAGCGAATCACCCAGGTATCGATATAGGCTTCAGTGGACTCGGCAAACATCAAATAGCCGCCCGGCTTGAGCACCCGATAGAACTCGGCGAGGGCTTGCTCCTGTTCCACCAGGTGGTGGAAGGTCTGGTGGCAGAACAGCAAGTCGACGCTGGCGTCGGGCACTGCGAGAGTCGCGCAGTCGCTGCCGATCAGCTCGACGTTGATGCTCTGGCGCTGCGCCTCTTCGCCGCTGAGCGTGAGGCTGTGCGGGTCGGCGTCCAGACCGATCAGGCGCTGCGGGGCAAACACCTGGCGTAGGTACTGGAACGACTTGCCCTGACCGCAGCCGGCGTCCAGCAGCACCGGATGGCTCGGCAGCGCTTCGCTGAACAAGCTGCGCAGGTCGTTAATCGCCACCCGCAACACATGGTGTTGCCAGGTGTGACTGCGCAGGAACCAGAAACCGAAGCGGGTTTCTTCGACGTAACTGTCACTGAGGTACTGTTGTTCGGTGCCGCTCACGTTGCATCACTCGCGCAAATCTCCGACAGCATGCGCAACCGGCGCTTGGGCTCGCTGACGAACGGGTTGCGTTCGTCCCAGGCGTAGCCGGCGAGGATCGCGCTGATCATCCGACGGATTTCCGGTGCGCCACCCTGGTGGTAGATCACATCCTGGAAGGTCCCGGCGTACCAGCCTTCGACGTAACACCGGAAAGTGTCGACACCACGCTTCAGTGGCTCGGCAAATTCGCGCTGCCAGTCCACGCTTTCGCCTTGCAGTTGGCGATGCAGAACATTGGCGGCCATGCTCGCCGAACGCATGGCGATGGTCACCCCGGAGGAAAATACCGGGTCAAGGAATTCTGCGGCGTTGCCGAGCAAGGCGAAGCCCGGACCGTGCAAGGTTTTGACGTTGGCCGAGTAGCCGCCGATGGTCCGCGCAGGCGTGTCCCATTTGGCGTTTGTCAGCACCTTGGCAAGGCTTGGCGTTTCAGCGATGAAGCCGCGCAGGCACGCGTCGAGATCGTCGCCGCGGCCTGCAAAGTGTTCGGCTGCGGCAACCACGCCCACCGAGCAGCGACCCTTGCTGAACGGGATGGTCCAGAACCAGATGTCGCGGTGGGTCGGGTGGGTGGTGATGAGGATCTTTTCACGGTCGAAGTGCGGGTTGTCGATGTGGTCTTCGATGTGGGTGAACACTGCCTGGCGCAGCGGGAAATTCGACGGTGCTTCGAGGTCGAGCAGGCGCGGTAACACACGGCCGTAGCCGCTGGCATCAAGCACGAAATCGGCTTCGATACGGTATTCGCTGCCGTCTTCGCGGCGAGCGCCGAGTTGGGGTTTCGCCAACTCGAAGTTGGCACTGGTGATCGTCTCGCCGTAGCGGATTTCCACCCCTTGCAGAGCTGCCTGATCGGCCAGCAGTTTGTCGAAATCAGCGCGCTGGACCTGAAAGGTGGTCGGCTTGCCATTGCTGAAGGTGTCGCCGAAATCGAACGTGCTGTAGTGCTCGCCCCAGGCGAATGCCGCGCCATTTTTCAGCTGAAAACCGGCGGCTTGTACCGCTTCGAGCATGCCGGCTTCTTCGACGAAATCCAGGCAGTGCGAGAGCAGGCTTTCACCGATGGAAAACCGCGGAAAGTGCTGGCGCTCGATAATCAGCACATCATGGCCGTTACGCTTGAGCAATGCGGCGGCGATGGCGCCTGATGGGCCGGCACCAATAACGATAACCTGGCGACGTTCCGTATCAACTGTTGGCACTGGAGCTCCTTGCCGGGACGGCGACCTGTGAGGAAATTCGGTGCACACCGGCGAGTGCCGGCAGCAGTGTTGCGATCAAACCCATCAGCATCAGCGCGAAGTACAGCGCCGGGCTGATCAGCTGTTGTTGCAGCAGCAGGTTGAGAAAGACAATCTCGCTCAAGCCGCGAATGTTCAGCAACAGGCTTTCGCGCCAGCGGCTGGCGCCGACAAACGATGCGCCGGCCCAACCGAGGCCGAGCCAGTTACCCAGCAGTTTGCTGGCGATGGGAAACACCAGCAGCGCACCGAGCTGCGCCCAGCTGAGGCTGTCCATGGCGCTGTGCACGTTGATCTGCACAATGCCGAAGGTCAGGATCAGCGGTATCGCGATGCCGTTCTGCAAGCGACTCATCCAGGCCGCCTGTAACGGTAGCACCAGCGGCAGCTTGAGGGCGGCCATGCACAACAGATAACCGATGCCGAAAATCAGCGCATTGAGCTTGTAGTGTTCCGCCACCACCAGCAGCGCGAAGAAGCCCAGGCTGTGCAGCAGCGGTTGGCGCAACCCGAGCACACGCAGCAGCAACGGCAGGCAGGCGCCGGCCAGCGGCAGCAACAGGCTGCTCAGGTGCAGACTGCCCTGGGCGAAGGCGAACAGGCTCCAGCAGGTCAGGTCGATGAGAATCGCGGTCTGCACCAGTCGGCGGGTTGCGGCCGGTGGATAGTTGATGTGCCGCAAATACAGATACAACACCGGAATCGCCGTAATTGCGAACAACAGGCCTACCGCCAGCGAACTCAACCATGGCTGATCCGGCAGCAACCACACCGCGGTTGCCAGACCACAGGCGAACGGAATGCCGAAGCTCGGAAAGGCGATTTTCAGGCTCTGGCGATCCAGTTTCAGGTCGATCACGTCACTGAGGATATGCCCCAGCAACAGAGCGAAACCCAGGCTGTAGAGGTTTTTCAGCCAGCCCGGCGAGACCAGCTCGGTGCCGCTCAACTGCCAGTACGGTTCAATCCAGAAATACATCAACAGCGGCAGACCGAAGGTTGCCAGCAGCAACTGGCTGACAATCGGGATCAACCCAAAATGACGCCCAACGCGAGTCGCCACGGCGAACAGCGCCAAGGCCAGAAGCCAGAACAGCACGATCATCATGCTGCAGGCTCCGTGACAGGATCTGTGTGCACCTGAGGTTTGGCCCACGGTGCGAGGATGAAACTGAAGGCCAGCCCGAGGCTCACCGCAAGGCCGAAGTTGCTCACCGCTGGCGTGCTGGAAATCGCCAGCAGACCAAACGACAGCCACGTAGTCGCTGCTGCCAGCAGCGTGCCCAGCAGGCTCACGGCGGCACCGCCGATCTGCTCGCGCATGAGGATCGCGTAATCGACACTGATCGCTGTCACCAGCAGCAGCCCGAACACGCTGAACAGCGTCAGCGGCTGCCCCAGCCAACCGAGGCTGGCCAGGCTGCACAATGCCGCCAGTAACGGCAGTGCGACGAGCCGCAGGGCGCCGCCAAAACCGAAGGGCAGAATCAGCAGCAACACGATCAATACGCAGGACAGCAGTTTCAGTTCAGCAGCGCTGATCTGGGTGGCGGCGAAGACATGGTTCAAGTCATCCAGGCGGTCCACCAACTGCACACCCGGCAGGTCCAGCGCTTGCACCCGCAGCAACGCGGTATCATTCAAGCCTTGCAGGCTGACCATCGCCGCCACACCGTCATCCGAGGCGCCCAGCCATAGTGGGCGCCACGGTTCGGCCAAGGGGCCGACCAGCGCCGCGTCGATGTCTTCGACCGGCAATGCCTGCAACTGCGTCAGTTCGGCTTGCAGCGCGGTGACCGGGATACCGAGGTCGAGCAGCGGTTGCCAGAATGCCGGGAGTTTATTCAGGGCGTCGCGAATCTGTTGCTGCTCGGAAGGCAGACTGACCAGCTGACTCAGCGCCAGATAGCCTTTGAGCTTGTCCAGATTGACCAACTGATCCAGCCGTTCACTGAGGGCTTTTTGGCGTTCGAACAGTTGCTGCTGATTGGCCGCGCGGACCAGGAAAAACTGGCTGGTAGGTTGATAGCCGGTGATCCGTGCAATGGTCTGCGCTTCGTTCATCAACTGCGGCGGCGCACTGACCCACTGACGGATGTCGTTTTTCGTGGTCAGGTGCCACAGGCCGCCGGCACAAAAGGCCAGGACCAACACCAACAGGACCGAACTGCGTACGCGCTTGAGCAGCGCTTCACGCACGCTCACTAAAAACTCGGCAACCCGCAACGGCCATTGCGCTGGCCGCAGATCCGTACCCTTGAGCAGCGCTGGCAACAAACAAACCGCCGACAGGTAAGCGCCGAGCAAACCGGCAGCGGAGAACACGGCAATCTGGGTCAGCGCCGGGAACGGTGTCCAGGCCAGTGCCAGATAACCGATGCAACTGGTGGCCAGGCTCAGGGTCAATCCCGGCAAGGTCAGGCGCAGTGCGGGCCAGCTGTGCCAGGGTTTCAGGCTCCAGCTCTTGGACAGGTAATGCAGCGGGTAATCGACTGCGACGCCGATCAGGCTCGACCCCAGCACCAGGGTCATCACGTGCATATGGCCAAACAGCGCGACGCAGGCCACCGAGCCAAACAGCATGCCGACCAAAACGGGAACGAAGGCCAGCAACACCCGAAGCCTGCGGAACGCCAACAACAGCAGCAACAGGATGCCGAAGGTTGCACCACCGCCGACCCAGGTAATCTCGCGGGTTGCTTGCTGTTGGCCGTTGGCGGCGTACAGCAGGCCACTGGCGGCCAGCAATTGCACATCGGCCTGCGCCGCTTCTTCGCGGCTGTGCTTGAGCAGCTCGGCGACTTTCACGGGCAGGTGCATGTCGAAGGCGTTGCCGCTGGTGCGGGCTCGTAGCAACACCCAGCTTTTGCCGTCGGCGTCGGCGACCAATGCGCCGCTGCCAATGTCCAGTTGCACTGAACCGTGTTGCGGCTGGCTGTTCTGAATGCGTCCGGTCAGGCCCAGCCAGTCATCCTGACTCGGCACCAGGCTGAAGCCGGTAAAGGGATCGAACAATGCTTGAACGCGCTGTTGGATGAAAGCTTGCGGCTGCTCGATCAGCTGTTGCCGATCCGCCGCCGAGAGCATTGCCAGCCGACCCTGCAACAGCTGCGTGCGCAGCGCAGGCAGGTCGGCTTGCAGGTTCCATTGGACCTTCTCGAATACGCCGCTGGCCAGCCACTGTTCGCCGAGTTTCTGCGTCATGGCGATGGCTTGCTGGCGATCGGCGTGGCCGACCAGCACCAGCATTTCGCGGTTCAGCGGTTCTTGCATGCGCTGTTCGGCCTTGAGCTCCAGCGCATCCGGCGCGGTGCCCGGTACCAGGTCCATCAGGTTGGCCGACAGCGGTGCGCCGTCGTGCCATTGCCAGCCGGCGAGTGCCAACACCGCCACCAGCAGGGTCAAAAATAGCCGTGGGAGCATCCGTTCACTCGGCAAAGTCATGTTGCTCCGCATCGCTCAACGGGTTGGCGCTGGTGGTGTCCTGCATGCGCAAAACGGTGCTGTCGCCCTGGGTTTCGAGCAGCTCGATGCGCTGCACCAGTTCGCCGCCGTCGATGTTGATCTGATTGAACACCTGCTTGAGCAGCATCGAACGCGGGGTCAGCGTGAGCTTCCAGCTCTGCGCTTCGCCGCTCAGCGACAACTCGAAATCCCGTTGCAGCCCGCTGCTGTCGCCTTGCAGCACCGCGAGGAATATGCGGTTCTGCTCGGCACCGGCGCTTTTGCCCGGGAGCATTTGCCAGCCGCTGCCGTCACGCCGCGCGATGCCCTTGGTGCTGATGCGGTAATCCTGTTGCAGCGGAGTCTTGAGCAGCCAGAGCAAACCGTGATCCTTGGCCAGCACGAAAGCGCCTTTGCTGGTCAGCGGTTGCGGCAGGGCACGCAGGTGTTTTTCCTGAATGAAGCTGCCGTGGATCACGCTCGGCTTGGCCAGTTGATCGCTCAGTTGTTGCAGGTCGAAGGCGTTTGCCAGCGTTGAAAAGCCAATCAACACCAGCAGGCCGAAAGGTTTGAACAACCTCATGGCAACATCCTCTCGACCGCATCGACAAACACTTTTGGCGACGCCAGCTGCATCTCGCGGTTGGTGACATGCACGGCGACCTGCACCGAGCTTGCGCGAGTCAGGCGTTCACCGGTGGTGAGGTCGCTGATCAGGTAGCTGATTTTCAGACGGTTCTCCCATTCCACCAGGCTGGCGCGTACGTTGAGCGTCTGGCCGAACACCGCGCCGCGCACGTAACGCAGTTGCAGGTCGATCACCGGCCATGCGTAGCCGGACTCCAGCATGGCGGTGTAGTTGTGGCCGAGCTTGTCGAGCAGGGCGCAGCGGGCAACTTCCAGGTACTTCACGTAATGGCCGTGCCAGACCACGTTCATGGAGTCGACGTCAAAGAACGGCACGAGGATTTGCGTATCGGCGTGAAGCACTCCCTTGCTACGCATGCAGCCTCCAGTGTTGTTCGGCAATGCGCTGCAGACACAGACGTAATTCACCTTCCAGGGCGCGGTCTTCGATGACCGGCGCGAAGTCCTTGGCGAGCTCTTCGTGCATCGCCGCCAGCGCTGGCGGCAACGGCCGGGCGTCTTCTGCCTGGCTGCGCAGCCAGACACCTTGATTGGCCGCCAGCAGGGTCGCGGCGGCGACTTGTTCGGTCAGCTCCAGCACGCGGATCGCATCGCGGGCGGCGATGGTGCCCATGCTGACTTTGTCCTGGTTGTGGCATTCGGTGGAACGCGAGAACACGCTGGCCGGCATGGTGTTCTTCAGCGCTTCGGCGGTCCAGGCACTGGTGCCGATCTGCACCGCTTTAAAGCCGTGGTTAAGCATCGCTCGCTCGGCGCTGGCGCCCGACAGGTTGCTCGGCAAACCGTGGTTGTAGCGTTCATCCACCAGCAGCGCGAGTTGACGGTCAAGCAGGTCGGCGACGTTGGCCACGAGGTTTTTCAGGCTGTCCATGGCGAAGGCGATATGCCCGCCATAGAAATGCCCGCCGTGCAGCACACGCTCGGCTTCGGCGTCGATGATCGGGTTGTCGTTGGCGCTGTTGAGTTCGATCTCGATGAACGAACGCAGCCAGTTCAGGCTGTCGGCCAACACGCCGAGCACATGCGGTGCACAGCGCAGCGAATAGCGGTCTTGCAGGCGATGCAGCGGTGCGGTCGGCGCGTCGATCGCCAGATCCTTGCGCAACCACGCGGCAACCTGCATTTGGCCCGGATGCGGCTTGGTGGCGAACAGGCGCTCGTCGAAGTGCTCCGGGTTGCCTTGCAGGGCGACCACGTTCAGCGCGGTAATGCGCGTCGCCAGTTGCAGCAGGTAGTCGGCGCGGGCGAAGGCCAGGCAGGCGAGGCCGGTCATCACCGCAGTGCCGTTCATTAGCGCCAGGGCTTCCTTGGGCCGCAGCACCAGCGGCTCCCAGCCGAGTTCGCGGTGTACGTCGGCGGCCTGTCGGCGTTCGCCCTTGAACAGCACTTCGCGCTCGCCGGACAAGGTCGCGGCCACGTAAGACAGCGGCGTCAGATCACCACTGGCGCCCACCGAGCCCTCTTCCGGGATCAGCGGCAGAATGTCGTGTTCGAGGAAGGCGTGCAGCCGTTCCAGCAGCTCCACACGAACCCCGGATACGCCGTGGCACAGCGACTGCAAACGCGCCGCGAGGACCGCGCGGGTGGCCTGAGCGTCGAGCAGTTTGCCCAAGCCGCAGCCGTGGAAGGTATACAGATGACGCGGCAGCGCTTCGACGTGGTGCAACGGCACCGCGACCACGCAGGAATCGCCGTAGCCGGTGGTCACGCCGTAGATCACGCCTTCCTTGTCCAGCAACGAATCGAGAAACCGTGCGCCCTTGGCGATACGCTCACGGTATTCACTGTCGCTTTGCAGTTGCACGGGCGCTTGACGGTTGGCCAGGGCCAGCACGTCTTCGATGCGCAAAGGGAGTTCGCCGAAGGTTACCGGCTCAAGCAGATGCGTCGTCATCGGTCTTCCAGAATGGGTAAAAATTGAACCATTGTTGGGGCGCTTCGAGGCAGCACTGGCCGAGGCGTTCGGCGTAGCGCGTGGCCCATTGATGAATCACTTGCTCACGGTCGCTGCGCTTCCACACCACCGCGTCGGTAAAGGGCTCGATGATCAGTCGATAGTCGCCCGTTTGTTTCTTCAGGCACAGCAGAAAATTGACCGGACACTTCAACAGACCGGCCAGCAGCCACGGGCCTTGGGGAAACGCGGCCGGATGACCGAGGAAGTCCACCGTCACGCTGCGCCCGCCGTGCAGCGGTACGCGGTCGCCGGCAATCGCCAGCCACTCGCCACGCTCCAGGCGCTGGCTCAGTTGCAGCATGATCACCGGGTCCAGTTCGCTGACCTGGATCAGCCGCAGATTGGTGGCGCCCGCTTCGCCCAGCAGTCGATTGAAACGTTCGGCGTGCTTGGTGTGCACCAGCACGTTCATGGTGACCCTTTCACCGAGTTCGGCGAGGGCTCGGCAGACTTCGAGGTTGCCCAGATGGGCACCCACCAGCATCTGCCCGCGTTGGCCGCGCAATTGATTGCGCAACAGCGCCGGGTCGATGATTTCGATCTGTTCGATGCTCAGCTTGCCGTTCCACACGTCGAGCTTGTCGAGCATGGAATCGGCGAAGGCCATGAACTGGCCAAACACTCGCCAATGGGTCGGGCGCAATTCGTTGCGGCCGCTCCAGTCGGCGAGGCGTTGCTGATAGTGCCAGGCGCTTTGGCGGGCGCTGCGACCGAACAGGAAGAAATACAAGACAATGCCATACAGCAGCGGGCTCAACAGCCGACGCCCCAGCACTTTTGCGCAGAATGCGGTGAATTTCATCAGCCAGAAACTGCCGCGCTCCTTGTGATCGGCCCAGTGCTCTTTGTCTGCGTTGATGCTCATGCTCGCCACCGTCGCCAGAGGATTACCGGTGCCCGCAGCAGCATGCCGAAGAACATGCGGGTGTGCATGCTCGAAATCAGCACGTTGTCGCGGAACAGGCGAAAATGCGAGACACCGTCCAGAGGGTAGTGAACCTTGGTGTGCAGCCAGCGCATCGGCAGATTGCGCCAGGCCAGGCGCACAATGATGTCGGTGTCGAAGTCCATGCGATTGCCGATCTTCACCGAGTTGATGAGCGCTAGCGTCGGCGGCAATGGATAGAGGCGAAAACCACACATGGAGTCGCGAATCTGCAACGAAAGGGTGTTGATCCAGACCATGACGTGAGTCAGATAGCGGGCGTACAAACGGCCCTTCGGCACGCTGGCGTCGTAGAGCGGGTAGCCGCAGATCAGCGCGTCGGGATGGTTGCGCGACTGCTCGACAAAGGCCTCGACGTCGCCCAGGTCATGCTGGCCGTCGGCGTCCACCTGCAAGGCATGGCTGAAGCCCAGGCGCGAGGCTTCGCGAAACCCGGTCATGACGGCACCGCCCTTGCCCTGATTGATGGCGAGCTTGATCAGGAAAACCTTGTCGCGCTGGGCTAATTGCTCAAGCACCGCCGCACAGGCCGGGCTGCTGGCGTCATCCACCAAAATGCACGGCAGGTGGTTGGCGAGCAGCGCATCGACCACGGTGGTGATGGCGGTTTCGTGGTTGTAGACCGGGACCACGGCGCAGGGGTTATGCATGCACAGTCTCCAGCAAAATCCGCCCACTGGAGCAGGTGGCCGTCTCATTGCGATAGGCGAAATACAACTTGCTACGTTGCGGGTCGAAGCGCAAGTGCAGTTGGACTTCATCGCCGGGGCGCACCAGTTGCTGGAATTTCAGCACTTCCATACCGGCGAATTTTGCCGGCAGATCCATCAACTGCTGGCCCAGATTCAGTGCCCACTCGACTTGCACCACCCCTGGTAATACGGGGGTTTGTGGGAAGTGGCCGCTGAAGTAGGCGAGGTCCGGCGGCACCGTCAGTTGCAGGCTCCACTCGCCCTCGACTTCGACCTGTTCCAACACCTGCGGCGCCTTTGGGCGGGGCTCCAGCAGCAAGGCTTCAACCTCGGCTTGTGGCAGTTTGCCCTGGGCGTTCAGCGGCAGTTGTCGCAGCAACCGCCAGCGGCGCGGCAGGGCCAGGGTTTCGCAATGTTGGCTCAAGTGCTGGCGCAGTTCCTGGGTCAGCGTACGCCGCCCCTGATTGCGCAGCGCATGCAGACCTTGTTCGCTCAGCACCAGCAAGGCGCCCAGCGACGCACGGTTTTCCTGAACCACGCCAAGGCGCGCTTCGGCAACCCAGTCGTGGGCCATCAGCGCCTGTTCCAGCATGGGCAGCGAGATACGTTTTTCTTCCAGTTTGACGATCCGGTCCAGCCGTCCCAGCAGCTCGAAACGGCCGTCGGCGGCGATGCGTGCGGCATCGGCGGTGTGTTCGACGTGGCCGACCGGCAAGTACGGCGAGGCGATGAGCAGGGCTCCGTCGCTGTCCTGGCTCAGCACGACATCGGCGAACGGTTGCCAGAGATCCTGACCCTGACGCCAGGCAATGCCACCGGTTTCCGAGCTACCGAGAATTTCTGTCGGCCATTGTTGCAGGCGCTCGTGCAAGCGTTGCGCAGCCTCGGCCGGCAAGGCACCGCCGGAGGAAAACACCCGGCGGACTGCGCTCAAGGCTGGCCAGTCGAGGTTGTCGCCCATGCGTTTGAGCAACGCCGGGCTGGCGACCCAGGCGAAGGCCGGGTGTTCGCGGCTGGTGCGCTGCAAGTCTTCCGGGAAGGCCAGTTGCCGGAGTACGAACGGACGCCCGGCACACAGCGGCCACAGCACCCGGAAGAGCAATCCGTAGATGTGCTGGGTGCCGACGCTGCCGATGATGCAGGCGTTGCCCAGGTCCGCGCCCCACAAGTGCTCCAGCGCCTGAACTTCATTGGCCAGTTGCCGCAGGGTTTTCTCGATGCGCTTGGGTTCGCCGCTGGAGCCGGAGGTGCACAGGCTCAGATGGCAGTGATCGAGATCCAGTTCGGCGGCGGCCAGCGGCGTCTGCTGGAAGTCAGTCAGATGTGCGTCGTCTGCCATATCAGTCAGCCACAGATCGACTGCCGTCGACCAGCGCAGACGGGTCTGGGGTTGCAAGTCGGCGGGCAGCAGCACGCTGACCCCGGCACGCCAGGCACCGAGCAAGGCAATGGCCAGTTCAGTAGCGTCTTCCAGGTGCACGGCGATGCGCGTTACACCTTGCGCTTGCAGGCCGGCGGCGAGGCGCAGCGCCTGTTCACACAGGTCGGCGTGATTGAGCGCCGGACCGGCTGTGACGGCGCGCGCAGGTATTGCCTTGAGCAACAACTGCTCAAGCTTTATCCAATTCATGGGTGGCCTCGTACCCGTTGTCGTATGAGCCATTCAATGGCAAACAGCAAACCCATCAACCCGTAGGAGATCAGGCCGGTGTACAACATCCACCAACTCAGCGGCGCCCAGAGGGTCAGGGCGGCCGCGAGCAAACCGTTACAGAGGAAAAACACACTCCAGGCGATCGTCACCTGGCGGGTATAAACAATTGCCTTGTCCGGTAGATGCGGTTCGCGCAAACGCGCCAGCCGCTCGATCATCGGTTGCCCGAACTTCAGGCTCAGGCCAAACAGCGCCAGCATGAAACCGCTCATCAGCACCGGGTACCAGCGCAGCAACAACGGGCTGTCGAACAGCGCCAGCAGCAGGCAAAAAGCAATGGCAACCACTGCCATCCAGACGCTGCCCGGACGCCGCTCGCCCAGGAGTGCGCGAGCCAGCCACAATCCGCCCAGCAACAGACCGAACTGCCACGGGGCGAAGTGCTCCATGCCGAAATACACCGCAAAGGGGTACAGCAGGCCCGCGAGCAGCAGGCCGAGGCCGATCAGTCGGCTCATGCGGCCGGTTGAACCAGACGGTAGACCGCCTCGACCACGTCGCTGACGGTACGCACCGACTTGAACTCTTCGGCGGCGATTTTCTTGCCGGTCTGGCGTTTGATGTGATCGATCAGATCGACTGCATCAATGCTGTCGATTTCCAGGTCCTGATACAGATTGGCGTCCAGGGTCACGCGTTCGGGTTCCAGCTCAAAGAGTTCGACCAGGGCATCACGCAGGGTGTTGAAAATGTCGTCACGAGTTTGCATGGTCCGGTCTCAAGCTGCCTGTTTTGCAGTGACGAACGCCGCAAGGCTCGCCACGTTGGTGAAGTGACCGCGGGTGTCATTGGCATCGGCGTCGATCTTGATGCCGTATTTTTTCTGAATGGCCAGGCCGAGCTCCAGAGCGTCGACCGAGTCCAGGCCCAGGCCTTCGCCGAACAGCGTCTGCTCGTCGCCGATGTCGTCCACGCTGATGTCTTCGAGGCCCAGGGCGTCGATGATCAGTAGTTTTATTTCACGGTGCAAATCGCTCATCTTCGGCGAGCTCCTTAATAAAGTAAGAGTGAAAATAATCGTTGAGCTTGCGCGAGGCCTGAGGTGCAGGACCTAACGCTGCAAAGGCTTGTGGGTCTATATCGGCCCCTACACGGAAACTGAAGTGCACGCGGCGTTTGGGGATCCGATACCAAGGCTCGGCCTTGGTCAGGGTAGTCGGGCTGACCTTGATGATCACCGGGGTGACAATTCTCGCACCGCGCAGGGCAATTGCCGCAGCGCCCCGATGAAAGGCCGGCGGTTGGCCGGGTTGGGTGCGGGTGCCTTCGGGAAAGATTATCAGGGGCTGGTCGTTTTTCAGCGCGTCGGCAGCGGCGTCGAGCATCTCCATGCTGCCATCGTTGCTGATGTATTCGGTACGGCGTAGCGGACCGCGAGTGAAGGGATTCTCCCAGAGGCTTTTCTTGACCACGCAGTTGGCGTGGGGCACCAAACCGATCAGGAACACGACATCGATCAACGATGGATGATTGGCGATGATCATCTGTCCTGGGCGACCGAGTTTTTCCGCGCCCTGGATGTCGTAGGTCAGCACGCCTGTGCGGGCCATGAATCGGACAAAAAACCAGAATATCCGGCTGACGGTATGCCGTGCCCGTTGCCGATGGGTCTGGGCATCGCCCGGCAGGCAACTCAATAGCGGTAAAACTACCAAACGCAGGCACAGCGCGCCCAACCCGAAGAGGGTGAAACTCGCGGCGGTGGCCAGCAGGCGCCAGTAGTAGGCGTCGCGGTTTTTATCGGTTACAGGTTGCGTTGCCAGGTCCATACACGATTTTTCCAGGCATGTTGGCAGGTGGTCTGCTGGCCGAGCAGCGTACGTAACAGATTCAGTGCATGAGGCCAGTGGGGTTTGGACAACGCTTGCGAGGTGCTGTTCAAGGATAGCTGCCACTGATTTCCGGGTGTGATCAACAGGCCGACCGCGTACGGAAACGGTACATCGTCGATCCAGGCGGCATAGGCTTCGGGCGGTTGCTCTTCGGTGACCACCAGCAGTACCGCAGGCGCGCCTTCCTCAAGCAGCGCGGCGGCCTCTAGCATGCCGTGTTCAAGCCCGTCGCCGGCTGCGGCGAGGGCGGTCATTTCGCTGGTTTCGCCACGCATGATCGACCACAGACCGATGACAGCGTTGTGCACCGACAGGCTGAACTGGGTCGGCGACAGCGGCTGATCGGCTGCCAGATCGTTGAGAATCTCGAAAGTACGCGGGGTTTCGCCGTGACGAGAAATAAAGACCAACGGTAGCTGTTCGCGACCCTCGGCCAACGGCCAGCCGACACTAAAGGCCATCCGCGCCAGACGGCTGAGTCGTCGGCGCTGCATGGCCGGCAGAAACGACACGTCGGGGGCGGCATCGTTGCTCTCGAGCACGACCGGTTGTCGGCTCCAGGCTAGCCAGTCGTCCACGCTTTCGAGCCCAGGGGCCCAGGCGCGCCATTGGGCGATGTTGAATTTGATCACTGAAATTCATCCCGCCCCTGCGGGCTTCCTTGACGCGGTGAGTCGATTGACCGGCGACTGACCCGACATGGCGCTACGGCCGAGTGGCGCGCATTATCGCGATGCGGCGGGCTTGTAGCAAATACTGGCTCCATTTTATTCAGTGCGCCATGTCGTTGATCGGCAAAAAAAGCTGTCGTTTGGCCATTATTCAGTTTCTTACAGCCGTGTCTGCCAGATGGCTCATTGATCTATGAGCGAAACAGGTCGGTTTTTTGCAGAGATTGCGGCTGACTGCGTAGTCCGATTGCCAACAACGAGGTAGCTAAGCAGCGGTGTCGGCTACTACACTCGGTCATTCTTTGATACACGGAGGTTTTGACATGCGGCGCGTGGTGTTCAATCAGAAAGGTGGCGTGGGCAAATCCAGTATTGCCTGCAATCTGGCGGCGGTCAGCGCCAGCGAGGGCTATCGCACCCTGCTGGTGGATCTCGATGCCCAGGCCAACTCCACTCAGTACCTGACGGGCCTGACCGGCAATGACATCCCGATGGGCATCGCCGACTTCTTCAAGCAGACCCTGTCGTCGGGGCCGTTTTCGAAGAAAAGCCAGGTAGACATCTACGAAACCCCGTTCGACAACCTGCACTTGGTCACCGCCACGGCCGAGCTGGCCGACCTGCAGCCCAAGCTTGAGGCCAAACACAAGATCAACAAGCTGCGCAAACTGCTCGACGAACTGGCCGAAGATTACGACCGAATCTACCTCGACACCCCGCCAGCGTTGAACTTCTACGCGGTATCCGCCTTGATCGCCGCCGATCGCGTGCTGATTCCCTTCGACTGCGACAGCTTCTCCCGTCAGGCACTGTACGGTCTGCTGGCAGAAATCGAAGAGTTGAAGGAAGACCACAACGAAGACCTGCAAGTCGAAGGCATCGTGGTCAACCAGTTCCAGGCCCGCGCGAGCCTGCCGCAGCAGATGCTCGACGAACTGATCGCCGAAGGCCTGCCGGTGCTGCCGGTGTACCTCGGCAGCTCGGTGCGCATGCGCGAATCCCACCAGGCCAACATGCCGCTGATCCACCTCGACCCCCGGCACAAACTGACCCAACAGTTCGTCGAACTGCACAACCTGCTGGAAAATGCCTGATTCCTACAGACAACACAGAACCAATGTGGGAGCGAGCCTGCTCGCGATAGCGGCCTGACAGCCAACATCTACGTTCAATGTCACGCCCTCATCGCGAGCAAGCCCGCTCCCACATTGGGTTCAGGGTGGCTTTGAAATCGTCGTCAAATCCCCTGACTGCGCAACCAGCTCATCAACTGCGGCAACGGAAACGCCCCGCTCTGACGCGCCACTTCCCGACCGTTCTTGAACAGAATCAAACTCGGAATCGAGCGAATCCCCAATTGCGCCGACAACTGCTGATTCGCCTCACTGTCGAGCTTGGCCAACCGACACTTGCCCGCCAACTGCCCCGCCGCCTGCTCGAACACCGGCGCAAACGACTTGCACGGCCCACACCAGTCCGCCCACACATCCACCAGCAACGGCAGATCGCCCTTGATCTGACTGGCGTAATCGCCTTGCTTCAGCTCGAAGGGTTTGCTCAGCAGGACTTCGGCTTTGCAGCGACCGCATTTGGGGTGATCGCCCATGCGCTCGGCGGGAATGCGGTTGAGGCCGTTGCAGTGGGGGCAGGGGATGAGCAGTGGATCGGACATCGGAGAGCTCCGTAGTGGCGAGGCAGAGATTTAGTAGTTGGAGGCTGGCGGCGCAGATATCAAGCTCAATGGCCCCCTTACGCTAAACCACTCTGGCGCTGCTGATGGCGCCAATAGCCGCTTCATAGTCCACACCGCTGAGTTGTGCCATGTAGTGCTCACGGAGCTCGCTTTCCCAGCTCAGTACCCGATCAAGGATGGTTTCGGCACCCTGTAAATCAAGTCCGAAATGTTCATGGTGGCTGAGGATGTTTTGCCTGCTTATCAGCGTCCCTTCGTTACCCAGTGCCATGGACATCGTGGCAGGTGACTCATGTGGCGATGGGACCACGTCGTACATCGGCGAAAGGCGCCAGGAACCGTCACGCCGGATAATGGCCAGGTTCTTGGCGTGTGCATCGTCATTGCCAACCAGAACGTGGAAGCACATTTGAACGTAGAACTGCTCCAGATCTTCCAAGGGGACACCGCGTCTGCGCATTTCATCGGCAACACCGGCATAGCGCCAGCGGCTGTGATCAGTCGAGGACCAGTCAGCATCCAGCAAGGTCAGCGCACTGAGCATGGGGACCCTGTGCATGCGGCCGTCGACTTCAACTCGATCAAAGCGATCCACCAACAACGTAGAGCGTTTATCTGTGATCAGCCGCGTTCTTGCGGTGTGGATACCTTTTGACGCCGCAAACGTCATGCACGCGTGTTCAATCGCTGGGATGTCGACGGTATCGAAGCGATCCCGAGCTTTGGCCAGCACCAATGTATTGCCATCGCGCAGTGTGCGTTTTGGTCGGGCACCACCAAGGGAAGAACGCTGACGGACCAACAGGATTTTCTGTCGGTCAGGGTCGATAAGCTGATGGCTTTGAATGATGTCGGCGGTATCGATGAATTCCCCTAACCCTCGCAGTGACGGGACCGGCTCACCCCCAATTCCCGGAGGAGCCGTTCTTGCTGTACCGGCCATCAGGTTACCGGCGCGGTCGTTGTTAGGTGATCTGAGCAGCATCTCGATAGGCGTGATTGCTTGACCATGCAAAGACTTGAGCAACTGTTCGCCCCATGAGTCGGGCATGCAATCGCGTATGAACCCCGGAATGCCATTGTTGGTCGTTACCCGAAACACCTGATCGCTAGGCGGATAACGAATCGGATCTGGCACCCAATCGTTTTGCGCAAGGTAGGCGGGCGAGTAAACGAACTCACCGCTTCCGCTGCGGCCCATGCTCAACCGTCCCAAGGTAACCGTCTCGGCGGTGAGTGGATGCTCCATGTAAATGTATGCCGCAGGGATGTTCATCAGAAACTCTCTTCGGTCACGCGCTTGATGCGCACTCGCTGGCTCTTCAGCTCAGGGGCTTTTTTGCTGATCGGCTCGTCATTGAATACTTCTGAAAGCAGGCCCAGATGCCATAACACCAGCATGAAGGTACGCAGTTCAACGACGGGGTCGCCGGCCTCGATCTTGCCCAACGTGCCTGCGGCTACGCCCACCAGCTTGGCGAGGTCTTTCTGCCTCAGGCCGCGTTCCTGGCGTCGTTTTTTGGCCAGGAGGCCTATTTTTATAAGGCTTTCAGCGCAGTCGAGTGGAAAAAAAGTGCTCATTAGGCTTTGCCAAAGTGATCTTTAAGTAGATTAAGCAACAGTATAGAAGGTCTTAATAATGCGCAAGGAAGGATAGGGTTGCTCAGATCAGTGTGTCGTCGCTTGTAGCGGGACAAAGTCCGGCACCCATGGGAGAAGAGAGCTCTTTTCAGGATTTTTTGCTTGTAGTTAAGATCATCTATACAGAGTCTTAAGTCTGATAAGAATCAATATGACGATCCTTATTTATGAGGCCTTACTCTGTGAGTGCTGCCAGTGACGCCTCGTGGGTGCCTGTGATGCGCTTATCATTGGAGACCACAAAAAATGGGCGACCCCAAGGTCGCCCATTTTCATTACGCCGAAACCTGCGCCCGCAAGCGCCGCCCGATGACGTCCAGCAAGTCGCAGCCGTCGCGCAGCGAAATGACCAGCGCCTGCGCAACCTCGTGCAGGACGCTGGCGTCACCCTGGATGTCCTCGCGCAGGGCGAAGGTCTCCAGCAGTTGGGTGGCACTGCGGATGCGGAAGGCCGCTGTTTCATGCAGCACGTCGAGCGGGGCTTCGGTGTCGATCAGCAGGGAAGGGACGTTGCAGTCCAGGCCGGTGATGGGCATGTATCGAGACATGGGGAACACTCCATTCGATAAAACAGCGCGGCCCGTCAATGGACGGCGGACGGAACGAGTCTGTTGCCCGCAGAATCGGGCCGGTCGAGGTTCTCCAATGCTCTGTTCACCAGCAGCTCGCCCAACACGATCATCTGCTGAATACCCAGCGCAACGTTGCGGTGCGAACCTTCAAGCTCAAAGGCCAGGTCGGTGGTCATCGCATTGAGCGAGGCCAGGGTTTCGCTGGCGTGGACCAGCAGGGTTTCAGTGTCGATGTTGGGGGTAACGGTGAAGATGGGGCTCGGACGTTGGGTCGGGTTTGGGGTGTCGAGGGGATCGGCGGCGGTGAGGCTGGGTGGTTTGAGGGTGATCTTTTTCATGGTGAAGCTCCCTGAGCTATGGAGCCGCATAGCGGCATTTACATGCCTTGATACTGTTCAGTCTGTCAAAACTGGTCGCTGATTATGTGGCGACTTGTGAAGACTATCCGCGTGGTCGATTTGGAACAAGTTCACCCAAGGCGCTACAGCGTGCGGGAAATGTCCTAGGACTTGGACTTGGACTTGGACGGTTTATGCAATGGCTGACAGCCATATCTCGCATTGATCAACTTTTTCATCGTCAGTCATTGCATGAGAGCTCTTCTTGTCGATCTCTTCGAGCTTGTTTGGCGCCATTTCACGATAAAATATTAACCAGCTATCTCTTCCTTCGTGTTCGAGCATGTAGCTATTTTCATTCTTTTTGACAGTGATCGACCAGGAGGAAAAGAAGCTTGGGTGGTCGGTAAATAGTATTACGGTAAAGCTGCAACGTTTGGCTGTCTCATACAGTCTATCTTGCTTCATTCGCGCGAAAATCCTGATGAAAGTTTTATGGTAGGTTGAGCTTTTTTGAAAATACATTCGTCCACTTTTTGTCAGTTTTATAACGTCATAAAGGCATCGCGCTCATTATAATACTTTATGGATTTTAGTATTTCCTCGTTTGTAGCAGACGGCTTTTGCTTTAGTGTGTTAAATGTCACATCTTCCAAAAGTTCATCGGCAAACCAAAACTCGAGATTGTTCTGAGTGATACTCTCCGGAAAGATTTCTTCGTCGTTATCGGTAATTTATGAATACTCATCAATGGCACAGACGGTTTCCAGAGTAGCCTTGTCCGATGAGCCCTTCCCGTAGACGCAATAGATGAGGCTTTTTTTCTGCGTTTTCAGAATTTCGATTAGGTTGACTAGCTTGATGATTTGATTGTGTTTTATATCACTGCTCCAACTATTCAGAAAAAGGGCGTATTTTTGGCTGGTGCTATGATCTGAGTTCGACGTACTCGTCAAAAAAAGAATAGAAATTTTCTGCGATGACTTTAGAGGTATTATTTTTGAAAAGGTCATAGCTCAGCACTTTTCCATTCCCAGTAGCGCTGCAGTCAATGACCCAACAGACCTCATCATCCTTGAGGTAAATTACTGCTAAATTGTTTGGTAATTCATAGTTTGTTCTGCAATACG
Organism: Pseudomonas sp. NPDC087697; assembly: GCF_044743155.1. NCBI lineage: Bacteria > Pseudomonadati > Pseudomonadota > Gammaproteobacteria > Pseudomonadales > Pseudomonadaceae > Pseudomonas > Pseudomonas sp. NPDC087697. Next base: position 26,272 of record NZ_JBIUVW010000042.1, on the reverse strand, counting down.
TAGTGCTGTAGTTAACCGTTGCTCCTGGCTCTAGGCTAGCGTCATTGTTTTCAATGCCGCAGATCTCTGATTCAACTACACCTCCGCCACCGCAGGTTTCCAAAAATTCGATAAAGTCTTGAGGAAATTTTAGCTCTAGAATTTTTTCAAGCTTGGCTATTTGGTCTTTGCTGGAAGCGCCGAACCAGAATGTTTCCTCGCTAGATGTATCTAGTTTGTTTATCAGGTGTTGATAACTCTGCATGATTCACCTGGCTTAAAGTCTTTGATTTTTTTCCAAGAAGCTTTCCTGAACTTTTTATGCCGGAGGAAAGAGAGCGGCGGATTTATTTTCACTGAGTCCGCAGAAAATAAATCTGTCCCTTTTTACTTGAGAGAACGCGCCGCAGGTTTTCATAGAACACGAAGGTCAGTCATTTGAAGCTTTGCTTTGGCTTCTTCATATATCAACTCAAGGGAAAGGGTCAGGTCGCTCATTCCTTCTTCCTCTGTCCACAGTGGAACGTCGAGCGCTACGCCAGAGCCATCCTTGTACTCATAAGTATCTATCTTCTCTACGAAAGAGGCTGGAGGTAATACCAATGTATTACCGTACTCAGAGATTCTTGCCTCAATATCCGGTTTGTTGAGTCTGCCATACCAGTTTTTGGCAGAGATTTTATCGAAGTCGCCATTAACTAGTGCCTCAATCAGATCAATTATTTCTAGTTCGAGACTCTTATCAATCTTCATTTTCGTCTGTTCCCTGGTATGCGAGTCGGAGTCTCCGACTGAACATCAATAGCCTTGAAGTGCTCGTCAGCATTTCTGATCAAGGCTTTTGCATCATCTTTCTTAATTCCGGCTTTGCGCAAGGCTCTGTAACCAATCTTACGTTCAAGTCTATAACTACCTCCGCCAGCACGGCGCTGAGCTTGGGTTGCCTCGTAATGGGGAGTGCCTTTCTGTGTCGAAGGGCCCGGAAGTTGCACCGCAGGAGCTGCTTTTCGGTCATACCCAGGTAAGTCACGTACGGCCGCATCTTGGATGATGTGGTGTGCATCTTTTGCCTTCGCGTCGGTTAGCTCTTTGTAGCTTCCGCTTACTACAGGAAGGCCCGGTTCACCCTCATTTACTGTCGCATTAGTCGCAGGGTTTTCTATTGTCGTAGGGACCTTACACCCATCCCCACCCGGACAAGTATCCAACCCCAACGGATCCACCCACCCCGTAGGGTTAGGCACGTACTGGTAGTTGTTCAACCCCCCAGCCAGCTTGATCGGATCCGGCGTCAAAAACCGTCCAGTGCCTGGATTGTAGTAGCGATGCCGGTTGTAGTGTAAGCCCGTCTCAGCATCGAAGTACTGACCCTGGAAGCGCAGCGGGTTGTCTATTTCGGCGACGTCCAGAGTGGCGAGGTTGCCGTAGGCGCGGTACTTGGCGGACCACATGATCTCGCCGCTGTAGTCGGTGAGCTCCTGCGGGGTGCCGAGGTGGTCGAGTTGGTAGTAGAACGGCTCGGCCTTGAGCGGGCCTTCGCCGTCGAGCATGGCCAAGGGACGGAAGGTGCCAGGTTCGTAAATGTAGCTGCGGTAGCGGTTGTCGGCACTTTCGGCGATCAATCGTTCACCTTGCCAGAGGAACTCGGTGGTGTGGCCGTCGACGGTCTTGGCGATACGGCGACCGAAGGCGTCGTATTGGTAAGTGGCGGTGCCGCCGCCGGGCAGGCTGACGCCGATCAGGCGGTGCTGGCAGTCGTAGCGGTACTCTGTGACGAGTTTTTGCCCGGTGCCGCGACGTTCGCGGGTCAGGTTGCCATAGGCGTCGTAGTCGTAATGGCGGTCGCCCTGCATCAACAGGCGGTTGCCTTTGACGTTGGCCAGGTTGGCGGCGGGCTGGTCGCCTTGACCCAGCAGGTTGCCGGCCGGGTCGTGGGCGAAGGTTTCCGGGGTGCTGCCGCGCACGTTGATCAGGCGGTCGAGCGGGTCGTAATGGTAGCTGCGATTGCCCTTGCGGCTGTCGTCGATGCCCGCGAGGTTACCGTTGGCGTCGTAGGCGTAGCGGCGCTGGAACAGGTTGCGTTCCTGCTGGCTGACGCTGTGCGCTTGCAACCGGCCTTGTTCGTCGTACTGGTATTGGCTGAGCAGCAGGCCTTGCTGGCGTTGCTGTTCGCGACCGGCGCTGAACTGGTGCGTGGTCAGGCGCGAGCCGTTGAGGTCGATGCTGCTCAGACGGCCGCCGGTTTGGTGGCGATAGTCGAGCGTGCTGCCGTCGGGAAGGCGGCAGTGGCTCAGTTGGCCAAGCTTGTCGTACTCATAACGCAGCGTGCCCCAGCCTTGATGCTCGGTGATCAGGCGGTCTTGCAGATCGTACTCGTAGGCGAGCGGCCAATGACCGTCGTCGACGTTCACCAACCGACCGAGGGCGTCGTAGCGGTAGTGAATGGCTTCACCGTCGGCCAGGGTTTTCACCAGCAAGCGGCCAGCCGCGTCGCGCTGGTACTCGGTGACCAGTTCGCTGCCGTCGTCACCGAATTCGGTTTTCTTCAGCAGTTGGCCGTTGAGGTCATATTCGTAAGCGGTGCGCCGCCCGTCGAAGCCGGTTTCCTGCTGGATCAGGCCGTTCGGGTAGTAATCGAGGTGGTAGTGCTCGCCACGTTCGTTTTCGATCTCGCTGAGCAACAGCCGCGAGTTGTCGTAGCGATAACGCAGCTGGCTGCCGTCCGGGTTGATGCGGCGGCTGACCAGATGCAGGCCATCGGCGTATTCGTAGCGGGTGACGCGGCCCAGTTCATCGCGTTCGGCGGTGACGCGGCCATAAGGGTTGTAGCTGAAGGCACGGGTGGCGCCACCGGGCAGGGTGATCTGCGCGAGGCGGTTGGCGGTATCCCATTGGTACTGGGTGATGGTGCCGCTTTCTTCCTGGCGAGTGATCTGCCGCCCCAATGCGTCGTAGCGGTATTTGCGCTGGCCGCCGTCTGGCAGGTGCTCTTCGAGCAGTTGGCCGAGGTTGTTCCAGCCCAGTTGATGGCGGCTGCCGTCCGGGTGACGGATTTCCAGCAGACGGCCCTGGCGGTCGTAGCTGTAGGAAGTAGCGTTGCCGTCCGGGTCGATCTGTTGGGTGATGTCACCCTGATTGTTGCGCTGGTATTTCCAGCTCGCCTTGCCACGATGGACTTCACTCACGAAGCCGTCGCTGTACTCGTAGGATGTCGGTTCGTCTTCCGGCGGAACGACGGCGGTCATGCGGCCGGCTTCGTTGTAGTGGTACTCGGTCACCGCCCCCAACGGGTCTTTTTCGGCGATCAAGCGACCCTTGTCGTCATAGGCCTTGAGGTGTTCGGCGCCGTCTGGATCGACTTTGCTGACCAGCCGCGCCTGATCGTCGTGGGTGTAGATTTCTTCACTGCCATCGGCGTTGGTGACGGTGACGCTGCCCTTGTCATCCCAAACGTAATGCGCGTCCATTTGCGAGAAACTGGCCCAGTGATGGATGCAGCGCGCTGACTTGCCTTGCTTTTCCCATTCCCAGAAGAAACTCGCGCCGCCAGCCAGTTGCCGCTCAAGAATCACGTTTTGATCGTTGTAGGCGTAGCGCTCGGCTTCGCCGGCGGCGTTCTTCGCCTCGATCAGGCGCTGCCGGGCGTCGTAGCCATAGGTGGCGACAGTCTGAACGGTGCTCCAGGCCTCTTCCAGGTTGTCCGCCGGGCTGAATTGCTGATAGTCGACGGCAATGATGTGCTTGCGGTCATAGCGCAGCAGCAGGGCGCGGCCGGCACCGTTATCGACCCGTTTGATGCGCCCGTGAATGTCGCGGGTGATGTGCAGGCGGTTGCCGTAATCGTCGCTGATGGCGATCAGCGTCGCGCCCTTGCTGTTGTAGCGGAAGTGATAGAACCGGGTGCGCTCACCGGCCTGGGTGAGGATCAATTCGGACGGATCGTCACCGAGGAAAATTGCCGCTTCCGACAGGCTGTTGGTGATCGCCGGGCGTTGTACGCTCGGCAATGGGAACGTGGTGACGCGGTTTTCATGGTCGGTCCAGACCACGTCGTCGCCGGTGATATCGACCCGTTGCGCCAGCGCGTGACTCCAGCCGTAGCCGAGGCCACAGTCGATTTCCGCTGCGCTGGTGCGGTAGAGACGAGTCCACTCGAAGGGCAGCAGACCGTTTAGCTGACCATCGGTCAGGGTCAGCAGTTCTTCACCGGTGACCATCGATACCGGGCAACCATTGGTGCAGGTTTTCTTGGCGCACGTCGCGCTTTTTTCGTCGGGGTTTTTCGACTGTTTGGAGGCGTCGTGGTGGGACTTTTCAGCTTTCTCCAGTTTCGAGTTTCGCTTGCCGTCAAAACGCAGCTGCGCCAAACCTTTCTTCATCTGAGTGGTTACACCACGCGCTGCAACAGCGGTGTACTTCTCGACGTATTCCATGAAGCCTTTGATGATCTTGAACACGGACTCGACAAAACCGGTCACGGCCTTGATGACGATTTCGCCGTATTTTTTCAGCCGTGCTGCAAGGTAAATGACACCGGTACCTTCCGCTGCAATGGTCAGCACTATCGAAATCACAATATCGATCGCGATCCCGACGACGGCTGCCGTGGCCACTTTCGCGGCTTTGCCAGCCATCTGTGTCGGCGGCAAGCCGGCCAGCCAGATGAGGGCGCTGCGTACCATCAGGAACAGGGCGGCCTCGTCGCTGGCGAGCAACATGGCCTTTTTCATGACGTCGGGTGCGTCCTTGGCCAGGTTCTCCAGCTTTTCGAAGCCCGCTCCGAGTTCTTTCTTGAAATCTTCGGGGTTCTGCAGGATTTTGAGAACCAGGCTGATGCCGTCCCAGACACCTTTGATCGCTTCCCAACCGCCCTCCAGGATGCCGTTGCCGACGGCCATGGCGGCAGACGAAGCGGATTGCGTCGCCCATTGGGGTCTGAAACCTGCCCATTCCTTGCGCAGGAAACCTTCCAGTTGACCGGTCAGGCCGTCATAGGATTTGAACAAGGTATCGATCTGAGCCGGTGTCACTTCATTGTGAACACGGATCTTGTAGAACTTGCCCGGCACACCACCCGTCCAGCTGGCTTTGCCCTTGGCATCGAGTTTGACTTTGCTGACCGCGCCGCCTTCCACCGCAACGATTTCGACTTCGATGTCACCCAGCGGAATGTCATAGACCGATTCGAATTTACTTTCGATCAGCAGCGGTCCCTTGAGCGGGCACTGAGCCACGTTCGACGAGAAATCACCGTCGGTCATGGTGACCGATTTGCTGGTGTCGCCGACCTTGATCACCCGGTCCATGCCCAGCAACGAGGGCATGTCGGTCGCCCGGCTGACTTTGTCGGCCGCTTGGGCGTACCAGGTTTGGGTTTGCTCGCGGTACAGCGTCAGGCTGTCCTTGAAGGTACTCAGTTGGTTGTCGACGTAGGCAACGCGATCCATCAGCCTTGCTCCAGAATCAGGTGGTTTAGCAGTGCTTCGTTAAGAGGGTTCGGAGCATCGGGGCGGCGCACGAAACGGGCGACTTTGTGCCTCAGGTTGCTCTCGGGATAAGCGGCGTAAATGTCTGGGCGTTCCTCGCTCAGCCATTGCATCAGGTTGTCGATCAGGGTCGTCGTGTCTTTGGTCGCGAGGCGATCAAGCAACGCCTGTGGCACCTCCCACCACGGCCACGCCTTGGCCGGCGGCACGCCTCGGGCGCCGACTTCCAGGCTTTGGCCATTGATCAGGTAGCGCTCGAACACCGGCAGAACTTCACCGGCCCCGGCGCCGAGACCTTCAAGGATCGGGTAGATATGCCGGCCGTCCCAGAAGCGGAAAAACACCTCGGTCCCGTCGGGCATGCGGACCTGGGTCAGGCTGCGCAGGTGTTCGAACACCACGTCCGCTGGGCTGCTGGAAACCGCCAGCCAGCCCCAGTCTTCGGCGTCGGTTTCGGCAATCCATTCAAGGAACGCCGAACCGGGTTTCAGCTCGGCGAGGTAGGGCATCACCGGCTGCCAGTCGGCGTAGGGTGTACCGCCCCAGAGCGGGATCAGTTCGGTGGTCGCTTCTTGCTGGTAAAACGCGTTGAGCGGGGCCGCATCGCTGGCGTTGCTGATGATCAGGTACAAACGCTCGCCGGTTTGCAGCGGGCGGCTGGCGAGCCAGTTGCGGGGAGTCAGGCGATCAGAGGGCACAGGCACCTGCCTTGCACTTTTCGCACTCTTCACAGAACGGCGCGTTGCGCTTGAGGGTGTTGATCTGCGCCGGAGTCAGCACGGCGCCGGCCTGGTCGGCGTCGGCTTGCTTGAGGATGCCGGGCATCAACGGCGCGGCTCCGGTTCCGCTGCCGGGGCTACCGCCGCTGTTCATGTTGATCGCCGGGCCGCTGAGGGTCACGCCGCCGGCGTCGATCTTGATAAAACTGCCGCCACCCTTGAGGGTCAGTTCGCTGCCGGCTTCGAGCACGACCTTCAGGCCGCTGCTCAGGTGGATTTCCTGGCCGGCTTCGATGAACTGGCCGGTGCCGATTTTGATGTGCTGGTTCACGCCCACGGTCAGGTGGTCGTTGGCGCGGGTTTCGACTTTGCGGTCGGCGTAGACGGTGTGGTGTTCTTCGGCCTTGAACTCGCTGTAGCTGTTGGCCTCGACGGTGTCGTGGCGTTCGTTGCCGACGCGGATTTTCTGGTCGTGCTCGATGTTTTCATCCCAGTCACGCTGGGCGTGCAGGAAGATCTGTTCCTGGCCTTGCTTGTCTTCGATGCGCAACTCGTTGTAGCCACCGCCACCGGGCGAGCTGAGGCTCTTGAAGGTGCTGCGGGTCTTGTTCGCCGGCAGGTCGTACGGGACGACGTTTTCCTTGTGGTACAGGCAGCCGCTGATCAGCGGTTGGTCGGGGTCGCCTTCGAGGAAGGTCACCAGCACTTCCATGCCGATCCGTGGGATGGCGATGCCGCCGTAGTGAGCGCCGGCCCAGGCGGACGAGACGCGCAGCCAGCAGCTGGTCTTGTCGTCGGCCTGGCCTTCGCGGTCCCAGTGAAATTGCACCTTCACCCGGCCGTATTGGTCGCAGTGGATCTCTTCACCTTTCGGCCCGGTGACTACCGCGCTCTGGCTGCCGAGGATCCGCGGCTTCGGGTGCACCAGCGGCGGGCGGTTCGGCACGTCCCACGGCGTTGCCTGAAAGCGGTTGCGGTAGCCCTGGTGGAAGTCGTCCTTCAGGTCGGTGGTGTCGCTGGTCACCGACTCTTCCAGCACTTGCGGCTGCTTGCCTTCGTGAAGAATTTCGGTCAGCAGCCAGAGGTCGTTCCACTTGGCTTTCGGATGTTGGCTGAGGGCCAGGAAGTGACCGCTGACCAACAGCGGCTGATCGCTTTTGCCTTCGGCCAACTGGTAGTCGCTGCGGTGCCGTTCAAGGGAGCGCTTGGCCAGGTGCTTGCCGCGTTCACGGTCGATGAAGCGCCCCGGGTAGTCGTAATCTTCGAGGTCCGGTTTGGTGTCGCCACGGGCCTCGCTTTCGAGGGTGATGCGCGGTTTTTCGAAATCGTAGTCGCGGCGCGTGGTGCGGCTGGTGCGGGTTTCCAGGCGCAGGTCGAAGCGCTTGATCACCGGGTCGTTGGCGACCATGCCGGAGTCTTGCTGGTAGGCCACGGGCGCGAGTTTCGGGAACACCGTCTGGTCATCGCCGAACACCAGTTTGTGAGCGGTGGCGCTGTGCTGGAAGTGGTAGTGGATACCTTCTTCCTCGCACAGGCGCTGGATGAAATGCAGGTCCGATTCATCGTACTGAACGCAATACCCGCGTTCGGGATAAATCGCCCCGACTTTGAATTCGTAGGCATTGCTTTGGATGCCGTGCTCTTCGAGGACCTGGCCGATGATTTTCGGCACGCTGAGGTTCTGGAAGATGCGTTGGTTGATGCGGTGCGCCAGGTAAGACAGCTGCGGGCGCAGGGTCACCGAGTAGCGGGTCAGGCGTTTACCGGCATCGCCTTGGGCCACGCGATAGATCTGCCCGTGAATGCCCGTGCCATTTTGCGCGAGCTGCAAAAAAGCCGGTTTGTGTAACAGGCTTTCGAGGTCCAGGGACGGGTTTTCGCTGACCAGTTCGACGTCGAACTGAAATGGCTGACTGATGGCTTCCCGACCGGTGAGGGCGAGTACCTGGAGATCGTTCGCCAGACCTTCTACGGTCAGGGCGAAGTGAGTCTGATTGGCCGGCGCGAACATCCGTTGTTCCTCGTGCAGTGCAGCAGCATCCATCAAGCCCTGAGCGGGCGATCAACGAAGGCAAGAATTCTTGGGTGGCGCAAACAACATCGACCAGCAGAGCTGGCCGATGTTTTGTAACGGTCGGCCAGACTTAGCCAGCGACCGGGGAACGCCAGTCATCGGAACCCGAAGTACCGGATACTTCGTGAGTCCAGGTGATTTTGCGGTAGGTGAACTCTACGTCTTCCAGGTGAGTGAAGTGCGAGTTCGACGGGTCTTGGCAGTTGTGCATGTAGTCTTTGATGTCGACGATGATCGCGTCTTCAAGCTTGGTGGTGAAGTAGTGTTCCTGGGTGCCGGCAGCGGAGGTGCGGTACCACTGGATGGTGATTTCGGTCAGGCGCTCGCCGGAAGTCAGGGCCGCCAGCAGCAGTGGCGAGGACTTGTCGAACACCTTGGTGATTTTCACTGGCTTGTGAACGCGCTGGCCGGTTGGTTGGCCGGACTGCGGGTCACGCGGGATGATCACTTCGTGGCTGAAGCCCTGAACCATGACCTGGTCTTCGTGACCTTCCTGGTAGGTGTTGCCAACCGAATCAGCGGTGAATGCACCGGCGGTGATCAGACCTTGTTTGGTGCCAGTGATGGACATATACGCTGGTGTAGCCATGGATGCTCTCCTTGCTAAATAAATGAGGGTGCCCGGGAGGCGAGATCGCCCGGTGGGTGCCTGACTGTTATCAAGGAGCGTGCCAGGTTGTATCAGGCCCTTTAAAATCAGTGGGTTGGCTATTTTTCGAGGTAAGGCAAAGGGGTATTCAGGGAGGACTCAAGGAAAAGGTGCGCAAGAAGTTGCACAGTGCTGCGCAACTTCTTGCGCACTTGGCTGCAGGCCTTGTGTGACGTGGGCTGGAGCAGGATAAGGTAGTGCTTTTTGGACGGTGAGTGCGCAACTTCTTGCGCATCATGGCCATGTGACTGCTTGTCGGGCATGGCTTCAGATCAGTCGTGGGCGACATGCTGGAAAAGAATGCTCACATTTTCGCCAATGCCAAAGGGGACCGCGTATCTAGGCTGATAGAACGCATCGAACTGTGCACCGCTGGTCTGCCTGCGTGTATAGCAAGTTGCGATATGAAGAGTCAGGGCTTAACCTCCATAGCAAGATGCGATAAGGATGTTGCATGCGTGTGATCACCGAAAAACGAATATGGGAGGCCAAGGAGCAATGGCCGCATTCAGCCAATGCGCTGGATCAATGGTATCGACAGGTAAAGAGGAATAGCCCGGGCGACTTTGCGGCGATGAAGGCGATGTTTCCTGCAACCGATAAGGTGGGGGCATTGCATGTGTTTGATATCGGTGGGAATAAGCTTCGCCTGATCGCTGTTGTGCACTACATGGCGCAACGGCTGTATATCAAACAGGTGCTGGACCATCGTGAATATGACAAGGGCAAATGGAAGGAGGGGCGTCGATGAGCGTTCTGATCAAGCAAGCCGCTGAGCATTGGCATTTTGTGTCGCCGCTGCTGCGAAAACCGAAAAACGAGGCTGATTACGATGTGCTGGTAAAGGCGCTCGATGAGTTGCTGGACCTCGTCGGCGACGATGAATCGAGCCCGCTCATGAGTCTGGTGGAGATCCTCAGTGACTGGATCGAGGCCTACGACCAGCAACACCGGCCAATGCCTGTGGCCAGTGGAGTTGATGTGCTGCGTTACATGATGCGCGAACACGGCTTGAGTCAGAGCGACCTGCCGGGTGTGGGCGCGCAATCGGTGGTATCGGAAATCCTGAGCGGCAAGCGCCAGCTCAACCTGCGGCAGATCCGCTGGTTGGCCGAACGCTTCGACGTGTCAGTGGAAACCTTCATCTGACCGTCCTCACGACGAACAGCTGATCTCCAGATGCTTGCCCCATTCAGGTGGGCGTTCTGCATAGCTGTCCATACCAGGCTGTTCTTCGAACGGTTTGCTCAGTACCGCGTGCAGGCGGCGGACTTCTGCATAGTCACCACTTTCTGCCGCGTCGATGGCTTTTTGCGCCAGGTAGTTGCGCAGGATGTAGAGCGGATTGACCGCGTGCATACGGGTGCGGCGCTGTGCTTGATCGCTGTTGCCGTCGCGTGCGACGCGTGCGCAGTAGAGCTCGGCCCAGGTATCGAAACCTTTGATGTCGACGAAGTCGTCACGCAAGCGGGCGACGGCGAGCTCGGCGGCTTCATCACCCAAACGGCGGAAAAACAGGCTGTAGTCGACGCCACTGTTTTGCATCAGTTGCAGCAGTTTTTCGACCAGTTTCTGATCATCGTCTTCGGCGATGGTCAGTCCGAGGCGGCGTCGCATCAGGTCCAGATAGTGGGCCTGATACAGCGGCAAGTACAAACCAAGGGTTTCGCGTAGAGCGTCGACGTTGATGAACGGTGTCAGGGCCTGGGCCAGCGCGCTGAGGTTCCATTGGCCGATGGGCACCTGATTGCTGAACGAATAACGGCCCTGGTCATCGGAATGGTTGCAGATGAAATTGGCGTCAAAGTCATCGAGGAAGGCGAACGGGCCGAAGTCGAAGGTAATGCCCAGGATCGACATGTTGTCGGTGTTCATCACCCCGTGGCAGAAACCATAGGCCTGCCATTTGGCAATCAGCTCGGCGTTGCGCTCGACGACTTCGCGAAACATCGCCAGGTACGGTTCCGGCTGTTCCAGGCACTCGGGAAAATGCATCGCCAATGTATGCTCACCGAGAGCTTTCTGCTGCTCGGGCCGTTTGGTGTAGTAGAAGTATTCGAAGTGCCCGAAGCGCACATGGCTCTGTGCCAGGCGCAGGACCATTGCCGCTCGTTCCTGTTTCTCGCGCCAGACCGGGGTGTTGGAACCGATCACGCAGAGTGCGCGGGTGGTCGGGATGCCCAGCGCGTGCAACGCTTCAGATGCCAGAAACTCACGAATCGACGAACGCAGTACCGCGCGGCCATCGCCCATGCGCGAGTACGGCGTTTGCCCGGCGCCCTTGAGATGCAAATCCCAGTGTTCGCCGGCTTCGTTGTAGACCTCGCCCAGCAGCAGCCCGCGACCGTCGCCCAATTGCGGGTTGTAGGAGCCGAACTGGTGCCCGGAATAGACCATCGCCCGCGGCTCGGCTTCTGCCCATAGCTTGTGACCGCCGAACAGTTCGGCGAACACCGGCGTCTCGGCAACGCTTGGGTCGAGGTCAAGCAGGGCCATGGCGGCAGGGCTGGCAACCACCAGTCGTGGTTCGCCGATGGGCTCGGGCAGCACATGAGTTGAGAGCGCGTCGCCCAGGCGGGCGAAGCGGTTGTCGAAGGTCAGTTCGTCGAGGGCTTTCAACGGCCATCTCCAGCAGAATGTCCGATCATTCTGCTGGGGATTGGCGCGTGGCGTCCAGTCAGTCGAGACGCGTTGATGGTGGCTCGGGTGGGGTCTTGCCTGTATCGGGAGGCGTGGCGGGTTTGACCGCATCGGTGGCCAGCACCAGCTGTTCCTGACCTGTCAGGTTTTTCAGGTGCACATCCACCTGACGGAAAGCGATGCTGATGTTGTGCTTTTTGAACTCGCTGTTGATGAACCGGTTGATTTCATCGAGTGCCGGGTTACGGTCGCCGAGGTCACGGACATGAATGCGCAGCTCGTGTTCCAGGGTGCTTTCACCGAAGTTCAGGAAGAACACCGAGGGCAGAGGGTCTTTAAGCACGCGCGGGTTTTCCATGGCGGCCCTGAGCAGCAGGGTTCGCACCATCTCCAGGTCCGAATCGTAGCCGACGCCCAGCTTGAGGGTCACCCGGGTCACGGTGTCGGTCAGCGACCAGTTGATCAGTTGCCCGGTGATGAACGTCTTGTTCGGGACAATGATGTCCTTGCGGTCGAAGTCGGTGATGGTGGTGGCGCGGATACGGATCTTGCTCACTGTGCCCGATAGGGTGCCGATGGTGATCGTGTCGCCGATTCGTACCGGGCGTTCGAACAGGATCATGATCCCGGAGATGAAGTTAGCGAAGATCTCCTGCATGCCGAAACCCAGACCGACCGAGAGCGCGGCCACCAGCCATTGCAGTTTGTCCCAGCTCACGCCGAGGGTCGACAGCGTGGAGACAAAACCCACACCGGCAATCGCATAGGTCAGCAGGGTGGTCGTGGCGTAAGCGCTGCCCTGGGCCAGGTCGAGCTTGGACAGCACCAGCACTTCAAGCAATCCTGGCAGGTTTCGCGCCAGGGCTACGGTAATACCGATGATGATCAGCGCACCGAGAATGTCGCCGATGCTGATTGGCACCATACTCATGTTGGCACCGACGCCGCTGGTGTATTCGTACAGCGTGATGTTGTCCAGGTACGAGAACACCGTGATCAGGTCTTTCCAGACCCAATACAGCGCAGCGATGAAGCCGCCGAGCAAGGCCAGGCGGATCAGGCGCAGGGACTGTTCGTTGACTTTCTCGATGTCCAGTGTTGGCTCTTCGACAACCGCTTCACCATCACCGGCTTCCTTGGCGGCCTGACGTTTGGTCAGGGCGCGCTGGTAGGCCAGACGCCGCGCCGCGACGGCCAGACCGCGCACAAAAGTGGCTTCAATAATCAGCCAGAACATCAGCAGGTACAGGGTGTTGATCAACCGGTCGCTGAGTTTCAGTGCGGTGTAGAAGTAGCCAAAGCACACGGCGAGAAACAAGGCGATCGGCAGCACAGTGAATAGAATGCCGACAGCTTTGCGAAACAGTGAGGCGCTGTTATGTGTCGGGCTGTTGATCAGCAGGCGGCTGAGCAACCAGGCCATCAAGGCGTAGCAGGTCAGCACCACGGCGATGCCGAGCACGTCGTCCGCCAGGGCTGCCGGTTGCAATTCGGCAACCGCTACCACGGCCACCAGCGCCAGTACGACCATTCCCAGACGACGGATCCAGCCGCGGAGGAATTCCACCTGAGGTTTTTCCCAGCGAAAGTGCAGTTCCGCCACGCCGCCCGGCGCAAGGATCCGGTACGCGGTGTAGAACACCAGCCACGCCTGGGCGATTTGCAGCAGGGCAGCGCCAAGGTTGGCGTTTTGCCCGCGGGCGTCGATCTGCAAGGCGAAGCCGCACAGGGCCAGAGCCAGTGACACCGGCATCGCCAGCAGCACGTTGATCAGAATCGCCTGCGGTGTGTGCAGCTGGCTGTCACGTTTGAAGTGACCGATGTCCTTGTGCACCTTGTTCAGTCGCGCATAGAGGTATTTACGCCGCCAGACCAGGAAACCGATCAGCAGCACCAGCGGCAGAAACAGCAGTGGCCGCTGGGTCAGGCCGTCGCCCAGCTCGCTCAGGCTTGAAGCCCACGGCAGGGTGGTGACCTGTTTCACCAGGCGGTCCGGCACCCCGCGCATCCACTCGAAGTCCAGCGGCTTGTTGCTGGGGATCCAGAACATCTGTTCGTCGAGGGTCGCGCGCAGGTTCTGGGCGGTGGTGAGCAGTTGCTTCTGGTTCAGTTGCAGGGTGATGGATTCGTTGAGCAGGGCACTCAGCTCGCGGCTCAGGCGCTCCAGCAGGTCGGCGCGAGTGACGGCCAGATCCAGCAGGTTTTTGCGCAGTTGCGGGGTGACCTGATCAGGTGGCTGGCTCGCCAGCAAGTTATCCACATAGGCGCCGGGCGTGCTGATCAGTTCGCGTTGTTGATTGACCTCGAACTGGTACAGGCGAATGTCGGCGATGTCGTTGGCCAGGTTCCGATCAAGCGTGAGCCGTGGCAAGGCCTGCTTTTGCTTGTAGAGGATCTTGGACAGCAACAGGCTGCCCTTGAGCACGCTGATCTGCTCGTCCAGCGCGGCATCGCTTTGGGTCACGCTGTCGAGTTGCTGCTTGGTTTGCAGGTTCTGCTGGGTCAGTTCGTTGAGGCGGTCAGTGCTTTTGAGCAGGTAGTCGGAGAGCTTCAGGTTGGCAGCGCTTTCCGTGGCCAGCAGATTGCTGCCGCCGACCTTTTGCGCTTCGATCGATTGCTGAGTCACCGTCTGTTGAGACTGGGCCAGGCGCTTCTGGTTGATCAGGGTTTGCAGGTCCTGGATCTCCCGCTCCATGCGTGCGGTTTTTTCCATCAGCAAGTCGTGCTGGCTGCTGCCCAGGTCCTGCAGTTGACTGTTGCCGGCCAGTTCCTGACGGCGCAGCGGGATCAGCGCGTTCAACGCTGCCAGTTCGGCGTTGAGTGTGTCGCGTTGCTCGTTCGTCAGGGCTTTGCCGTTGTCTCTGCCCAGCTTGAGAGTGCCGTTGATTTGCAGGATGCGTGTCTGGCTGGCGCTGATCTCGGCCTGGGCGCGCTCGGGGCGGGTCTGAGCGGTGATGATCAGGCTGTTGGCATCGGCCAGGGCTTTTTGCAGATCGCTTTGCTGGGTGCCGCGCTCAGTGAGCATCTGCTCGAGTTGTGGCACCGACAGGTTGGCGTAACGTTGCTCGATCGGTACGATTTTGCTGGCCTTGAGGCGCTCCAGCTCGCGCTGGTTTTCGATGTTCTGCTTGGGCGCAGTGCCCAGTTGCTGCTTGAGGTCGTTCAGGCGCTTTTCGTAATCGTCCCGGTTGGACAATTGAGTCAGCGTCTGTTGAAGCACTAGTTGCAGGGCTTTTTGATCGGCCTCGGGCAGCTTGCGCTCGGCGATCTTGTCCAGGCTTTTCTGGACGGTCTCGGCGGACGGCGGTTCGGCCGCTTGAAGGGTGCCGACGGAGAGACTCAGCCCCAGCAGGGCAATAGCTAAAAATGTGCGCAAGGTTTGCATAGAGACCGATCGAAAACGTAACGAAAAAAGGAGTTTAGAGGAACAACCCGGGGCCTGGGCGACTTCCTTCGGGGAATCTGACGCCCACTTTGGCAATCTTGTTCCCATCCATGACCGCGACTGTCCAAATGGTGTTGTTCCATTCCACCTGGTCACCGACCACCGGAGCGCCACCGACTTTCTGGGTAATGAAGCGACCGAGCGGCATGTCCGGATCGACTCCTTCGAGTTGCAGCCCGTACAGTGCTGAAACCGCGCCCAGCTGGGCGTCGCCTTCCAGAACGAAGTCGCCGAAGAAGCGCAAATCGAGGCCGCGTTGCGGTGCCTGACTAAAAAGTTTTCCGAGCGCCGGCAGGTTGTGTTCATGGCCGATAACGCAGAGCAAATCGCCGACTTCGAGCACCGTACTACCCGACGGATGGAGCAGTTGCTGACCGCGAAACAGCGCCGCGATACGCGTGCCTTCGGGCATTTTCAGCTCGCGAAGGGCGGCGCCGATGCACCATTTCTCTGCGCCAAGACGGTATACGAACAGTTCCCACTCACTGGTGACGTGCACTTCGAGGGCGGCCCGAGAGATCGGCGCGGGTTCTGGTGGAACCGTCACCTTCAACAGTTTGGCGACCCACGGCAGGCTGGTGCCTTGCACTAGCAGCGATACAAGCACAATGAAGAACGCGAGATTGAAGTACAGCTGGGCGTTTGGCAGGCCGGCCATCAACGGGAACACCGCCAGAATGATCGGGACCGCACCACGCAAACCCACCCAAGAGATAAAGGCTTTTTCGCGCCCATGGAAAGCCTTGAACGGCAGCAGGCCAATCATCACCGACAGTGGCCGCGCAAACAGAATCATCCACAGCGCCAGACCGAGGGCGGGCAGGGCGATGGGTAGCAAATCGTGGGGTGTCACCAGCAGCCCCAGCACCAGGAACATACCGATCTGCGCCAGCCAGGCCATGCCGTCGAGCATGTGCAGGATGCCGTGGCGGCTGCGCACCGGGCGGTTGCCAATCACCAGGCCGCACAGGTAGACCGCAAGGAAGCCGCTGCCGTGCAAGGCGTTGGTCAGGGCGAACACCACCAGACCGCCAGCGATCACCAGAATCGGGTACAGGCCGGTGGCCAGGTTGATCCGGTTGACCAGTTGCAGCATCAGCCAGCCACCGCCCAGCCCAATGATCGCGCCAATACCGAACTCGCGGATCAGGTGCCCGAGCAGGCCCCACTGCAGGTCGGTCTGGCCGCTGGCGAGCATGTCGATCAGGGTGACGGTGAGAAACACCGCCATCGGGTCGTTGCTGCCGGATTCGATTTCCAGGCTGGCGGTCACCCGTTCGTTCAGGCCTTTGCCGCCCAGCAGCGAGAACACCGCCGCGGCGTCGGTGGAGCCGACGATGGCACCGATCAGCAGGCCCTGGATCAGGTTCAGATTGAACAACCAGGCGGCGGCCATGCCGGTCAGCCCGGTGGTGATCAGCACCCCGACCGTGGCCAGCGACAGTGCCGGCCATAACGCCACGCGGAAACTCGCGACCCGGGTGCGCAATCCGCCGTCGAGCAGGATCACGGCCAGCGCGAGGTTGCCGACCAGATAAGCCGTTGGGTAGTTATCGAAGATGATGCCGGCGCCGTCGACGCCGGCGGTCATGCCCACGGCCAGAATGATCACCAGAATCGGGATCCCCAGGCGGGACGAAAGCGAGCTCACCAGAATGCTCGCACCTACCAGCAACGCGCCGATCAAGAACAGGCTGTTGATGGTCGTCGCATTCAATGGCAGTACTCCGGAAAGCTGAAAGGCGGGCGCACACTGACCATGCAGTCTGCGTGCCAGCGATTCTAACCTGTTGAAATGTGATGCTGTCAAAAAGCTTTTGAAGATCAAAAGATCGCAGCCTGCGGCAGCTCCTGCACCAACCGCGCAATCCCGTAGGAGCTGCCGCAGGCTGCGATCGTTGCTTACTTAAAGGCTAAACCGCCCAACCATATTGTTCAGGTCCAGCGCCAGGCGCGACAGTTCGTTGCTGGCGGCGCTGGTCTGGTTGGCGCCAGTGGCCGATTGCACCGACAGGTCGCGGATGTTCACCAGGTTGCGGTCGACTTCACGGGCCACTTGGGCCTGTTCTTCGGCGGCGCTGGCGATCACCAGGTTGCGCTCGTTGATTTCGACGATGGCGCTGTTGATGGTGTCCAGCGACATGCCGGCACCACGGGCGATGTTCAGGGTCGATTCAGCGCGTTCAGTGCTGTTGCGCATTGAGTCGACGGCGTGCTCGGTGCCGCTCTGGATGCTGCCGATCATGCGTTCGATTTCGCTGGTCGATTGCTGCGTGCGATGAGCCAGGGCGCGAACTTCGTCGGCGACCACCGCAAAACCACGACCGGCTTCACCGGCACGAGCGGCCTCGATGGCGGCGTTCAGTGCCAGCAGGTTGGTCTGATCGGCCAAGCCGCGAATCACGTCCAGCACCTTGCCGATATCTCGCGACTCGTTGGCCAGGTCGCCGATCAGGGTGGCAGTGCTCTGCACATCAGCGCTCATGCGTTCGATAGCGCTGACGGTTTCCTGCACCAGGTCACGGCCGTCACCGGCAGAGGTGGTGGCGTTTTTCGAGGCTTCAGAAGTGCTGACCGCATTGCGCGCGACTTCTTCCACGGCGCTGGTCATTTCGTTGACAGCAGTCGCGGCCTGTTCGATTTCGTTGTTTTGCTGAGTCAGGCCACGGGCGCTCTCGTCGGTGACACTGTTCAGCTCTTCAGCGGCGGAGGCCAGTTGAGTCGCCGAACCCGAGATGCGTTGCAGGGTGTCGCGCAGTTTTTCCTGCATCTTCGACATGGCCAGCAACAGGCGACCGGCTTCGTCAGTGCCGTCGACGGTGATCGGGTGGGTCAGGTTACCTTCGGCGATTTCTTCAGCAGCGCTCAGTGCCTTGGCGATTGGCTGGGTGATGCTGTTGGTCAGCAGCCAGGCAAACAGAAGGGTCAGACCCGTAGCGATCACCAGCAGGGTCACCACCAGATTGAAGGCAGAGGAATATTGGTCGGCGGCTTTCTGGTT
The DNA here is from genome assembly GCF_044743155.1 of Pseudomonas sp. NPDC087697. Taxonomy (NCBI): domain Bacteria; kingdom Pseudomonadati; phylum Pseudomonadota; class Gammaproteobacteria; order Pseudomonadales; family Pseudomonadaceae; genus Pseudomonas; species Pseudomonas sp. NPDC087697. Next base: position 8,279 of record NZ_JBIUVW010000042.1, on the reverse strand, counting down.
GAAGTCGGCGGCCTGATTGTTGTTGATCTGCACCAGCCGGTTGAGCACGGTGTTGACGGCTTCGGAGTTGGTCAGCAGTTCGGTGTTGAGCAGCGTGCGCAATTCATCGACCTGGTTGTTGCGCGACAGGCTCTTCATGCGATCTTCAAGTTGGCGGTACTGACCCAGCAACTGCACGTATTGATCGTAGGCCGCGCGCTCCTGCGGGCTGGAGATGAGTTTTTCGTAGTTGGCCTGGGCTGCACGGGTCTGCTGGCTGCGCAGTTCGAACAGCTCGACGGTCTTTTGCTGCACATCCGGTTCGCGGTTGGTCAGCAAACGGTACGACAGCACCCGCTGGCGCAGGGTGAGCTGGGTGAACTCGTCCAGGGCCTTGATGCTCGGCACGCTGTTCTGAACGATTTCTTCACCGGCACCGCGAATCTTGCTCATCTGACTCAAGGCGAACACACCCAGAATCAACATCAGTGCGCCAATCAGGGTGAAGCCTGCGAACGCCCGAGGCGCGATATTCATATTACGAAGAGACATGGTGGTCACCGAAAAGCGCGCATTGGCACGAGGTCTGAGACGGGGTATGCATGACTTATCGGTCATACGACTAAAGTCTTGAGCCGCTGTGCGCTTTTGCCGCAGACAGGTCGCACTGACGAGCTGTCAGGAACCAGATCGGACAATCGCAGTCTTTAAAACTCGCAAGCAAGGTCGCCGCCAGGAAAATCAAGGCTCTGCGCCCGGATAACCCTGGCATCCGTGGTGACTTTTCTTTATCGTACGCGCCCTTTGAAAATGCTCGGAAAATCAAAATGTTGGAAGCATCCCTAAGCCAATTGGAACAACTGGTCAGCGACCTGGTGCAACACAACCAGGAACTGCTCGGCGCGAACGCAACACTGAGTGCAGAACTGGCCCAGGCCAAGGATGAAAACGAAAGCCTGCAGCTGAGCCTGATGGAGCAGGAAGAGAAGCAGGGCGCCACTGTCGCGCGCATTCAAGCGCTGGTTGAGCGTGTGAGCGCAGGTCCTGTGAACGCATGAGACACGGTGCCGACGGGATAAAAGTCGTCTCGATTCTCGGGGAAGACTATTCGATCAAGGCGCCGGCCGGGGAAGAGCAGACCCTGCTGGACGCCGCATTGATGTTGAAAGCGGTGCTGGCTGAGACCAAAAAGAAATACCCGACCCTGATCGGGGACAAACTGTTGGTGCTGACGGCAATGAACCTGTGTTCGCAGCAGCTTGCAATGCAGAAACGTCACCAGCAGGAACTCGACCGTTACCAAGAGCAAGTCAGCGCCACGGTTGAAGTGATTTCGAAGACGATCAATCAGGTCTGATCAGTTTGCGCACAACCAAAGAGTAAGTTGTCGATTGAGTTGTATACAATCGGCACGGCTGTTGCAGTAGATTTGCCTCTTACTCTTTGGGGGTGCTTCATGCAGTTCTGGCGACGCAGTATTCAATGGCAGTTGATCCTGAGTATGGGCACCGCCCTGCTGGTCAGTATTCTGATCGTGGTCGGCATTTATACCCTGGTGGTCAACCGCCTCGCCCAGAGCTATCTGGTCGAGCAAGCACTGCCGTCGAGCATCGAAGCGATGCGCAACGACATCGAACGGATTCTGGTCCAGCCGCTTACCGCGGCCAAGGATATCGCCAGCAACAGCATGGTGCGCCAGTGGTTGGCCGAGGGTGAAAACACTGCCCGGGCCAACGACTTCGTCAGCTATCTGGAAGGCATTCGCGCCGAGCACAAAGCCTTTACCGCGCTGATCGCAGGCACGGAGTCGGGCCACTACTACACCGAAAAAGGTCTTGATCGGACCCTCAGCCGATCCAATCCGAGCGATGCCTGGTTCTACGCCTTCCTCGACAGCAACCAGCCGCGCACCCTCAATATCGACAAAGACACTGCCACTGGCGAGTTAGCCCTGTTCATCGACCTCAAGGTCTCGCAGGGCGGTAAAGTCGTGGGCGTTGCGGGGCTGGGCCTGAGCATGAAGGAGCTTTCGGAGCTGATTCACAACTTCAGCTTCGGTGCGCGCGGCAAGGTCTATCTAGTGCGTTCCGACGGTTTGATCCAGGTGCATCCCGAGGCCGAGTTCAGCAACAAACGTCAGTTGGCCGAGCAGATAGGCGGCCCCGCGGCGCAAGCGGTGATGGGCCATCAAGGCCTGATCAGCAGCGGTTTTGTACGCGATGGCGAAGACTACCTGGCCCTGAGCCTGCCATTGCGCGATCTGGGCTGGACCTTGGTGGCCGAAGTGCCGCAATCGCAAATTTACGCCGAGGCCCGACACGCGATGTGGCTGACCAGCGCGATCGGATTGGGTGTTGCGCTGGTGTGCCTGTTATTGGTGGTGTTGCTGGCTCGCGGGCTGGTTCGGCCGATCCGGCAGGTAACAGCAGCACTGGTAGCGATTGGTAGCGGTGGTGGCGATTTGACCCACAGGTTAGATTCCAGTCGTGCTGATGAGCTGGGTGACCTGGCCCGAGGCTTCAATCGTTTCCTTGAAAATCAACGCAACATGATCGGCGAAGTTCTGGCCACCAGCGAGCGTTTGCGCACCGCAGTCGGACAGGTCGCGCGGGTGGTGGAGAACACCGCCGAGCGTTCCGGTCGACAGCAGGAAATGACCGACATGGTCGCCACCGCCGTGCACGAGATGGGCCTAACCGTGCAGGAAATCGCGCAGAACGCCGGCAACGCGGCAGTCGCCTCGCAAACCGCTCGCGATGAAGCGTTGCAGGCGCGTGAAGTGGTCGGCGGTTCAATTCGGCATATCGAAAGCATGTCCGACGAAATCGGTATTGCTGCCAGTGCCGTCGGCGAACTGGCGACGCAGGTAGCGTCCATCGATCAGGTGCTGGCGGTGATTCGCGGGATCTCCGAGCAGACCAACTTGCTGGCGTTGAACGCAGCGATTGAAGCGGCGCGGGCCGGAGACATGGGCCGGGGCTTTGCAGTGGTGGCTGATGAAGTGCGGACACTGGCGCGCCGTACGCAATCATCGACCGATGAAATCCAGCAGATGATCGGCAGCCTCAAGCAGGGCGCAGAGAATGCCGTGTCGTCGATGCACTCAGGGCAAGCGGCGACCGGTACAGGCGTCGAGTCGAGCCAGCGCACCGGGGCGTCGTTGACCGCGATTACCGGGCAGGTCGAACGCATCAGCGACATGAACCATCAAGTGGCGACGGCCACCGAAGAGCAGTCGGCGGTGACCGAAGAGATCAACCGGAATGTGCAGGGGATTTCTGATCTGGCTCGGGCCACGGCGGGTGAGGTGAGGGCGTGTCGTGAGGATTGCCAGACGTTGCAGCGATTGGCCGACGATCTGGCGCGGCAGATGGGTGGATTTCGTCTGAGCTAAAAAGTGCGTTGTTTGCGCGGGCGCTTTCGCGAGCAAGCCCGCTCCCACACTAGTTCTGCAGTGAGCACATTTTTTGTGAGCACCCGTGATCGAATGTGGGAGCGGGCTTGCTCGCGAATTTCAGCCGCACTACAAAGCTCTGATCAGAACCACTCATCCTGCATGGTCAGACACGTATCATCCCGCGCCTCAAGAATCGCCAGGTCATGATGACAACCCGGCACTTCCCATGTCAGGAAGTAGCGCGCTGCTTGCAGCTTGCCTTTATAGAAGTTGACATCCGCCGCATTGCCCTTGGCCAACCCTTCTTCAGCACGGATCGCCTGTTCCAGCCAGCGCCAGCCAATCACCGTATGGCCAAACACTTTCAGATACAGCGCCGAGTTCGCCAGGCTGCTGTTGACCTTGCCTTGGCCCAGATCCGTCAGCAGGCCGATGGTCACGGTTTGCAGGCGCGCCACCAATTTTTCCAGCGGCTCACGTAGTGGCGTTAACGATTCGTACGCATGGGCGCGCTCGGCGGTGTTGGCGATCAGGCGAATCAATTGCTTGAGCCCGGCGCCACCGTTCTGCGTCAGTTTGCGCCCCAGCAGGTCCAGTGACTGAATGCCATGGGTGCCTTCGTGAATCGGGTTCAGACGGTTGTCGCGGTAGTACTGTTCCACCGGGTACTCGCGGGTGTAGCCATGACCGCCGAGGATCTGGATCGCCAGTTCGTTGGCCTTCAGGCAGAACTCAGAGGGCCAGGATTTGACGATCGGCGTCAGCAAATCGAGCAACTCGTGAGCCTGCTTGCGCTCGGCTTCGGACGCCAGCGTAGTGGTGTCATCGAACAGTCGCGCCGCATACAAACCGAGGTCGAATGCGCCTTCAACGTAAGCCTTCTGGGTCAGCAACATGCGTTTGACGTCGGCGTGCTGAATGATCGACACCGGTGCGGTGTTCGGGTCCTTGCTGTCCGGCAAGCGACCTTGCGGGCGTTCGCGGGCGTATTCCAGCGAGTACAGGTAACCGGCGTAACCGAGCATTACCGCGCCCATGCCGACACCGATTCGCGCTTCGTTCATCATCTGGAACATGCAGCTCAGACCTTGATGCGGCTTGCCCACCAGGTAGCCGACACACTCACCGTTGTCGCCGAAATTCAGCGCGGTGGAGGTGGTGCCGCGCCAGCCCATCTTGTGAAACAGGCCGGCCAGCAGCACGTCGTTGCGCTTGCCCAGGCTGCCGTCATCATTGACCAGGAATTTAGGCACGATAAACAGCGAAATGCCTTTCACCCCCGCAGGTGCATCCGGCAGCTTGGCCAGCACCATGTGCACGATGTTTTCCGAGAGCGGATGGTCGCCGCCGGAGATGAAGATCTTGTTGCCCTTGAGTCGATGCGTGCCATCGGCGGCCGGTTCGGCACGGGTGCGGATGTCCGACAGCGAGGAGCCGGCGTGAGGTTCGGTCAGGGCCATGGTGCCGAAGAAGCGGCCGTCGATCATCGGTTGCAGGAAGCGCCGCTTCTGCTCATCGGTGCCGAAGCTTTCGATCAGGTTGGCCGCGCCCATGGTCAGGAACGGGTAGGACGTCGTCGCGGCGTTGGCTGACTGAAAGTGCGCAAAGCAGGCTTGTGACAGCAGCGTTGGCAGTTGCATGCCGCCGGCCTCGAAACTGCGTGCGGCGTTCAGAAAACCCGCTTCCAGGAACGCGTCCACTGCCGGTTTCACTTCCGGAATCAGGATCGCCTTGCCGTCTTCGTAGCGCGGTTCGTTCTCGTCGCCCTTGCGGTTGTGCGGGGCAAAGAACTTCTCGGCAATGCTGCGTGCAGTACCAATGGCGGCGTCGAAGGTTTCGCGGTTGTGCTCGGCGAAACGCTCGCGCTGGGTCAGGCCCTCGGCATCGAGGACTTCGTACAGCTCGAAAGCCAGATTGCGGGAACTGAGCAACGTCTCGGACATGGCGGCCTACCTTGATTGGAATGGACCGAGTCTAGGCGCGAGGAGGGCGGGCTGAACAGGATGATTGATGACGGTGATAGAAGGGCAGAACAAGTAAGAAGCCTGACGCAGAACCTAGTGGGAGCGAGCTTGCTCGCGATGGCGATCTAACATTCGGCAAAGATGTTGACTGTCAGTACGCAATCGCGAGCAAGCTCGCTCCCACAGGGATTTGCATACCGGGCGCCCATTGCGGGCACCCGGGTTTATTGCGGTTTAGCCGATCGTCATCAAGCTCGCATTACCACCCGCCGCCGCGGTGTTAACGCTCAGCGCGCGTTCGATCACCAGGCGTTCCAGCGCAATGCCGGTTTCGCCTTGCGACAGGCCGTGAACTCCGACGATAGCACCGGCACGTTTGGCCACTTGCTGGCAGACCGCACGCAACTGGTCGGAGTGGCCGTGATGCAGGACCGCATCGAAGACCACTTCGTCCTTGCTCCAGTCAGCCACCAACGTGATGCGTGCCTGCACTTCTTTCGGCAGACGAGCCAACAGTGCCTTACTCAGCTCACCTTCCGGCCACACCGCCGAGCCACCCACGGCCAGTACCGCCGCCAGTTGGGTCAGCAGGTCAGCTTCGACCTCCGTCAGGCACAGCACGTGTTCACGCGGCAGGATGGCGTAGCTGTTGCGCTCACCCGTCGGGCCGTTCAGTGTGCGGGTGATGCCGCTTTGCGATTGCGTCGCGAACTGCACACACAACGCGCTCAACTCGGCCAGCTTGAGGCTGTCGGCCCAGGTTTGCAGGGCGGTCAGCGGTTTGCGCATGGCATCACGCAGACGAACATCCGGTGCGCTCAGGGCATCGCCGCGAGCAAAGGATTGTTCGATTGCATCGGTAGGCCGAGTCGCCAGCAGGCGGTACAGGTACAGCGGACCACCGGCTTTCGGGCCGGTCCCCGACAGGCCTTCGCCACCGAACGGTTGCACACCGACCACAGCACCGACGATGTTGCGGTTGACGTAGACGTTACCGGCGTTGACGTTGTCGATCACCTTGGCGATGGTCTCGTCGATGCGCGTATGCACGCCCAGCGTCAGACCGTAGCCGGAAGCGTTGATCTGCTCGATCAGTTGATCGATGTCTTTGCGCTTGTAGCGCACCACGTGCAGCACCGGGCCGAAGATCTCCCGCTGCAGCTCGTCGAAGCTTTCCAGTTCGATCAGGGTTGGCATGACGAAAGTGCCGCGTTTGCATTCTTCCATGTCCGCGATGGCGACCTGGTAGACGTTGCGACCTTTTTCACGCATGCCCTGGATGTGCTTCTCGATGCCAGCCTTGGCTTCGGCGTCGATCACCGGGCCGATGTCCACGGACAGGCGCTCTGGATTACCGAGGCGGCATTGCGCCATGGCACCTTTGAGCATTTCGATCACGCGGTCTGCGGAATCTTCCTGCAAGCACAGCACGCGCAGAGCTGAGCAGCGCTGGCCGGCGCTGTCGAAGGCCGAGGACACCACGTCGATCACCACCTGTTCGGTCAGTGCCGAGGAGTCGACGATCATTGCGTTCTGGCCGCCGGTTTCGGCGATCAGCGGGATCGGACGGCCCTGGCTATCCAGACGCCCGGCGACATTGCGTTGCAGCAACCGCGCGACTTCGGTGGAGCCAGTGAACATCACGCCTTTGACCCGATCATCGCCAACCAGACGGGCTCCGACAGTTTCGCCACGGCCCGGCAGCAGTTGCAGCACGCCTTCGGGAATCCCGGCTTCGAGCAGCAAGCGCACGGCTTGAGCGGCCACCAGCGGTGTCTGCTCAGCCGGTTTGGCCAGTACTGGGTTACCGGCGGCCAGTGCAGCGGCGACTTGACCACTGAAGATCGCCAGCGGGAAGTTCCACGGGCTGATGCACACCACCGGACCCAATGGGCGGTGGGCGTCGTTGGTGAAATCGTTGCGTGCCTGCACCGCGTAGTAACGCAGGAAGTCCACGGCTTCACGCACTTCGGCGATGGCATTGGCGAAGGTCTTGCCGGCTTCGCGAGCCAACAGGCCCATCAGCGGCTGGATCTCGCCTTCCATCAAGTCGGCGGCACGTTCCAGGATTGCGGCGCGTTCGGCGGGCGGGGTGGCCTGCCAGATCGGAGCGGCGTTGAGTGCGCACTGGATGGCGTTGTCGACATCGGTGACGGTGGCTTCTTGCACATGACCGACCACGTCACGCAGGTCCGCCGGGTTCAACACTGGTGCCGGAGCTTCAGCGCTTGCGGCGCAACCCAGCATCGGCGCGGCTTTCCATTGATTGTGAGCGGTAGCCAACAGGGCGCAGGACAACGACGCCAGACGATGTTCGTTGGCCAGGTCGATGCCGCTGGAGTTGGCGCGCTCGCTGCCATAAAGGTCACGCGGCAGCGGGATACGCGGGTGCGGCAGACCGAAGCCGCCTTCCAGCGTCGCCATCTGCTCGATGCTGCTCACCGGATCGGCTACCAGCTCCTGGATCGAGATCGACTGATCGGCGATGCGGTTGACGAACGAGGTGTTAGCGCCGTTTTCCAGCAAACGGCGCACGAGGTAGGCCAGCAGGGTTTCGTGAGTGCCGACCGGTGCGTACACGCGGCACGGACGGTTCAACTTGCCTTCGGAAACCTTGCCTACAACCTGTTCGTACAGTGGTTCACCCATGCCGTGCAGGCATTGGAACTCGTACTGGCCCGGGTAGTAGTTTTGCCCTGCGATATGGTAAATCGCCGACAAGGTGTGGGCGTTGTGCGTGGCGAACTGCGGGTAGATGACTTCCGGTACCGAGAGCAGTTTGCGCGCGCAGGCAATGTAGGAAACGTCGGTGTACACCTTGCGGGTGTAGACCGGGTAGCCTTCCAGGCCTTCAACCTGGGCGCGCTTGATTTCGCTGTCCCAGTAAGCGCCTTTCACCAGACGGATCATCAGGCGCGGTCGGCGGCGGCGAGCGTGGG
>NZ_JBIUVW010000041.1:0-62756 GCF_044743155.1 Pseudomonas sp. NPDC087697 | reverse complement strand
CAGGTATTCACCTGGGGCGACCTTGTATTGCTTGCCACCAGTAACGATTACTGCGTACGACATGGTATTTCTCCGATAATCCTGCTCACCCAGCTCTTTATAAGAAGAGGTATTGGCTGGCATGGCTGCATGGGATGGAACGACCCAAATGCAATTGCGTAAGGCAGGTGCTGCCCAGGAAGTTCAGGGTGCGCGATTGTACGCAAGGCGCGGGCACGTTGCAAGTGGCCTTCAGACGCTATGGAAGGCTCGAAGCCCGCAGCAGCTTTCACCATGTCTGACCGCGCCTTGACAGGCCCGGACGTGGGTCCTAGCATGCCGCGCAACCCTTCTGGAGCAACTGTCGCTGATGCAACCCCAAGCTTTCTACCGCGCGGTGGCGGACGATTTTAACGCCGTCGACGGCATCATCAAGAAGCAGCTGACTTCCCGAGTGCCGCTGGTATCGAAAATCGGCGACTACATTACCTCGGCTGGCGGTAAACGCCTGCGTCCTTTATTAGTGTTGCTGTGTGGCAAGGCCCTGGGTCGCGAAGGCGACGATATGCGCCTGCTGGCCGCCACTATCGAGTTTCTGCACACCGCGACCCTGCTGCACGACGACGTGGTCGACATGTCCGGCATGCGCCGTGGCCGCTCGACCGCCAACGCCATGTGGGGCAACGCCCCGAGCGTGCTGGTCGGTGACTTCCTGTACTCGCGCTCGTTCGAGATGATGGTCGAACTGGGCTCGATGCCAGTGATGAAGATTCTCTCGCAAGCCACGCGGATCATTGCTGAAGGCGAAGTCCTGCAGCTGTCCAAGGTGCGCGACGCCAGCACCACCGAAGAAACCTACATGGAAGTCATCCGCGGCAAAACCGCGATGCTTTTCGAGGCTTCGACCCACAGTGCCGCGGCCTTGGCCGGCGCCACGCCAGAACAAAGCGAAGCCTTGCGCACCTTTGGTGATCACCTGGGTGTGGCCTTCCAACTGGTCGACGACCTGCTCGACTACCGTGGCGACGCAGAAACCCTGGGCAAGAACGTCGGCGACGATCTGGCCGAAGGCAAGCCGACTCTGCCGTTGATCTACACCATGCGCGAAGGCACGCCAGAGCAGGCGGCGCTGGTGCGTCAGGCGATCCAGAAAGGCGGCATCGAAGACCTGGAAAGCATCCGCGCTGCCGTGGAAGCCTCGGGTTCGCTGGACTACACCGCACAACTGGCCCGCGATTACGTCGCCCGCGCTATCAAATGCCTCGAAATGCTGCCCGCCAGCGAATACCGTGATGCATTGGTCGAACTGAGCGAGTTTGCGGTCGCCCGCACGCACTAACACCCAAGCAAGATCAAAAGATCGCAGCCTGCGGCAGCTCCTACAGATTGACGCGTAGGAGCTGCCGCAGGCTGCGATCTTTTGCTGTCAGCCCCCTCCTCCGACAAAACCCTATATAATGTGCGCTTTTTAGCCATCCTGAATCCAAGGAGCTTTAGTGAGCACGTTGCCACCCTGCCCGAAATGCAATTGCGAATACACCTATGAAGACGGCGCCCAGCTGATCTGCCCAGAGTGCGCCCACGAGTGGTCCGCTAATGGTGAAGCCGAAGCTGCGTCCGATGAAACCGTGAAAAAGGATTCGGTCGGCAACGTCCTGCAAGATGGCGACACCATCACTGTGATCAAAGACCTCAAGGTCAAGGGTACATCGCTGGTGGTCAAGGTCGGCACCAAGGTCAAGAACATCCGTCTGTGCGATGGCGACCACGACATCGACTGCAAGATCGACGGTATCGGCCCGATGAAACTCAAATCCGAGTTCGTCAGAAAAGTCTGAACCTGCTGTATTCCATCCCACGCCCTGCGTGGGATGGAGCCTCACCCTCGCCTGATTCCCCAACAATCCCGCCCAGTAGCAAAACGCCAGCCGTTTTGACCTCCAGCAATTCCCACATAGAAAACAGCAGAAATCGCCAATAGGTACTTGCTATTAATTGAATAGGAATTATTCTCATCAGACCATTCAAAAGGAGATGAGCATCATGACTTACTTGATCGATGCATGGCTGGACCGTCCACACCCTTACCTCAGGATCCTGCATCGGGAAACCGGGGAAGTCTGCGCGGTATTGGAAGAAGAAGCCTTGAGTGAGCTGCAAGACCAGGGCGACCTTGACTTCAATGGCCTGAGTTCCAGCGAGCCGGTGGTGCTCAAGGAACTGGTACGCAACCTGTTTCTGTTCTGCTACGCCCGAGCATTGCGCCCGATGAATGATCCGAACACCAAGTTCGAGGTATGAAGGTCGTATGCAATATGTCGGAGCAAGCCCTGTGGGAGCGGGCTTGCTCGCGAAAGCGATCTGACATTCAACATTGATGTTGCCTGACCTTCCGCCTTCGCGAGCAAGCCCGCTCCCACATTATCGAGCCTGTTCCGACACTTGGGGCTTACAGAACGTCGAGCAGCTCGACGTCGAACACCAGAACGCTGTGCGGCGGAATGCTGCCAACGCCTTGTGCGCCGTAAGCCAGTTCGCTCGGCACATACAGGCGCCATTTGCTACCGGCGTTCATCAGTTGCAGAGCTTCGGTCCAGCCAGCGATCACGCCGCCAACCGGGAACTCTGCAGGCTGACCACGATCGTAGGAGCTGTCGAACACAGTGCCGTCGATCAGAGTGCCGTGGTAGTGAGTGCGCACTTGATCTTCGCGGGTTGGCTTGGCGCCTTCACCTTGAGTCAGTACTTCGAACTGCAGGCCGGAAGCCAGAGTGGTGATGCCGTCACGCTTGGCGTTTTCAGCCAGGAATGCCAGGCCTTCGCCAGCAGCCGCTTCAGCCTTGGCAGCTGCTTCGGCTTGCATGATTTCGCGGATAACCTTGAAGCTGGCAGACATTGCTTCCTGGCCAACACGGCTTTCCTTACCGGCGAATGCGTCGGTCAGACCCGCCAGGATCGCGTCCAGGCTAACGCCCGGTGGCGGGTTGTCGCGCAGTTGGTCGCCCAACTGACGGCCGATACCGTAGCTGACGCGGGTTTCGTCGGTGGACAGATTTACTTCGGACATGACACTGCTCCGCTGTGCGGACGGCTCGGGACATTGCCGTGCGTGCACAGCGCATCCCGGAGCGCCCGGAACCAAAAGGGCCAGCAGACTAGCACAGATGCCATTGCGGTGATCAGGGGTGTCAGCGTTCTCAGGAGATGGGCACCTTCAGGCTCTCTTCCGCGCTAATGCCCAGACCGCACATCTCGTCGTGCACCGAGGTGTGAATCAGGTTGAATGTCAGCTTGGGAAAGGCATGAAGGACTTCACGAGCATGCTCCACCGAACGCAGACGCAGCGTTTGCCCATGGGCGTCGTCGAGCGGATGAGCGGCGCCATGTATCCGTGCCTCCAACAGATAAATCCCGCCTTCCATCGAGATCAGATTCAGCTCATCGACCTTTCCGGCGATGGCATAGGCGTTCAATTCGTGCAGGTTCATGAGCACACCCCGCGCAATGGCGAGCCAGGACACTTACAGGGATATGCCTCGGTGCGCGAAAGCACAAGCCGGAAACGCCGCCGCCCGTCCGTTTCAACAGTCACTACCTGTCTGTAGGAGCAAAGCTTGCTCGCGATAGCGGTATCGAGAACAGCGGAAGGACCGAGTCACGCCCATCGCGAGCAAGCTTTGCTCCTACAGGTATAACAATCAGTGCTTGGTCAGCTTGTCCAGATAACCCATGGCAAACGCCGAGATCACGAAGGTCATGTGAATGATCACGTACCACTTCAGGTGCTCGGGATCGACGTTCCTGGCGTCCATGAAGATGCGCAGCAGGTGGATCGAGGAAATGGCCACGATCGAGGCCGCGACTTTCATCTTCAGGGAAGAAGAGTCCATCGTTCCCAGCCAGTTGAGTTTTTCCTTGCCATCATCGATGTCGAGTTCGGACACGAAGTTTTCGTACCCGGAAATCATCACCATCACCAGCAGGCCGCCCACCAGCGCCATGTCGATCAGCGACAACAGCACCAGAATCAGGTCGGACTCGGCCATCGAAAATACGTTGGGGATAACGTGGGAGACTTCCTGAAAGAACTTCAGCGCCAGGGCCAGCAGGCCCAGGGACAACCCGAAGTAGATCGGCGCCAGCAGCCAACGCGAGGCGTACATTGCATTTTCGACAAAACGTTCCATTGAATCTCACACAAGGGTTTTAAACGGCGGCGAGTATATCAGCCGCTCAAAAACCCATAAACCGCAGACAAATCCACAACCTGCGAGTCCGCCAAAGCGTTTTTCTGCTAGTGTCCAAAGCATTCGCATCGATCACTTGCGTCGTAGAGGAAAACCGGAAAATGGATTTGCGATTGCCTTTAACGACTGTCGGCCTTTGCCTCGCGGTACTGATCGGCGGCTGCTCACCCAGCGATGAGAAGCGCCCGCAGAGCCTCGAAGAAAAGACTGCACAGTTCGAGAAGTCGCTGGACGCGATTCAGGACCCCGAACTCAAGGATGCCGTGGCCAACCTCGGCGGCTCGCTGCTGCTGCTTGAACGTGCACAGCAAAAACTTGCCATCAAGCCAATCGCCACTGAATACGGCGAAGACGCCATGGCCCTGCTCAAGCACTATCCGACGCCGCAGGCCCTTGTCGACACCTACATCAACGGCCTGTTCGTACTGCGCAAGGACTCCAGCTCCGACTACCTGATCGACTTGCAGCCCGTATTCCCCTTCAACTTCAACATGCCCTCCGAGTTCCCCTTCCCGCATGGGCTGGAATGGCAGTCGGTCACGCTGAGCAACAAAAAGGTCATCCCTTTCCAACCGGAATGGTCGGAAACCGATCCTGGCATTCAGTTGAGCCCTTCAAGCTCCAGCATGACCAACCCGGATGACCTGACCGTGGCCTACCCTTTTGTCGAGGGCGTGGAAGTCGACAACAAGAGCCAGCCGCAACCGCTGAGCCTGCAAGGCAAAGTCGAAGTCATCGCACCGCACAAGGTATTCACCTTCAACCTGACGAACAAGGACGTGGGCCAAACCCGCACCGACGACAACATTAGCGTCACTCTGCGAGCCCTGGAAAAGAACTACGCCGAAGTTGAAGTCAATAACAGCGCAGCACTGGCGCCAGACGTCAGCGGCACCCCGCTCAACCCGCTGATCGTCCAGGCCAGGGACACGACCGGGCAGTTTCTCTCACGCTCGGGCTCGATTAACGAAGACGCCGCACAAATCGAGTTCTATAAAAAACAACTGGCCGAGATGCAGAAGCAGACCGCCTGGAGCGATGAGTTCGAAAAACAGCTCGACGACGAGCAGCAGGCGTTCGAACACAAGCAGACTCATCATTACACCAAGGTGTACTTCAACGGCCCCATCGACAACCTCGAAGTCAACGTCCTCGACTTCTCGACTGTCACTGTCACCCGCAAGGGACTGGAACTGCCGGTACGCCGCTTCGACCGCAATACCACGGATAAAATCATCCAGAGCCTGAGCGTGCCGGTGGTGGTATACGACGATCAGGCTGCAACCTGGCTCAAAGGCGCCACACTGGATAAGGAACAACTGAAAAAGAACATCCACATCAGCCAGACCGTCGAGGACGCCAGTGCGGCACGCATCGAATTCAATCACCCGAAAAGCTTTAACGACGAACTGCTCGGTTCCTCATTCAGCCCCGGTGACACCCCCGTGACCTTCTTCACCCAGGACAATAAGGGCAAACGCGGCGAGCCCATCGAGTTGCCGGCCGAGGCCTTCGAAATCGACCCGCTGCACGCCACTATCACGTACGACCTGACCTTGTTCCCCGAGACACCGGCGTATGCCGTCGGCTCGATGCCGCTGTTTCTGGCCAATATTGCAAAAAACACCTTCGACACCCAGAAGCTGCCCAAAGGCCTGGAGCTCAAGGGAAATGCCTTGGTAGTTGACCAGAAAATGTTCCCCGCCCAGGACTGGCGCTTCTTCGCCAAGGACGCGAGCGGTAACTACTTGAAGGAGATTCTTGCTGTCAGCCATGACGCCAGCACAGATGGCCCAGCGGTGTTTGAGGTGCATTATTTCTACGGCCAGCCGACCAGCCTGGAGACCTACCAGCGCACCGACCTCAATACCGTCGAATATGGATTCGAGGTCAAACTCGACAAGGCCGAAAACCCGAACCCTGTCGAATAGCTCGCTAATGCTCGGGGTTGAACTCGAAACCGCCCAGGTTGCGGCAGCGCCCACCGTTGATTTCCCGCAGTTGGGCTTGCAGGTGCAAACACCAGATTTGCGGGTCATCGGCCAACTCGTAGCCGTGCAGGGTCAGGCTTTCAACGATGGTTTCAAGTATCGATTCGGCCACGAAAGGACCATGAAACGGGCCCTGGGCTTTGATGGCGGAAGGTTGCTCGCCGGCCATTCCAGCGGCAAACAACAAGGTCCACATACCGGTGTCCCCCGCGAGCGGGCGAATACTGCATTCGATACGGGTAACCAGACCCAAGCATTGGCGGGTGAGGCAGAGGTTGCGCGGCATGGCGGCGACCCTCGGTATATCCGGTATTCAGCCTCCACGGGAAGGCTGTCTCTATCCAGTGATGACTGTCGATGTCCTTGACCTGAGCATAGAAGAAAAGTCGAGTCAGCAAGTTGACGGGGGGCTAGAAGGCGCCGAATGGTCGTTGCAGGATTTTTGACGTCACCCGGGCGGCAATGAGGTTGGCCTTAACGGGAGGATACCGTTGAAAAGATCGCAGCCTGCGGCAGCTCCTACAGGAGTGCGCAGGTTGCGATCATTTACCCATCAGGCGGGCTTGGCCGCAGCCAATGCTTCCAGGGCCTGCGCCTGGGCCTGCTCCTTCTCGGCCTCTTTCAGGTCATCCTCGCTGATCATTTCCGCGATCACCCGCAAACGCTCCACCACGCGCGCGTTGACGCTGCCCTCAGGGAACTGACCCTCTTCGTCCGGCTCGCCGGCAGGCTCGCCCACCAGCAGGCTCAATGCCTCATCAGCCTGACGCACCGCGTAGACATGGAACTGCCCGGCACGCACGGCCGCCAGCACCCGCTCATCGAGCATCAACGTGGCGACGTTGGCCTGAGGAATGATCGCGCCCTGCTCACCGGTCAAACCGCGCGCCTCGCAGAGACGGAAGAAGCCCTCGATCTTCTCGTTGACCCCACCCACCGCCTGCACTTCACCGAACTGGTTGATCGAGCCGGTAATCGCGAAGCACTGCTTGAGCGGGGTTTTCGACAACGCCGAAATCAACGTGCATGCCTCGCCCAACGATGCACTGTCGCCATCGACGTAACCGTAGGACTGCTCCAGCGCGATACTCGCCGAGATCGCCAACGGGAACTCCTGGGCGTAACGGCTGCCCAGATACCCGGTGAGGATCATCACGCCCTTGGAGTGGATCGGCTGCCCGAGGTTGACCTCACGCTCGATGTCGACGATGCCGCTGCCGCCGGGGTAGACCGTGGCAGAGATTCGCGCCGGTATACCGAAGGCCGAGTCACCGACCTCCAGTACCGTCAGCCCGTTGCATTTGCCGACCGCCGCGCCCGCGGTGTCGATCAGGATGATCCCCGCCAGCATGTCATCGAGAATCCGCGCCGACACGCGCCCGGTACGAGTGGCCTTGGCCTTGAGCGCACGCTCGATGTGCCCGGCATCGGTCATGTCATCGCCAGCCAGATCGCGAATGAAGTCCGCCTCGCTGACCAACTGGAACAGATCGCCAATGCGCGCCGACAAACGGCCCTGGTGCTCGGCCAGCCGCGCACTGTAAGTCGCAAGACGCGCCACCGCATCAGCGGTCAGTGGTGCCATGCCTTCTTCCGAGGTCCGGGTTTTAAGCAACTGAGCGAACTGTTCAAGGCTTTCGTCGACCATCGGGATGTCTTCATCGAAGTCCACCAGCACCCGGAACATTTCCTGGAAGTCCGGATCGAGGTCTTGCAGCGTGTAATACAGCTGGCGTGCGCCGATGATGATGACTTTGACTTGCAACGGAATATGTTGCGGTGTCAGGGTCACCGTCGCCAGTCGGCCCAGTTCGCCCAGCGGCGATTCCATTTTCAGTTTGCGTGACTGCAAGGCCCGCTTCAGCGCATCCCAGACAAAGGGTTCGCTAAGCATTTTTTCGGCTTCCAGAATCAGAAAACCACCGTTGGCGCGGTGCAGCGCACCCGGACGCAACTGCCGATAAGTGGTGTAGAGCGCGCCCTGATCGGTGCTGTATTCGATACGGCCGAACAGGTTGTCGTAAGTCGGATGCGGTTCGAACACCACTGGCGCACCGCCGCTGAACGGATGACCGACCACCAGGCTCGGGCCATATTGTTCTTCGAGCAATTTACGGGCGACCGCGTCGGTCTTGCTGTCATCGACCAGTTGCTCGACCACCGTCTTGAGCAGATACACCTGCATCGCTTGCAGGTAACCGCACACCGCAGCATTTTCTGCGTACTTTTCCGACAGCGGCGAAAGCAATGGCTGCAAGGCCAGGGTGATGGTTTCTTCGTTGAGATGACGCAGTTGGTTGCTCGACTCGCGCTTCCACTGTGGCAGGCTGGCCAACTCTTCGTTCAGGCGCTCTTCGAGCCATGAGATATCAGTGTGAAAACGCTCGCGGTCGGCTTCCGGCAACTGGGCGAATTCAGCCTCGTCCAGCGCCTTGCCTTCGCTCATCGGAGTGAAGGCGATGTTGGTGCTGTCGCGGTACAGCGCGACTTCTTTCTCCAGCGCCAGGCGCTCGATCACGTCCAGTGCGCGGTCGTAGCGCTGGTTGAAGGCACGGTCGATGGCGCTTTTCTTTTGCTGGTAGGACGGGTGTTCGAAGACTGCTGGAAACGTCGCCAGCAGGTTGTCGATCAGGCCATTGATGTCGGCGATGAACGCACCGGCTGTCCCGGACGGCAACTCCAGTGCGCGAGGTTCGCGCGGCTCATCGAAGTTGTTGACGTAGACCCAGTCCGCCGGGGTCTGCAGGCGTTTGCCTTCGGCTTTCAGGTAGCGTTTGACGAACGAAAACCGGCCAGTGCCGGGCTCCCCCATGACAAACACGTTGTAACCGGGGCGTGGCATGGCCACACCGAACTGCAAGGCTTCAACCGCACGTTCCTGGCCGAGCACACCGCGAAAAGGCTCCAGATCATTGGTGGTAGAGAAGCTGAACTGTTCAGCGGAAAACGGACGGGTCAGCGCTTCGGGCGCTAGACGCAAGCTGGCAGCAACAGGATCAGGCATCGGGCTTCCTTACATCAGGCGGGGCAGTTGAAGGCATTCTGGCGCTGCCCGTACCTGACTGGCAAGGCGCGCCTTGGGTAAAAGCATAGTCAAAGGGCAAACCCCAGGCGGACCGGGTGTGAATCAATGGTATTCGGGAATGTTTTGCAAAAAATCACGGAACCCCGGGATCGTGCCTAAACTCCAAACTGCGCGGCTGGACTAATAACCGGCCCAATGGCGTCAGAGCGGCGCCAGAACCCCTGTCTATTGGTACGCACATAAAAGAGAACACAACTATGAAACGGATTCTTCTTGGTACTCTCTTCACCGTCGCATCCCTCAACGCCATGGCGCAGGCGCCAGGCGGTCCGGATTGCGGTTGGGGCAACATGCTGTTCAAAGACCAGCGTGGCACCCCGGCGCACATCCTGGCATCCACCACCAACGGCACCTCTGGCAACGCCACCTTCGGCATGACGTCCGGCACCAACGGTTGTGCAACCAACTCCGCGCTGACCTATGGCGGCAAGTCCTGGATTGCCATGAACGGCATGATGAACGAACTTTCCGAAGACATGGCCAAAGGTCAAGGCGAAGCGCTGACTACCTATGCCGTGGTACTGGGCGTCGCACCGCAAGACCGTGCGTATTTCGCCACCGTCACCCACGAGCACTTCCAGCAGATTTTCAGCAAGGCTGACGTGACCGCTGAAGACGTACACACCAATACCCTGGCCGTGCTCAAAGGCGATGCTCGTCTGGCCAAATATGCGACCCCGGCTTAAGCTCGGCCCTACCCGCTCCGCTATCGGAGCGGGTTTTATTTTTAGGACCTAGCCCTCTTTGGGTCTTTTTTTGAATTAAGTAGCCCACCATGCTCAAACGCCTTGCCTGTCTGGCGCTGCTTGTCTGCGCCCCGCTGTCCGCCGCGCCTCGTATCGACAACCAACGTTTGCAGCAACTGGCCAACGACCCGTTCTGGATTTCCCTGGGCCATTACGAAAGCGCAAAACTCGGCGGCTGGCGCAGCTATGTCAGCGACAAGAAGTTCTTCCTGGCGGCCAATGGCGCCGAGCATCCCGACGCGGAGCTGGCGGCCACCGTACAAGCGCTCTACGTCCCGGCCAGCCAAGGCCAGCAGCATGCACAATGCGTTTACCCGGCTCGCACCCGCTGGCTGAAAGCGCAACTGAACCTGAACGATTTGCCGACGGTGGACTGCAGCGAATTCAAACAATGGTTCAAGGACGTGTCGCCTCACAGCGCGGTGATGATCTTTCCGGCGGCTTACCTGAACAGTCCGTCGTCAATGTTCGGCCACACCTTATTGCGCATCGATCAGGCTGACGTGCAAAGCGACCACACCGCCCTGCTCAGCTACGCGATCAATTTCGGCGCCTACATCGAAGGTTCGGACAACAGCATTCTGTATGCCTGGAAAGGCCTGATGGGCGGCTATCCGGGATTGTTCGCGCTGGTGCCCTATCAGGAAAAACTCTCGGAATACCGCAGCCTGGAAAACCGCGATCTGTGGGAATACCGGCTGAACCTGACGCAGGCAGAAACCGAGCGCATGGTCGAGCATATCTGGGAGCTCAAGCAGATTCAGTTCGATTACTTCTTCTTCGATGAGAACTGCTCATACCGCTTGCTGGAATTGCTGCAAGTGGCCCGGCCGAGCCTCAGGCTCACCGAACAATTCCCGCTGACCGCGATTCCCACCGACACCGTCAAAGCGGTGAAAGACGCAGGACTGGTGGAAAAAATCGATTACCGCCCATCCCGCGAACGTGAGCTGCTGAGCCGTGCAAAACTGCTCAACGACGATGAGCAACAATGGGTGCTGAAAGTCAGCGCCGATCAGCAGCAATTGCAGGAGCCGACCTTCAAGGCCCTGTCACGGGATCGTCAGGCGCTGATTATCGACGCGGCCTATCGTCTTGAACGCTACCGCGCCAACGGTCAGGAGCGCGACCCACAGCGCGCACAACGCAGTTTCGAACTGCTGCGGGCGATCAATCAGAACCCGGCGCCGGAGCTACAGATCCCTCAACCCGGCCTGCCGGAAAACGGTCACGAGTCGCGCACCTGGCAGGCAGGCAGGGGCACCCGTGGCGACAAGGCCTTTGGTGAATATGGCCTGCGCATGGCCTATCACGACCTCAACGACAACGCTGAAAGCTTCCCCCTCGGCGCGCAGATCGAAATCCTTCAGATGAAGCTGCGCCAGTACGAAGGCAATCACTGGCAGTTGCAGCAACTGGACCTGGCGACCATCCGCTCGCTGACCCCGCGCAATGAACTGCTGCAACCCTGGTCATGGCAAGTGACCGGCGGCCTGGAACGAGTGCCGGGCAAGCATGACGGCGAAACCCTGGTCAGCCACGTCAACGGTGGCGCCGGCGGCACCTGGCAACTGGGCGACGACGTGCTCGGCTTCGCCCTCGGCACGGTCCGCCTCGAACACAACAACGACTTTGCCGGTTTCATCGCCCCTGCCGCCGGGTTCAACGGCGGTGTACTGTGGAGGAACCCGCTGGGCAATCTGAGCCTGGAAACCAAAGGTGATTACTTCACCAACGGCGAAGTGCGACGCAGCCTGAGCCTGAACCAGCAGTGGGAATTGTCACGCAACCTCGGCCTACGCCTGAGCGCCCAGCGAGAGTTCAGCCATATCGCCTCGCCCGAGAATGAAGTCATGCTGGAGCTGAAGTGGTATCACTACTGACCCCCATCCCTTACAGGAACGTGAATACCCTGGCGCTGACGATTATATTTATAGAAGGAGCTAAAACTACATGGATGCCAACTGCTGTTCCCTGGAAGAAGTGCGCGACAACATTGACCGGCTGGATCGGCAAATCGTCAACCTGCTGGCCGAGCGCGGCGCCTATGTGTCGCAGGCTGCTCGCTTCAAGAAAGACAGCGACGCGGTGAAAGCACCGCAGCGTGTTGAACAGGTCATCGCCAAAGTCCGGGCGTTGTCTGAACAGGTCGGTGCCAACCCACGGGTCACCGAGCAGGTATATCGAGCCATGATCGCCGCGTTCATCGAACAGGAACTGGCTGAACATGCTCACCTTGCAACCACGGCAAAGGAATAATCACTACCCTTGCACGGATGCAGCACGGGCTTATCGCTCGCAGCAGGTCGTTTTCGGACAGCCACTGAACCCCAAAGCCTGCGACGATGACCTAAACCCCATTCAGGGAGAACCGCCATGAGCCGCGCTTTCGTCAATGAAGATAACGCCGCCGCGCAAGCCGACCAGCCGGTAGAACGCCAGGTCAGCACGCAGCCCAACTACGTCACGCCCGAAGGCCTCGCCCTGCTGCAGGCCAAAGTCGCCGAGCTGCAAACCCTGCACGGTGAACAATCGGCTCGCGAGGAGGCTGATCCACAGTGGCTGGCCGATCTGGAGCGCGATTTGCGTTACTTCACTCAACGCCTGCAAAGCGCACAAGTGGTCACGCCCGCGACCTCAACCAAAAAGGTTCAAATTGGCAGCTGGGTGACCTACGCCGATGAACTGGGTACCGAGCGTCGTGTGCAACTGGTCGGCGAAGATCAGGCCGCTGCCGCCAAAGGCCTGATCAACTGGAGCTCACCGCTGGGACGGGCGCTGCTCGGTGCACAACTGAACGACGAAGTGCTCTGGCAGCGACCGGCCGGTGATCAACTGATCGAAATCATCCGCATCGAACCGGGTAAAACCACACCCTGATACTGGGAACGATCACGCAAAAAAAAACGGAGCCCGAAGGCTCCGTTCTTTATGCAACCAGCCTGATCAGGCCAGCTTCTTGTGACGCACCCGGTGTGGCTGGGAAGCGGCATCGCCGAGACGCTTTTTGCGGTCGGCTTCGTACTCGGTGTAGTTACCTTCGAAGAACACTGCTTGCGAGTCGTCTTCGTACGCCAGGATGTGAGTCGCGACGCGGTCAAGGAACCACCGATCGTGGGAGATCACAATGGCGGCGCCCGGGAAGTCCAACAAGGCTTCTTCCAGGGAACGCAGGGTTTCAACGTCGAGGTCGTTGGACGGTTCGTCGAGCAGCAGGACGTTGCCGCCCTCTTTCAGGGTCAAGGCCAGGTGCAAGCGACCACGCTCACCACCGGACAGGTCCTTGACGAACTTCTGCTGATCGCCGCCCTTGAAGTTGAAACGGCCGACATAAGTGCGTGACGGGATCTCGTAGTTGCCGATGCGGATCTGATCGGAACCGTCGGAGATCTGCTGGAACACAGTCTTGCTGCCGTCCAGGTCTTCGCGGCTCTGGTCAACGCAGGCCAGTTGCACGGTTTCGCCGACTTCGATGCTGCCCGAATCCGGTTGTTCCTTGCCCATCAGCATGCGGAACAGGGTGGATTTACCCGCACCGTTCCCGCCAATCACGCCAACAATGGCGCCTTTCGGCATGGAGAACGACAGGTTGTCGATCAGTACGCGATCGCCATAGCCCTTGGAGACGTTCTTGAATTCGATGACCTTGTCGCCCAGGCGTGGACCGGCCGGGATGTAGATCTCGTTGGTTTCGCTGCGCTTCTGGAATTCCTGCGATTGCATTTCTTCGAAGCGTTGCAGACGAGCCTTGGATTTCGACTGACGAGCCTTGGCGCCTTGGCGCACCCACTCCAGTTCTTCCTTCATGGCTTTTTCGTGAGCCGACTGCTGCTTGGATTCGGCAGCCAGACGATCGGACTTGGCTTCCAGCCAACCCGAATAGTTGCCCTCGTACGGAATACCGGCGCCACGGTCGAGTTCCAGAATCCAGCCAGCGACGTTGTCCAGGAAGTAACGGTCGTGCGTGATCGCAACCACGGTACCCGGGAAGTCGTGGAGGAAATGCTCCAGCCAGGCCACGGAGTCGGCGTCCAGGTGGTTGGTGGGTTCGTCGAGCAGCAGCATGTCCGGGGCGGACAGCAGCAGACGGCACAGGGCCACACGACGTTTTTCACCACCGGACAGGTGTTCGATTTTCGCATCCCAGGCCGGCAGACGCAGCGCATCGGCGGCGACTTCCAGTTGGCGATCCAGGTTGTGACCGTCGCCCGCTTGCAGGATGGCTTCGAGTTTGGCCTGTTCAGCGGCCAGTTTGTCGAAGTCGGCATCCGGGTCAGCGTACTCGGCATAAACCTGATCCAGACGTGCCTGCGCGTCCTTGATCACGCTGACCGCTTCCTCGACCACGTCACGCACGGTCTTGGTCGGATCCAGCAGCGGCTCTTGCGGCAGGTAGCCGATGTTCAGTTCCGGCATCGGACGGGCTTCACCGTCGAACTCGGTGTCGACGCCAGCCATGATTTTCAGCAGAGTGGACTTACCCGAACCGTTGAGGCCGAGTACGCCGATCTTGGCGCCAGGGAAGAAGGACAGAGAAATGTTTTTCAGGATTTCCCGCTTCGGCGGAACAACTTTGCCCAGCCGATGCATGGTGAAGACGTATTGAGCCATGGAGAACCTAGGGTCAGTGACTGATGAATATAAGCACGGGCGAAGCCCGGGCCAGGCCATACGCGCCGCCAGCGATTGATCGTTATCAATACGTGCGCGCGAAAAAAGCCTGAGTCTAAGAGCTGGAACGCTCCCGCGTAACCGGCAAAGCTACCTTAATGATGAAAGGCAGTCCAGCCGAGAGGGGCTGGCACTTTGCCACAACTCAAGGCATGCTAGCCGCCCTCCGGGCGTCCGGCTTATAGTGCACGTCGCGCCAATCCAGCCAAACCGCAGGATCACAGTTTGTCCAATGTCACTCCGCCTTCGTCCGTGAGCGCACTGTCCCCTGCGACCGGATCGCCCCTGCGCGGCACCTTGAAAGGTGCGTTGGCGACGCTTGCCCTGCTGTTGCTCGGGTTGCTGTTCTGGCAGTTGTTTGATCAGTTGAGCGAAACCCAGAAAAACCAGCGTCAATACACCATCGACTACACCGCTGATCTGGCCGCGCAAGTCAGCCTGAACATGGCGCTCAATGCTCAGATCGCGCTGAATCTGCTACCGATCGTCGAACAACCGCAAACCGCTGATCAGCAACAGGCGTTGCTGCGCAAATTGCAGCAGTCGTTGCCTGATGTGCTCAGCCTGGCACTGCTCAGCCCCTCGGGGAAAATCCTCAGTGATAGCGCCAGTGACAGCCAGGATGCCGACTACCTCAGCGATCTGGTCCGGCGCAGTCGCGCCCAGGCGCATTACTTCAGCAACGCCAACGACGGTTCGGTGGTGCATCTATTGCTGCACCAGGCCAGCGGCAGTACTCGCGGCTACTGGGTCTTGCGCCTGCGACCGACATTTTTCTCTTCACTGACCAAACAGAGTGACGTGGGAATCCGTCCGCTGTGGGTGGTGGAAAACCGCATCAATCAACAGATCATCAGCCGCGACGACGGGTTGCCATCGAGCAAACCTGGGGGGGTAAACGCCGATGACCTGGCCAACAGCGTGCTGGTGGTTCCACTCAGTAGCAGCGACTGGCAGTTACGCGGATTGTTTGACCGGCAACGGGTGATCGAGCAACTGTTGCCGGCGCTTATCGGTAAATGCCTGCTGGGCTTGGCCTTCTCGCTGCTACCGTTCATCGCATTGTTGAATATGCGTCGACGCCAGCGTCAACTGCACGACGGGCGCCGGCGTTATCGGGATATCTTCGATGGCACCGGTGTTGCGCTCTGCGTACTTGACCTCTCCGGGCTCAAAGCCTGCTTCGACAAGGCGCAACTGCAAACCAGCGAACAATTGCGGCTGTGGCTGGAGAACGCCGAACAACGCCAGCAGTTGCTGCAAGAGTTGCGCATCACTGAAGTCAACCAGGTCGCCTTGCACCTGCTCAACGTCCAGTCCAGCGAGCAAGCCTGGAAGCTGTTGATCGAAGGCGGGCCACTGAATGGCAATGCCATCGGCAATCAGTTGCTCGACGCCGTGCTCAATCAGCAGAAACAGCTGGAACTGGAAATCAAGCTCAAGGACACGCAGGGCCGTGACCAACATCTGTGGCTGGTGCTGCGCTTGCCGGAAGAACAGCATGACGTCAAAGAGGTGATCCTCAGCATCACCGACATCACCAGCCGCAAAATTGTCGAGCTGTCGCTGCTGGAGCGTGAAGGTTTCTGGTCCGATGTCGTGCGCACCGTCCCGGATCACCTCTACGTGCAGGACGTGATCAGCCAGCGGATGATTTTCAGTAACCATCACCTGGGGCAGACCCTGGGTTACAGCAAAACCGAACTGCACCAGATGGGCGAGTACTTCTGG
Organism: Pseudomonas sp. NPDC087697; assembly: GCF_044743155.1. Taxonomy (NCBI): domain Bacteria; kingdom Pseudomonadati; phylum Pseudomonadota; class Gammaproteobacteria; order Pseudomonadales; family Pseudomonadaceae; genus Pseudomonas; species Pseudomonas sp. NPDC087697. The sequence goes on along the minus strand of NZ_JBIUVW010000041.1, from coordinate 46,306 downwards.
GAGATTCTGCTGCACCCCGAAGACGCCGATCACTACCACCGCCTGCGTCAGGAGCAGCGCCAGGCTGGTTATACCCAACTGATGCAGTGCCAGTTGCGCTTTCGCCACCGCGACGGCAAATGGCGGCGTTTCGAAATCCGCGAGCAGGCGCTGGCACGGGACAAACACGACCAGGTCACGCGCATCATTGGCGTGGCCAAAGACATCACCGATCAGATCGAAGCCAGCGAGTCCTTGCGCGACAGTGAACAGCGCTACCGGATGCTCGCCGAAAGCATCAGCGACGTGATTTTCTCCACTGACAGCAAACTCTCGCTCAATTACGTCAGCCCCTCGGTACACGCCGTGCTTGGCTATGACGCTGACTGGATCTTCCAGAACGGCTGGCAATCAACCATCGCCAACCCGCAACAATTGACCGGCATCTACAGCCTGATGGACCGGGTCAGCAAAGCTCTGGATAAACCCGAGCAACTGGCGCAACTGCGCAGTCAGGTGCAAACCCAGTTGTTCCTGTTCGACTGCTTGCGGGCCGACGGACGCAAGATCCCGATCGAACTGCGCCTGGTATTGGTCTGGGATGAACATGGCGCTTTCGAAGGCGTGCTCGGGGTCGGTCGCGATATCAGCCAGCAGCGCCGCGCCGAGAAAGACCTGCGCATGGCGGCCACGGTTTTCGAGCATTCGACGTCCGCAATTCTGATCACCGACCCGGCCGGCTACATTGTGCAGGCCAACGAAGCGTTCAGCCGCGTCAGCGGTTATGAAGTGGCGCAGGTCCTTGACCAGTTGCCGAACATGCTGACCGTCGATGATCAGCAGGAAGCTCACCTTCGCTATGTGCTCAAGCAACTGCATCAGCACAGCACCTGGGAAGGTGAAGTCTGGCTCAAGCGCCGCAACGGTGAACACTACCCTGCGTGGGTCGGCATTACGGCAGTACTCGATGACGAAGGCGATCTCGCCAGCTACGTGTGTTTCTTCAGTGATATCAGCGAGCGCAAGGCCAGTGAACAACGGATTCACCGCCTCGCCTACTACGATGCCCTGACACATCTGCCCAACCGCACCTTGTTCCAGGACCGGTTGCACACCGCGCTGCAATCGGCGGAGCGGCAAAAGTCATGGGTCGTGCTGATGTTCCTCGACCTCGACCGCTTCAAACCGATCAACGACTCCCTCGGCCACGCAGCCGGCGACCGCATGCTCAAGGAAATGGCCACCCGCCTGCTCGGTTGCGTCAATGATGACGACACAGTGGCGCGCATGGGCGGCGACGAGTTCACCTTGCTCCTGCAACCGCGTGCCAACCGTGAGATCGCGCTGAACCGGGCGATTCATGTGGCCGAGCAAATCCTTGCCAGCCTGGTGAAACCGTTTGTCCTCGAAGGCCGCGAGTTCTTTGTCACCGCCAGTATCGGCATCGCCTTGAGTCCACAGGACGGCAACGAGCTGAGCCAGCTGATGAAGAACGCCGACACTGCGATGTACCACGCCAAGGAGCGCGGCAAGAACAACTTCCAGTTCTATCAGGCAGACATGAACGCCAGCGCCCTGGAGCGTCTGGAACTGGAAAGCGACCTGCGCCACGCCCTTGAGCAAAATGAATTCGTTCTCTACTACCAGCCGCAATTCAGCGGCGACGGCAAACGCCTGACCGGCGCTGAAGCCCTGCTGCGCTGGCGTCATCCGCGTCGCGGACTGGTGCCGCCGGGAGACTTCATTCCGGTGCTCGAAGAACTCGGGTTGGTGGTGGATGTTGGCGACTGGGTGATCAGCGAGGCTTGCCGTCAGCTCAAAGCCTGGCACCAGGCCAAGGTCCGGGTGCCGAAAGTCTCGGTGAACATCTCCGCCCGGCAGTTCTCCGACGGCCAGCTTGGCACGCGCATCGCCACCATCCTCAAGGACACTGGCCTGCCGCCGGCCTGCCTGGAGCTGGAGCTGACCGAAAGTATCCTGATGCGTGAAGTCAGCGAAGCCATGCAGATTCTCGCCGGGCTGAAAAACCTCGGCCTGAGCATCGCAGTCGACGACTTCGGCACCGGTTACTCATCACTCAACTACCTCAAGCAGTTCCCGATCGACGTGCTGAAAATCGACCGGACTTTCGTCGACGGCCTGCCGTCCGGTGAACAGGACGCGCAGATTGCCCGAGCGATCATCGCCATGGCCCACAGCCTCAACCTGGCGGTCATCGCCGAGGGCGTGGAAACCCACGAACAGCTCGAGTTCCTGCGTGAACACGGCTGCGACGAGGTGCAGGGTTATCTGTTTGGGCGCCCGATGCCGGCCAATCGCTTCGAAGCGCAATTCAGCAATGATGCGTTGTTCATGTTCGACTGAGATTTGCGGTGCGGCGTATGACGCCATCGCGAGCAAGCTCGCTCCCACATTCGGAATGCGTTCCCCTGTGGGAGCGAGCTTGCTCGCGATGAGGCCTGAACTAACACCACCAATCCCGTCATGAAGGCCACTTGTCTGCGACATGATGTCCTTTCATATGCCATCTAAAACCCATTGGGTTAGAATGCTCCCCTTTTCTGCCCCGATCCTTGAGGACCGCCATGTTCAGCCGTGATTTGACTATTGCCAAGTACGACGCCGACCTTTTTGCCGCCATGGAGCAAGAAGCTCAGCGCCAGGAAGAACACATCGAGCTGATCGCTTCGGAAAACTACACCAGCCCAGCGGTGATGGAAGCTCAAGGCTCGGTTCTGACCAACAAGTACGCCGAAGGCTACCCAGGCAAGCGCTACTACGGCGGTTGCGAGTACGTCGACGTGGTTGAGCAGCTTGCCATCGACCGTGCCAAGGAGCTGTTCGGCGCCGATTACGCCAACGTTCAGCCACACGCCGGTTCGCAAGCCAACAGCGCCGTTTACCTGGCCTTGCTGCAAGCTGGCGACACCATCCTGGGCATGAGTCTGGCTCACGGTGGTCACCTGACCCACGGCGCCAGCGTTTCCTCCTCCGGCAAGCTGTACAACGCCGTTCAGTACGGTATCGACAGCAACGGCCTGATCGACTACGACGAAGTCGAGCGCCTGGCTGTAGAACACAAGCCAAAAATGATCGTGGCCGGTTTCTCTGCCTACTCGCAGATTCTGGACTTCCCGCGCTTCCGTGAAATCGCTGACAAGGTCGGCGCCTACCTGTTCGTCGACATGGCTCACGTAGCCGGTCTGGTCGCTGCTGGCGTCTACCCGAACCCGATTCCATTCGCTGACGTGGTCACCACCACCACCCACAAGACCCTGCGCGGTCCACGTGGCGGCCTGATCCTGGCTCGCGCCAACGCCGACATCGAGAAGAAGCTGAACTCCGCGGTATTCCCGGGCGCCCAGGGCGGCCCGCTGGAACACGTGATCGCCGCTAAAGCGATCTGCTTCAAGGAAGCACTGCAGCCCGAGTTCAAGACCTACCAGCAACAAGTGGTCAAGAACGCCCAGGCCATGGCCGGTGTGTTCATCGAGCGCGGTTTTGACGTGGTGTCCGGTGGTACTGAAAACCACCTGTTCCTGCTGTCGCTGATCAAGCAGGAAATCTCCGGTAAAGACGCTGACGCGGCTCTGGGCAAAGCGTTCATCACCGTGAACAAGAACTCGGTACCGAACGATCCACGCTCCCCGTTCGTCACCTCTGGTCTGCGTTTCGGTACTCCGGCTGTGACCACTCGTGGCTTCAAAGAAGCTGAGTGCAAAGAGCTGGCCGGCTGGATCTGCGACATCCTGGCAGACCTTTCCAACGAAGCGGTGATCGACGCCGTTCGTGAGAAGGTCAAGGCCATCTGCAAAAAGCTGCCGGTATACGGCGCTTAATCAGCCCGCTAAACCGCAGCAAAAGGAAACCGGCCAGTGATGGCCGGTTTTTTTTCGCCTGCAAAAACGCTCAAGCTCGGGCCTTGCCGTCCAACTGGTAAGACCGGTAAAGCCAATTCGTCATTTTCTGCTTGCGATTATCTGAAAACAGCGCCTAGACTGCGCCTGCACTGGACATACCGGTAAGACCACAATAATTAAGTCCTGAGTCTGATGCCGTGCGCACAGCAACCAGGACACTCACCAGGACTCCTCCCATGCTCAGATGGTGCTCGCGCTCAATCTTCCTTCAAGTTGTCCTTGGACTGGTGCTTGGCATCGTCTGCGGACTGACCCTTCCCGAATACTCCGCCCAGCTAAAACCTCTCGGCGACGGCTTCATCAAACTGATCAAAATGCTCATCGGCCTGATCGTGTTCTGCGTGGTTGTCAGCGGCATCTCCGGCGCCGGCGATCTGAAGAAGGTCGGGCGCATCGGCCTCAAGTCGGTGATCTACTTCGAAGTGCTGACCACCATCGCCCTGGTGATCGGTCTGGTGTTCGCGTTCAGCACCGGCATCGGCAGCGGTGCGAACATTCATCTGGAGCAGCTTTCCGCCGCCGACATGGGCGACATCGCCCAGCGCGGCAAACAGATGCACACCACCACGCAGTTCCTGATGGACCTGATACCGACCTCGGTGATTGGCGCATTTGCCGACAACAACATCCTGCAAGTGCTGCTGTTCTCGGTGTTGTTCGGCAGTGCACTGAATCTGGTGGGTGAAGCGGCGTCAGGCATCTCGCGGCTGATCAATGAACTCAGCCATGTGATCTTCCGCATCATGGGCATGATCGTGCGTCTGGCACCGATTGGTGTGTTCGGCGCGATTGCCTTCACCACCAGCAAATATGGCCTGGATTCGCTGCAACATCTGGGCAGCCTGATCGGTCTGTTCTACCTGACGTGTGCGGTGTTCGTGTCAGTGATCCTGGGCTTGGTGATGCGTCTATCCGGCCTGCGGATGCTGCCGTTTCTCAAGTACCTGCGCGAAGAATTGCTGATCGTTCTGGGCACCGCCTCCTCCGACGCTGTACTCCCGCAGATCATGCGCAAGCTGGAGCATCTGGGTATCGGCAGCTCGACGGTTGGCCTGGTGATTCCCACTGGATACTCGTTCAACCTCGACGGCTTTTCGATCTACCTGACCCTGGCCATCGTGTTCATCGCCAATGCCACCGGTACACCGCTGGCCATGACTGATTTACTGACGATCCTGCTGGTCTCGCTGATCACCTCCAAAGGTGCTCACGGTATTCCCGGCTCGGCACTGGTGATTCTGGCGGCGACCCTGACTGCGATCCCGGCGATTCCTGTGGTGGGCCTGGTGCTGGTCTTGGCGGTGGACTGGTTCATGGGCATCGGCCGGGCACTGACCAACCTGATCGGTAACTGCGTCGCCACTGTGGCCATCGCTCGCTGGGAAAAAGACATCGATGTTCAGCGTGCCAACAAAGTATTGGCCGGCGAACAGGGTTACACCTTCCAGACACGTAAAACCGTGCCACCGGCCCATCAGCAAGAATTTTGACCGAACCTTGTGCCTGTCACTGGCAGGCCCAACAATCAACGCTTTACCGTCTCTCATGGAGCGAACAGTGATCACCTCGTCGACAGTTGTAAATTCAGTGGTTGAAAAGCTCCGCGCTGCGTTGGCGCGCGGGCAGTGGCGCTCTGGCGATATGTTGCCGGGGCAACGCGAACTGGCTGAACAACTGGGCATCAGCCGGCCGAGCCTGCGTGAAGCGGTGATCGTGCTGGAGACCCACGGCCTGGTGCGTTCCATGCCCGGCAAAGGCGTGGTGGTGCTGGACGCCAACCTCAATGAGGCGCCAACCAGCGACAGTGGCGTGGCCGGCGCCAGTCTCGAGGATGTGCTGCAACTGCGTTACACCCTTGAACCGTTCATTGTCGGGTTGGTTGCCCAGTCCATCAGCAGCAAGGAAATCGGCCAACTGCGCCTGACGCTGATGGACATGCGCGAAGCCCTTGAAGCGAATGACAGCGAAGCCGGAATGAACGCGTACATCGCATTCCACGAAGAGCTGTTCACCCTGACCTCGAACCCGATCTTCCAGAACGTCGTGCAGCAAACCAGCAATGCGCTCAAACAGAGCGCCGAGGTGCTGCGTAACTCACCGGAACATTTGGCCGAGCGCCTGGAAGAAAACGAAGCCGTGGTACGCGCGATCCGCAACAAGAACAGCGCCCTGGCCAGCGCCGAAATGCGCAGGCACATCCTTCAGGAAGGGAAACGCATGGGCATTGAATTGAATATCCCGGACGACAATCTGGGCAAATAGCTGTTGTAGCAAAAACCCTATCGGCAACCGGACTGGAGACAGGCCATGAGTTCCTACGCCTTGAAGAATCCCGTTTTCTCGATTTCTGCCGCCCTGCCCTTGCGCCGCCAGAGCGAAAAAAAGCGTTGCGTCGACGATATCTATCCGCAGATTTTCGAGGCTATTCTCGAACAGCGCATTGCCCCGGCCAGCCGCTTCACCGAAGAAAGCCTTGGCCAGGCATTCGGTGTCAGCCGCAGTATCATCCGGCAGGTACTGGCGAGATTGTCTCATCAACAGGTGGTCATCCTGCGGCCCAATCATCGCCCGCAAGTCGCGGCCCCCGATGCCGAACAAACCCGCCAGATACTCCACGCCCGAAGGCTGACAGAAACCACCCTGGTGCGACTGGCCTGCCAACAGCCGACTTCACGGGACTTGCCGCAGTTACGCGAACTGATCGACCGAGAACGCCGCTGCATCGAACAAAACCAACGTGGGCCGGCCATTCGCCTGTCAGGGGAGTTCCACCTGCAACTGGCGCAAGTCGCAGGTAACGCGCCGCTGGCCCAGTTTCTCGGAAGCCTGGTGCCGCTGACTTCGCTGGCTATCGCCCGTTATGAAGAACAGTCGTGCAGTCATTGTGCGTGGCAGGAGCATGCGGCGATTGTCGAGGCGGTGGAGCGAGGAGATGCCAAGACGGCCGAAGGGTTGATGACCCGGCATCTGGATCATCTGGAGGAGAAACTGCTGAATCCGGAATCGGGATCGAATCGAAATTGTGTTGCCGGTTAGATCGCCTTCGCGAGCAAGCCCGCTCCCACATTTGACCTGTGTTGCCCACCAAATGTGGCTCGACGCAAATCCAATGTGGGAGCGGGCTTGCTCGCGAAAGCGGTCTTAAACACGCTGAATATGCCCGACCCTACTCAGCCGCCACCCGCGCAAACCCTGCGCGGATTTTCTCTTCCGGCAGATCATCGGCGATAAACACGATCACGCTCTCTCGCGCTTCGTCCTCGGCCCACTCGGTGTCCCAGTCGAAGCCGTACAACTTCAGCACACCCTGAAACACCATGCGCCGAGGTTCATCGACAATGTTCAGCACACCTTTGTAGCGCAACAGTTGCTTGCCATGGTCTTCCAGCAGCTCGTTCATAAACTCGCTGAGTTTGTCGATATCCAGCGCTTTGTCGGTACGCAGCACCAGGCTGGAGATGCGGTCAATGGAAGGCGCCTTGCTCACCGGGCGCAGGCTTACACCGCCGCCGAGGTCGGCGTTGAGGTTGAAACCACGCACGTCGAGCAACTCGGCCAGATCGATCTTGCCATGTTCGACCACGCGGATCGGCGCGCGACGATTGATCCGGGTCAGACGTTCGCTCAGCGCGGTGAAGGTCGCCTCGTCAACCAGATCGCGTTTGCTCACCAGCAAGCGGTCGGCAAAACCGATCTGCGCCTGAGCGATGGTCTGGGTCAGGTGCTGCTCGGCGTGAGCCGCATCGACCAAGGTGATGATGCCGTCGAGGATGTAGCGCTCGCGCAGCTCTTCATCGATGAAGAAGGTCTGCGCCACCGGTGCCGGATCGGCCAGGCCGGTGCATTCGATCACCAGGCGGTCGAAGGCGATTTCGCCGCTGTCCAGGCGTTCCAGCAACAGATACAGGGCCTTGGTCAGGTCGGTGTGAATGGTGCAGCAGACGCAGCCGTTGGACAGCGTCATGACTTGCACCGGCTCATCGCCCAATAGCTGGGTATCGATGCCGGCGTCGCTGAATTCGTTTTCGATCACGGCGATTTTCAGGCCGTGCTCGGCTTTGAGCAGGTGGCGCAGCAACGTGGTTTTGCCGGCGCCGAGAAAGCCACTGAGGACCGTTACCGGGATGGGTGTGGGCAAAGGCGATCTCCTTCGATTGCACAAATAAAAAAGTGGAAGCGGACCTGTGGGAGCGGGCTTGCTCGCGAAAGCGGTTCAACATTCAACATTCAACATTGCAGCTGACTGTCAGACCGCCTTCGCGAGCAAGCCCGCTCCCACATAGGCCTGCTTCCACCTCACATCACATGACCCGAATCAACGGGTCAACAGCACTTCGGCCCACCCTTGCCACCATAACGAGCCTCTTGGCGTTCCCGGAAGAACGCCTCATAGCTCATCACCGGTTTGTCCGGGTGTTTGGTTTGCATATGCTCGACGTAGGTGTCGTAGTCGGGCATGCCGACCATCAGGCGCGCGGCCTGACCGAGGTATTTACCGAGGCGACTCAGGTCATTGAACATGCTTGCAATCCTCGATTACGCATCCGGAATAGCCTGGAATGGCGATTCTTTATCCGTGCGTTCTTTACTGCCCCAGGCCGAAATACCGACCTTGATCGCATAGAACAGAATGCTGAAGACCACGAACAGGAACAGCGCCGTCAGCGTTGCGTTGGTGTAGGCGTTGTAGATCACGTGCTGCATCTGCGTGATGTCCTTGGCCGGAGCGAGGATCTGACCGTTGGCCAACGCATCGCTGTATTTCTTGGCCAGCGACAGGAATCCGATTGCCGGGTTGGCGTCGAACAGCTTGATGAAGCCTGCGGTGGTGGTGCAGATCAGCAGCCAGGCTGCTGGCAGCAAGGTCACCCAGATGTAGCGTTGGCGTTTCATTTTGATCAGCACAACGGTGCCGAGCATCAGCGCGATACCGGCCAGCATCTGGTTGGAGATACCGAACAGCGGCCACAAGGTGTTGATGCCACCCAGCGGGTCGATCACGCCTTGGTACAGCAGGTAACCCCACATCGCCACGCAACCGGCGGTCGCGATCAGGTTGGCAGTCCAGGATTCCGTGCGCTTGAGCGCCGGGACAAAGGAGCCGAGCAAATCCTGCAACATGAAACGCCCGGCACGCGTACCGGCGTCGACTGCGGTCAGGATGAACAGCGCTTCGAACAGGATCGCGAAGTGGTACCAGAACGCCATGGTGTTCTCACCCGGCAGAACGCTGTGCAGGATCTGCGCGATACCGACCGCCAGGGTCGGCGCGCCGCCGGCACGGGCCAGGACGGTGGTCTCACCAATATCCCTGGCCACTGCTTGCAGGGCTTCCGGAGTAATCGCAAAGCCCCAGCTGCTGACGGTTTGCGCGACTTGCATCACATCACCGCCGACGATTGCCGCCGGGCTGTTCATGGCAAAGTACACACCTGGTTCGATCACCGAAGCGGCAACCATCGCCATGATGGCCACGAAAGACTCCATCAGCATGCCGCCGTAACCGATGTAACGGGCATGGCCTTCACTGGCCAGCAGCTTGGGCGTAGTCCCCGAAGCAATCAGCGCGTGGAAACCCGAGACCGCACCACAGGCAATGGTGATGAACAGGAACGGGAACAGCCCGCCTTTCCACACCGGGCCGGTGCCATCGATGAACTGGGTGAGTGCCGGCATTTTCAGCTCGGGCATGGTGATCAGGATGCCAATCGCCAGGGCGATGATGGTACCGATCTTGAGGAAGGTCGACAGGTAGTCACGTGGCGCCAGGATCAGCCAGACCGGCAGCACTGCCGCGACGAAACCGTAACCGATCAGCATCCAGGTGATCTGGATCCCGGTGAAGCTGAAGGCCTTGGCCCAGACCGGATCAGCAGCAATCTGCCCACCAAGCCAGATCGAACCGAGCAGCAGCAGCACGCCGACGAGAGAGATTTCACCGATGCGGCCCGGGCGGATGTAGCGCATGTACACGCCCATGAACATCGCGATCGGGATCGTCGCCATCACCGTGAAAATGCCCCACGGGCTGTCGGCCAGCGCCTTGACCACGATCAGCGCCAGCACCGCAAGGATGATGATCATGATCAGGAAGCAGCCAAACAGCGCGATGGTCCCGGGGATGTGGCCCATTTCTTCACGGACCATGTCGCCCAGGGAACGGCCATTGCGACGGGTCGACATGAACAGGACCATGAAGTCCTGAACGGCACCGGCCAACACCACGCCGGCAATCAGCCAGAGCGTACCGGGCAAATAGCCCATCTGCGCCGCCAACACTGGACCGACTAACGGCCCCGCACCCGCAATGGCGGCGAAGTGGTGACCGAAAAGAATGTGTTTGTTGGTCGGGACGTAATCCAGACCGTCATTATTGAGGACTGCCGGGGTGGCTCGCAGTGGATCGAGCTGCATCACATTGTTAGTGATGAACAGACTGTAGTAACGGTACGCAACCAGATAAATGGCGATTGCCGCGACCACAATCCACAAGGCGTTGATCGCCTCGCCACGGCGCAAGGCCACTACGCCCAGGGCACACGCGCCTACGATTGCCAGCAACAGCCAGGGTATGTGGCGTAGCAGGCTATTATTATTTTTCATTTTTTTATTCCAGCCAGAGTGGACAAAAAAGACAGCCACCCCGAGTTTAGCGCTACTGGCGCCAAAGACCATACCCTGACATAGGTCTAGAACCCTGCCTTGAGTGGCAGCCTGTGCAGAAGCAGGTCTATAGTCAGCGAACTTTCCGAGGATTGCGCCATGAGCGACCACCCTGCCAATCGCCGCCGCTTCAAACGTATTGCCTTCGATGCCAGAACCGAGCTCAGCCAGGGCGGGCATCGCTGGCCGGTGAAACTGATCGACCTGTCACTCAAGGGGGTGCTGATCGAACGCCCCGAGCCTTGGCTCGGCGATAAGGAGAAGCTCTTTTCGGTCGACATTCACTTGAGTGAGGAAACCGAAATCCGCATGGACGTACAACTGACTCATGAAGAGCACGGTCAGCTTGGCTTCGTCTGTCGTTATATCAGCCTGGAGTCCGTCAGCAGACTCAGGCGACTGATCGAGCTCAACCTGGGCGATGAGGCCGAACTTGAACGGGAGCTGGGCGCGCTGATCAACATTTGACCGTTTGTGTTTATTCAAATAGCGCGTCGAGCGCCTGTTCCAGTCGGGTCACCGCGATGATCCGCAAACCGGCAGGCGCTTCCTTCGGCGCATTGCCCTTGGGCACGATGGCGCGTTTGAAGCCGTGCTTGGCGGCTTCCTTCAAGCGTTCCTGACCGCTCGGCACCGGCCGTACTTCACCGGACAAGCCAACCTCACCGAACACCAGCAGATCGTGGGGTAATGGCCGATTGCGCAGACTGGACATCACGGCCGCCATCAACGCCAGATCGGACGCCGTTTCCAGCACTTTGACCCCGCCGACCACGTTGAGGAACACGTCCTGGTCGTGAGTGGGTATACCGCCGTGGCGGTGCAGCACCGCCAGCAGCATGGCCAGGCGATTCTGATCCAGGCCGAGGGTGACACGGCGTGGGTTGGCCAGATGACTGTCGTCTACCAGTGCCTGAACTTCCACCAGCATCGGTCGCGTGCCTTCCCACGTCGCCATCACCACGCTGCCCGGTACTTCTTCCTGCGCGCGGGTGAGGAAAATCGCCGAAGGGTTGGAGACTTCCTTCAGGCCCTTGTCGGTCATACCGAACACGCCCAACTCATTGACGGCACCAAAACGGTTTTTCACTGCCCGCAACAGACGCAAGCGTCCATCCGACTCACCTTCGAAATACAGCACCGTGTCGACCATGTGCTCCAGCACTCTTGGCCCTGCCAATGCACCTTCTTTAGTCACGTGACCCACAAGGAAAATCGCCGTGCCGCTTTGTTTCGCGTAACGCACCAGCAACGCCGCGCTTTCGCGAACCTGGGACACGCCCCCCGGCGCCGATTGCAGTTGTTCGGTGAAAATCGTCTGGATCGAGTCGATCACCATGACCTTGGGCTTTTCCACCCGGGCCGTGGCAATGATGGTTTCGATGCAGGTTTCGGTCATGACCCGCAGTTGATCTTGTGGCAAACCCAGCCGACGGGCACGCATGGCCACTTGCTGCTGGGATTCTTCGCCGGTGACATAGAGCGCCGGCATGCGGGTCGCGAGGTTGCACAGGGTTTGCAGAAGGATGGTCGACTTGCCGATACCCGGGTCACCGCCGATCAGCACCACCGAGCCATCGACCAGACCGCCACCGAGCACGCGGTCCAGCTCACCGGACGCGGTGGAGAACCGTGGAATCTCTTCGACGCTGACTTCGGCCAGAGTCTTGATCTGCGCCTGCTGCCCGGCCCAGCCAGTGCGACCGCTGGGGGCTGCGGCACCGCCACTTTCCACCATGGTTTCGGTCAGGGTGTTCCAGGCCCCGCATTCGCCGCATTGGCCGGCCCACTTGGGGAAGGTCGAGCCGCACTCGGTGCAGCCGTACATGCGCTTTGCCTTGGCCATCTGAACTCCCGGAAAAAACCGCGATGATAGCTCAGCTGGACACGATCAGCGCGGCGCCGCGGTACGGATTTCGCCTGTGGCCAGACGCGCGGCGCTGTTGCCCAATGGATCCTCGGCATTGAGGTCGGCGCCCTTGGCTGCCAACGCGTCGAGCAACTCGACCCGATTGAACAGGCCCGCATACATCGCCGCTGTCTGGCCTACGCCATTACGTTGGTCCGGGCTGCAATCGGTCGCCAACAGACGTCGGGCGATTTGCACTTCGCCCTTGAAAATCGCCCCCATCAGCGCCGTGTTGCCACGCAGGTCCTGGGCACAGGCATTGGCCCCGGCGCCGAGCAAGCGCTCTACTGCCGCCGCCTGACCGTGGTAAGCCGCCAGAATCAACGCGGTGTAACCCTTGCTGTCTCGAACATCGAGGGAATAGCCTGCCTCGATGAAGGTGTCGAGCATCGGCACGTCGCCGCGACGAGCAGCGTCGAAGTAGTAATCCTGCAGTTGCGCCTTGAGCGCAGCAGGGTCCTTGGTGAGCTCGGCACCCGGCTCTGCGTAAACGCTGAACGCCAGGCTGGCCAGAAACAGGCAAAGATACATTCGCATGGCACAGCTCCTGGGTTCTCGCACAGCACTGAGTCGTGCGAGAACCGGTTGAGGCAATTACGATCAGTCGGCCAGTTTGTCCGCGAGCGCCTTGACGCGACTCAGATCCCCCTTGGCGACCGTGGTCACGCCGGTGCCGTATTCCGGGTCAGCCTTATAAAGGAAGGACAGAATGATGTGCTTGCTTTCGTCATCCGTGGTGGCCAGCGAGCCACCAAAGCTTTCGATCAGGTCGCTACGCTCCTTCTTGCCGAACGAACGATACAGATCGCCGGCCTGCTTGAAGTTTTGCTCGTGCTGTATCTTCGCCTGCTGGGTCGTACCCGACAGCGCCGACTGACTGTAGCGTGCTACTTGAGGTTCCTCACGCGACTCCAGACGACTCGGCTGATAGTTCACGCCGCCGCTGCTGTGACCGGCGTTCATCGCACCGTCCTGGTTACCGTTGTTCACCGTTACTTTTGGCGCATTGATCGGTAACTGCAAAGCATTGGCGCCCAGGCGATACAGTTGCGTATCGGCATAAGAGAACACTCGACCTTGTAACAAACGATCTTCGGAAGGTTCGATTCCCGGAACTAGATTGGCCGGCGCCATGGCAACTTGCTCGGTTTCCTGAAAGATATTCGCAGGATTACGATTGAGCACCATTTGTCCAACTTTCCGCTCAGGGATACCCGGCCAGATCTTGGTAGCGTCCAATGGATCGAAGTCAAACTTGTACAAGTCTTGCGGCTTTAGAACCTGAATGTACAAGTCCCACTTTGGAAAATCGCCTTTGTTAATATGAGCGACCAGATCATTGGTCATATGACTGTAGTTTTGACCCTGAACTTTGGTAACGGCTTTTGGGTCGAGATTATTAATGCCCTGCAAACTTTTCCAATGAAATTTTACATAACTGACTTCGCCTTTGGCATTCACCAGTTTATAGGCGTGAACGCCATTACCGTCCATTTCCCGGTAACTCGCCGGCGTACCGGAGTTGGAATACAACTCGGTCAGGGTGCGAGTGGCTTCCGGGACATGGGAAAAGAAGTCGAACCGGCGAGAGTCATCATCCAGATTCGTGCGCGGATCCGGCTTGAAGGCGTGGACCATGTCCGGGAACTTGATTGCATCGCGGATGAAAAAAGTCGGGAAATTATTGCCGACCAGGTCCCAATTACCGTCTGCAGTGTAGAACTTGGTGGCAAAGCCTCGTGGGTCGCGCAGGGTTTCCGGGGAGTGGTTGCCGTGCACCACCGCTGAAAAACGCACAAACACTGGCGTCGTCTGGCCAGCGGCAAAGACTTTGGCCTTGGTCAAGTCGCTGAGGTCATCGGTCACGGTGAAACTGCCGTGGGCACCCGTACCGCGGGCGTGTACGACACGCTCCGGGATGCGTTCGCGGTCGAAGCGCTGGAGTTTCTGGATCAGTTGCACGTCCTGCAACAGCACCGGGCCTGTGGCCCCCGCGGTCTGCGAGTTCTGGTTATCGCCCACGGCGGCGCCGTTATCGCGGGTCAAGGTCGTCGCGTGAACGGAGAACGACAGCAGGCTGGCGGTCAAGACGCCGAGTGTACGGCGATGGGGAAAAGCCTCTCGGACAATGGCGGTGGTCATGTCAATTCCTCTGATTTTGTGTAGCGCATCCAGGTGCGCTGAACAGAGGCTAGTGACCAGGCAGTCAAAACATAAATAGAAAGAACACAACGTGTCGATTGAGAGTTTCTTTTGGTCTATCAGTGGTTTGGCGCGTATTCGCGCGCGCCTGATGGCACTTTGTAAACTATTTGCCAGTAAGCGGGTCGATAGCAGCGAGCTCTGTAAGGAGTTGTGTCGAGCAAGACCCAACTTGCTGATTTACACTGCGTTCACCAACCTCATCTGTAACAAGGAATAACCTATGGGCGTGCTAAGTGAGTTCAAGGCCTTCGCGGTCAAAGGTAATGTGGTCGACATGGCCGTCGGTATTATCATCGGCGCCGCGTTCGGCAAGATCGTTTCGTCGTTTGTCGGTGACGTTGTCATGCCGCCAATCGGCCTGCTGATCGGTGGGGTGGACTTCGCGGACCTGGCGGTCACGCTGAAAGCGGCGCAGGGCACTGTCCCGGCCGTGATGCTGGCCTACGGCAAATTCATCCAAAGCATTATCGACTTCCTGATCGTCGCGTTCGCGATCTTCATGGGCGTGAAAGCCATCAACCGCCTGAAGCGTGAAGAGGCTGTGGCGCCAAGCCTGCCGCCGGTTCCGACCAAGGAAGAAGAGCTGCTGAGCGAGATTCGCGACCTGCTCAGAGCGCAGAACAACAAGCCCTGAAAGCTGTACTGCGATAAAAAACGGCGCCTTGATCAGGCGCCGTTTTTCATTACCAGTAGTTCTCGACGGCGACTTGGCCAGGTCGACGACTCAGGCTCAGTTGCATGTCGCGCTCTTTCAGCAGATTGCGCGTGTCATCGATCATCTGCGGGTTGCCGCAGAGCATTACCCGCGAATGTTCGGCTGTCATGGTGACGCCAGCCACCTGCTCCAGCTCGCCATTTTTGAGCAATTGGGTGATGCGCCCACTCAGCGCTTGTGGATGCTGCTCACGGGTAACCGTGGCGATGAATTGCAGTTTATGGTGGTGCTCCGCCAGATAGTCACGCGCTGCCAACTCGGCAATCAGCGCCTGATAAGCCAGCTCCCGCGCTTCGCGCACGCTATACACCAGAATGATTCGCTCGAATTTCTCCCAGACTTCGAAGTCCTGCAGGATCGACAGAAACGGCGCGATACCAGTCCCTGTGGACAACAACCAGAGATCACGCCCATCGACAAAGCGATCAAGGGTCAAAAAGCCGAAGGCCTGACGGTCGACCATCAAGGTATCACCCACCTCCAGACGACTCAGCTCGCTGGTAAATTCGCCACCCGGTACAACGATGGAAAAGAACTCAAGAAACTCGTCATGGGGTGAGGAGACCATGGAATAGGCACGCCATACCGTGCTGCCATCGGGCTTGGTAACCCCTAACCGCGCAAATTGCCCGGCCCGAAAACGAAAGCCCGAATCTCGCGTGGTGCGTAGCGTGAACAGGTTAGGCGTCAACGGCTGGACATCAAGCAGGGTTTGGCGGGTGAACTTCTCTGCGCTGGCGGTCATAGGGCGCTCCATAGGTCTGGTTGCTCCAGTGTCCCGCAAAGCCGCGCGAAGAAACACCGCCGGTTTGTAGTGGCATTAATGAATAGACCTTTTATTAACTAAAGAGTTAAACGCTGGAACCGCTGCCGAATATAAAAATAATTTAACACTATAAATAACAGTCGAACCCTCGTGTTCTTTACAGATACTGCCATTCTAAGAACCGGCTATTCACTTAACGGGCCGTTCAAGAACAAAAAGATCCCTTCATGCGAGTGAGATTTATCCTACAATCGTGACGCGTAAGATTGGATCCAATCAGCATCCACCAAGCAACATGAAGGAGAGGGTTCTATGGATATCTGGAAGGAGGCCCAGCTCAAACAGCTGATTTATGAGTCAAGCATTGAAAATGCTTACAAAATCGCACTCAATTTCTTTAACAACCTTGGTTATGAATACTGCGCATTTTCGATGATTTCTCATGCGACAAACCATTGTTTTAATGACGTAAATCATAATAATTACGCACTTGGCTGGAACACGCACTATGAACAAGAAAACTACTGTACGATAGATCCAATAGTAGCTCATTGCAATCACTCAATGCTGCCCATCCTCTGGGACAGAGATACCTTCGCCAAGGTGCCCGAGCTCTGGCGCACGCTCGCGGAGCAAGGCTTACAGTACGGTTGGTCACAGCCGGTACATGACCTTAACCACCACAACAGCAGCATGCTCAGCGTCGCCCGAAGCCATTGCCGGATCAGCGCTTATGAACTCTATGAAAACCTCGGTTACGCGACGTTCATCAGCCATAAGCTGCACGCACTCGCCACGCAAAAGCTGACCAGCAAGACTCCGGGGGGCGTGAGCGCGATTCATTTATCGCCTCGAGAAACGGAGGTGCTGAAGTGGTCTGCGGAAGGCAAGACCGCCTTGGACATCGGGATCATCCTCAATCTCAGCCCGCGTACGGTGAATTTCCACATTGGGAGCGCGATCAGGAAACTGGGCGTCACCAACAAGATATCTGCCGTGGTGCATGCTGCAAAGAGTCATTTGATCTAAACCTCAACCACCGCAGCGTGTCAGCGCTGAGCACGACGGAAAACCTGCAAGTAATCCGACGGAAAAAAACGTACCATTTACATCCCTCTGAGTGATGACGCGAGAGACATCGCGACGAAGTTCCCTCAGACGGTCCCGCCAGCATTCAATACGTGCGAAACCGCGGGGCACCCGTTGATTATCCAGAGTCCCGCCTCATGCCCCTGCTCGAAAGCCCCTTCGCCCAACTCGACCTGATTCGCCAACCTGAACAGCAAAACGAACCACTGCAAGCTTTCGATGCGGCCGACGAGTACCTGCTCAACCATCTGGCCGAACAGCAGCCCAACGCCGATACCCGTGTGCTGGTGCTCAATGACAGTTTTGGTGCATTGGCGGCGAGCCTTGTCGGCAAGGTTCAGGTCACCAGTAGCGGTGATTCGTTTCTCGCAGCCCAGGCATTGGAAAAGAACCTGATACGTAACGGGCTTCCCTTTGATGCCGTGTCGGTGCTTCCCGCCAGTGC
Organism: Pseudomonas sp. NPDC087697; assembly: GCF_044743155.1. Classification (NCBI taxonomy): domain Bacteria; kingdom Pseudomonadati; phylum Pseudomonadota; class Gammaproteobacteria; order Pseudomonadales; family Pseudomonadaceae; genus Pseudomonas; species Pseudomonas sp. NPDC087697. The sequence goes on along the minus strand of NZ_JBIUVW010000041.1, from coordinate 28,615 downwards.
GCCACTGGTCGGACCGTTCGATCGGGTATTGATCCGGGTTCCCAAAACCCTGGCGTTGCTGGAAGAGCAGTTGATCCGCCTGCGGGATCAACTGGCACCCGATGCGCAGGTGGTTGCTGCGGCCATGGTCAAACACCTGCCGCGGGCAGCGGGGGATCTGCTGGAGCGCTACATCGGCCCGGTGCAAGCTTCGCTTGCGGTCAAGAAAGCCCGCTTGCTGATTGCCACACTCGACGCCAGACAACCTGCACAGTCGCCCTACCCGACTCGTTACAAACTCGACGAACCGGCGATCGAGCTTCTCAACCACGCCAACGTGTTCTGTCGCGAAGGTCTGGACATCGGCACCCGGGCATTCCTCCCTCACCTGCCGAAAAACCTCGGTAACGCGCGGGTCGCCGACCTGGGTTGCGGCAACGGTGTGTTGGCAATCGCCAGCGCCCTGCAAAACCCTCAAGCCCACTACACGCTGGTGGACGAGTCGTTCATGGCCGTGCAGTCCGCTACCGAAAACTGGCAGGCCGCCCTCGGTGAGCGCGAAGTCATCGTGCGCGCGGGCGATGGTCTGGCCGGGCAGGAACCGCAGTCGCTGGACGTGGTGCTGTGCAATCCACCCTTCCATCAACAACAAGTGGTCGGTGACTTCCTCGCCTGGCGGATGTTCCAGCAGGCTCGCGAAGCGCTGGTGGTGGGGGGCGCGCTGTACATCGTCGGTAACCGTCACCTGGGTTATCACAGCAAACTGGCGCGCCTGTTCCGGGGTGTCGAGCAGGTCGCGGCAACGCCCAAATTCGTGATCCTCAAGGCCCGTAAATAACGGCCAGCGCCCAGGCAAAAAAAACCCTCCAGCGGAGGGTTATAAATCCGTGCCGCAAGGCACGGGATGGGATGTTCGGGTCGTTCAGTGAGTGGTCAGGCCAGCAGCATTCATGAACATGCGCATCAGGCTGGCCACAACAAACAACGCCAGTACGCTGCCGGTCCAGATCATTGCCAGCCAACCGAGCCGCTGCCAGAGCGGTTTCTTTTCAGCCTGCTCGATTTCCTGCAAAGAATGTTTATCAGCCATTGCCCGGGTCCTCGGTCTGGGTTTGATGGCGCCTGTCTGGACGCCATCGCGAGCAAGCTCTACGCCTGCTAGTGGTAACCGTCTTCGTGGGTCACCTTGCCGCGGAACACGTAGTAGCTCCAGAAGGTGTAGCCCAGAATGAACGGGATGATGAACAAGGTGCCGACCAACATGAAGCCCTGGCTTTGCGGCGGTGCGGCGGCGTCCCAGATCGAGATCGACGGCGGCACGATGTTCGGCCACAGGCTGATACCCAGACCGCTGTAGCCGAGGAAGATCAGCACCAGGGTCAACAGGAACGGTGTGTAGTGAGCGTTACGGGCCACAGCGCGCAGTAAACCGTACATCGTCACCAGCACCAGGATTGGCACCGGCAGGAACCAGAACAGGTTTGGCAGGGTGAACCAGCGCGCAGCAATCTCGGCATGCGCCAGCGGGGTCCAGATGCTGACGATACCGGTCACCGCCAACACCACAAACGCCAGTGGTCGCGCCAGATTGTGCATCTGCTCCTGCAACTTGCCTTCGGTTTTCATGATCAGCCAAGTGCAGCCGAGCAACGCATAAGCGACGATCAGCGCCACGCCACAGAACAGCGAGAACGGTGTCAGCCAGTCCAGCGTGCCGCCCGCGAACTGCCGATTGACCACCGGTATACCGTCGATGAACGCCCCCAGTGCCACGCCCTGAAAGAACGTCGCCGTCAGCGAGCCGCCGATGAAGCACTTGTCCCAGATGTGCCGTTTGTCGTCCTTGGCCTTGAAGCGGAACTCGAACGCCACACCACGGAAGATCAACCCGATCAGCATCAGGATCAGCGGCAGGTACAACGCCGACAGCACCACCGAATACGCCAGCGGGAAGGCGCCAAACAACGCCGCGCCACCCAATACCAGCCAGGTTTCATTACCGTCCCAGACCGGCGCGACGGTGTTCATCATCACGTCGCGGTCACGGTCTCCCTTGATAAAGGGAAAGAGAATGCCAATTCCCAGGTCAAAGCCATCCATGACCACGTACATCATGATGCCGAAGATGATGATCACGGCCCAGATCAGCGGAAGATCAATACCCATGACTCAATTCCCCTTGTTCAGGCTGTGGCTGTGATCACCGTTATCGTCGGCCGCGGAAAGCGGACGGGCCGGCGTGCGTTGTTGACCAGGGCCACCGTGGCTCGTTTCAGCACCTTCGTTGATTTTCGGACCTTTGCGCACCAGTCGCATCATGTAGCCCAGTCCAACACCAAACAGCGAGAAATAGACCACGACGAACAGCGCCAGCGTAATGCTCATCTGCAAGAAACTGTGCATGGATGAAGCGTCGGCAGTGCGCATCAGCCCGTACACCACCCATGGCTGACGACCGATTTCAGTGGTGAACCAACCGGCGAGAATCGCGATCAGGCCCGATGGCCCCATCCACAAGGCCAGGTAGAGGAACGCACGGTTCGAATACAGCCTGTCACGCTTGCGCAGCCACAGACTCCACAAGCCGGTGAAGATCATCAGGAAGCCCAACCCGACCATGATCCGGAATGACCAGAACACTATGGTCGAATTCGGCCGGTCTTCAGGCGCGAACTCCTTGAGCGCCGGGACCTGTTTATCCAGCGAGTGAGTCAGGATCAGGCTGCCCAGGTACGGAATCTCTACCGCGAACTTGGTCTTCTCGGCTTTCATGTCCGGCCAGCCGAACAGGATCAGCGGGGTCGGTTCATTGCCGACGTTTTCCCAGTGACCTTCGATCGCGGCGATTTTTGCCGGCTGATGCTCGAGCGTGTTAAGGCCGTGGAAGTCACCAATCACCGCCTGAATGGGCGCGACGATCAAGGCCATCCACATCGCCATCGACAGCATGGTGCGGATCGCCGGGTTATCACGGCCCCGCAACAGATGCCAGGCGGCTGACGAACCAACGAAGAATGCCGTGGCCACAAAGGCTGCCGTGGCCATGTGCATCAAGCGGTACGGGAACGACGGGTTGAAAATCACCGCGATCCAGTCCACCGGGATGACTTGGCCGTTAACGATTTCGTAGCCCTGCGGGGTTTGCATCCAGCTGTTGGAGGCGAGAATCCAGAACGTCGAGATCAACGTACCGATGGCCACCATGACCGTGGCGAAAAAGTGCAGCTTGCGCCCGACCTTGTTCCAGCCAAACAGCATGACGCCGAGGAAACCGGCTTCGAGGAAGAACGCCGTGAGCACTTCATAGGTCAGCAGCGGTCCGGTGACGGAGCCGGCGAAGTCAGAGAAACGGCTCCAGTTGGTGCCGAATTGATAGGCCATGACCAATCCAGACACCACGCCCATGCCGAAGTTGACGGCAAAGATCTTCGACCAGAAGTGGTACAGATCACGGTAAGTGTCGTTGTGGGTCTTCAGCCACAAGCCTTCGAGCACCGCCAGGTAACTCGCCAGGCCGATGGTGATCGCCGGGAACAGGATGTGAAATGAGATGGTGAACGCGAACTGAATTCGGGCGAGATCAAGTGCCTCCAAACCGAACATAAGTCTTCCTCTGTCAGGTAATACGGCTGCTGGCTGGAAGCCTGCACCCACCGCCCCCACGGTTATGGAGTGTGGCGAATTCAAATTCGTTGTTTTTTTACAACCATCGCAACGCAGGGAGTCTGGCCATCTGGCCGTCAGAGCAAATCCACCAAGGGTTTTGATCTGGATCAAGTAACGATGAAAGAGTAGTCCCATTTTCAGCGCCCGACTGTGTGGTCTTTTGCCGCGTGACAGGTTGCCTCACCGCTGTGTTCAGGGTCGCGGTATTTGCTGTGGCGAAGGTACGACGCGGGCTCCAGGATAGGTGTCTAGCTAACTGAATTCCCCGCACATGCAACTTCAGGTTACAACTTGGTGATAATCTCGATTTTCCCCCGCCCAGACCTGCCTGCCGATGCCAACCCAAGCTCCGTTGTTATTGCGCCATCACCGCCCGTTCATTGCGTTCTGGTTGGCACGAGTATTCACAGCCAGTGGTTTCCAGATGCTCACCGTGGCGATCGGCTGGAACCTCTACCAACTGACCGGTAATGTGCTGGACCTGGGGCTGGTCGGGCTGGTGGAGTTCGCGCCACGAGTGTTGTTCATGCTCCACACCGGGCATGTGGCGGACCGCTATGACCGGCGCAAGGTCGCGGCCATCTGCCAGTCGTTGCAGGCGATGATCGCCCTCGCCCTGGCCATCGGCAGTGCTACCGACCATGTCACCCGCGAGATGATCTTCATCCTCGCGTTCCTGCTCGGCGGCGCCCGGTCGTTCGAAATGCCGACCACTCAGGCGCTGCTGCCGACCATCGTCCCCAGCGCACTGTTTCCGCGTGCAGTGGCGGCGTCCCAGTCGGCTCAGCAATCGGCGACCATTGTCGCGCCTGCGCTAGGCGGTTTGCTGTATGCCTTCGGCAGCGTCTGGGTGTATGGCCCGACGGTGATTCTGTACCTCATCGCCTGCATCCTGATGCTCAACCTGCCCGCACGGCAAACCCCACTGAACAAGGGCAAGGCGACCCTGGATTCGTTGCTTGCCGGGATTCGCTTCATTCGCAGTCGCCCGGACATCCTTGGCGCAATCTCACTGGACTTGTTCGCGGTATTGCTCGGTGGCGCCACGGCGCTGCTGCCGGTATTTGCCAAGGACATCCTGTTGACCGGCCCCTGGGGGCTGGGTCTGCTGCGCTCGGCGCCAGCGGTCGGTGCCTTGCTGATGTCACTATGGCTGGCACGATTTGCTGTGGAACGTAATGTCGGACGGGTCATGTTCACGGCCGTCGGGGTATTCGGCGTCGCGACCATCGCCTTCGGCCTGTCGACCTCGTTCTGGTTCTCGCTGGCGGTGCTGGTGGTGCTCGGCGCGGCAGACATGATCAGCATGGTGATCCGCGCGTCCTTCGTGCAACTGGAAACTCCGGACGAAATGCGCGGACGGGTCAGCGCGGTGAACGGTTTGTTCATCGGCGCCTCGAACCAATTAGGCGAGTTCGAATCCGGCCTCACCGCCCATTGGTTCGGCACCGTACCGGCGGTGGTCATGGGCGGGATCGGTACGCTGCTGGTCACCGGGACGTGGATCAAACTGTTCCCGACCCTGGCCCAACGCGATCGCATGCATGTACCGGTGGATGAGCCGAAAGCCTGCACTGAAAGCTTGCCAGGTAAACAAAGCAGCATTTAGGCGACGTAGGGCGGTACATAGTTAGTGCATAAGGTGTAATGTATCGCCTTACACTGACGCCATGATCAAATCCTTTCAGCACAAAGGCCTTCGTGGCTTCTATGAAACCGGTTCGACTCGCGGGATCCGCGCCGATCATGCGAAACGCCTGGCTCGTATGCTGCCATTCATGGATCGCGCCATGAGTCCGAGCGACCTGGATCTTCCCGGTTGGCGATTGCACCCGCTCAAGGGTGATCTTCAGACCTACTGGTCACTGAGCGTTTCCGGGAACTGGCGGCTGATTTTTCGCTTTATCGGTTCGGACATCGAACTGGTCGATTATCTGGACTATCACTGAACAGGAGGCAGGACATGCCCATGCACAACCCGCCACACCCTGGCGAAACACTTCTGCTGGATGTGTTGCCGGAGCTTGGCATCAGCGTCACCGAGCTGGCCAGGCGGCTGGGCTACGCCCGCCCACATTTTTCGCGAGTGCTGCATGGTCATGCTCCCATCAGTCCGGACCTCGCGGTACGGCTGGAGCGCGCCGGTATCGGCAAGGCGAGAACCTGGCTAGGCGTTCAGACTGACTACGATCTCTGGCAAGCCGAGCACCGCGAACAACCGCCCATCGAGCGTTTCGCCACTCATGCGTGAAAGCCGCTACACCAGCAACTCCCCCGCCACTGCAGCCCTGACGGCCTTGCCACACAATCGTTCAACCAGCATCAACGCAAACGCCAGGGCAGCGCTCGAACCTTGGGCGGTGATGCAGTTGCCGTCGACGACCACGGGTTGATCGACGAATGTGCAGCCGAGCAAATGATGGCTGGCGGCGGGAAGACAGGTCATGCGTCGCTGACGCAATACGCCAAAGTCTTGCAGCGCCAGCGCCGGTGACTCGGCGATAGCGGCAAACAGGCGCCCGGCGGCGGATTGATCCTTGACCAGCTGTAACAAGGGTTGATGAGCTGCCAGGCGCTGAGCGCCCACGGCACCGCCGGGCAAAACGACCAGATCGAACGGTTGTGCCAGCACATCGACCAACATCGCATCGGCGGTCAGACGGGTGCCACGGGCGCAGGTGAGCATGCGCCGCGATTCGATGCTCGCCACCACCACTTCGACTTTCGCACGGCGTAACACGTCGATCAGTGTCACGCCTTGCAGGTCGTCGATACCTTCGGCAAGGGTAATCAGGGCTCTAAAGGTCATGGTCTGCGTCCACAGGGTGATCTTTAAAGCGTAGTCAGCTTTGCTGACAGATGTTCGAGCGGTGCTGTTACCCAATGAAAGCTACTTGATGTACAGCTGCGTCGACATCGTATTGCCGGGAGCATTGATCGAGGTATTGCTGAAGGTGAACGTCCCTTCCTGCTTACCCGCCAGATCAAAGATGTAGAGATTGCCGACGATCTTGCTGGCCATGCCGGAGCACTCTGCCAGATTGCCGTTGCCGTACGCGCAGACAGGGGTCCGCACACCATTGACTTCAAAGCCGTCCAGCGTTGCATTCGGCAGGCGGCCGTAGCCGATCTCCAGCACATAGATCTTGATGTTGGGGCCTGAGTGATCGCACTGCGTCTTCTCCTGCCCTTCAGCAATATTTTCAATGCCGCAGGAGGTCGACTGGACCTTGAGGACCTTGACCTCACTCAGCGGCGGTGCGGACGCCGCCATTGCGGTTTGTGCGCCGACCAACAAGGTGCCAAACAGGCCAAATACCAGAATCATCCTGCTCTTTATAGAAGACATAGCCACTCCTGAAACCAGCGCGCAGTATGCCCCCACTCCCCCGGACGGTAAAACATCGCCGACGATCAACGCCATTAGGCAGCCATAGCCGCACGCTGCTGGTATGATGCGCGGCTTTTTCCGACCGACAGAAAATACTCAGGCGCCTGGCACGGCCTGTGCTTTGCTGTTGAAGTCGATACATTCACGGCGCCGGGCGCGCCACGGGGAGCAGACATGCTGGAAAGGCTGTTTCAACTCAAGGCACACAACACTAACGTGCGTACCGAGATTCTTGCCGGTATCACGACCTTTTTGGCCATGGCCTACATTCTGTTCGTCAACCCGAGCATCCTCGGCGAGACCGGCATGGACAAGGGCGCGGTGTTTGTCGCAACGTGCCTGGCTGCGGCCATCGGCTCGACGACCATGGGCCTGATCGCCAACTACCCGATCGCGCTGGCACCGGGCATGGGTCTGAACGCCTTCTTTACCTACACCGTGGTTCTGCACATGGGCCACACCTGGCAAGTGGCGCTGGGTGCGGTGTTCATCTCGGCGGTCATGTTTTTCCTGTTGTCGATCTTTCGCATCCGCGAATGGATCATCAACAGCATCCCGCTGGCGTTGCGCTCGGCGATTGCCGCCGGTATCGGCCTGTTCCTGGCGCTGATCGCCCTGCACAACGCCGGTATCGTGGTCAGCAACCCGGCGACCATGGTTGGCCTCGGCGACCTGAAACAACCGGCACCGATCCTCGCGACTCTGGGTTTTGCACTGATCGTTGCCCTTGAAGCCCTGAAAGTGCGCGGTGCGGTACTGATCGGCATCCTGGCCGTGACCATCGTTTCCATCGCCTTGGGCTTCACACCGTTCGGCGGCGTGATGGCGATGCCACCTTCGCTGGCGCCGACCTTCCTGCAACTGGACATCAAGGGCGCGTTGGACATCGGTCTGGTCAGCGTGATTTTCGCTTTCCTGTTCGTCGATCTGTTCGACAACTCCGGCACCCTGATCGGCGTCGCCAAGCGCGCCGGCCTGATGGGCAAGGACGGCCACATGCCAAAAATGGGTCGTGCGCTGATCGCCGACAGCACCGCGGCCATGGCCGGTTCCCTGCTGGGCACCTCGACGACTACCAGTTACATCGAGTCGGCAGCGGGCGTCAGCGCCGGCGGCCGTACCGGTCTGACGGCGGTAGTCGTGGCGGTCCTGTTCCTGCTGGCGCTGTTCTTCGCACCGCTGGCCAGCAGCGTACCGGCGTTCGCCACCGCACCCGCCCTGCTGTTCGTCGCGGTACTGATGACCTCGGGACTGGCGGAAATAGACTGGGACGACATCACCGTCGCCGCGCCTGTGGTGGTTACCGCGCTGGCCATGCCGTTCACTTACTCCATCGCCAACGGTATCGCGTTCGGTTTCATTTCCTGGACCGCGATCAAGTTGCTGTCCGGCCGTGGCCGTGAACTGAACTCGGCGTTGGTGATTCTGTCGATTCTGTTCGTGATCAAGTTGGGTTGGTTCAACGCATGACTTTCGATTCCCAGGCTTACACTGCTCAGCTCGAAGAAAAGGCCACGCGCTTGCGTGACCTGCTGGCGCCGTTCGATGCACCTGAACCTGCGGTGTTCGACTCGCCATTGAAGAACTTTCGCCTGCGCGCCGAATTCCGCCTGTGGCGCGAAGCCGGCGAGCGTCACTACGCGATGTTCTCCCAGGAAGACAAACGCACGCCGATCCTGATCGAAGAATTCCCGATTGCAAGCCTGCGCATCAACCAGTTGATGCCGCAGCTCAAAGCCGCCTGGCAAGCCAGCGCCGCCCTGAGCCACAAGCTGTTTCAGGTGGAGTTCCTGACCACCCTGGCCGGCGATGCGATGATCACCTTGTGTTATCACCGCCCGCTGGACGAGCACTGGCACACGGCGGCTTCGAAACTGGCCGCTGACCTGAATGTCAGCGTGATCGGTCGTTCCAAGGGCAAACGCGAAGTGATTGGCCATGATTACGTGGTCGAAAAACTGCAAGTCGGCGGTCGCACCTTCAGCTATCGCCAACCGGAAGGCGCGTTCACCCAGCCAAACGGCACGGTGAATCAGAAGATGCTCAACTGGGCTTACGACGCCCTGGGCGATCGTTCCGACGATTTGCTGGAGTTGTATTGCGGTAACGGCAACTTCACCCTGCCGCTGGCGACCCGCGTGCGTAAAGTGCTGGCCACCGAAATCAGCAAGACCTCGGTGAATGCGGCGCTGAGCAACCTCAGTGAAAACGCTGTGGATAACGTCACCTTGGTACGTCTGTCTGCCGAAGAGCTGACCGAAGCGCTGAATGAAGTTCGCCCGTTCCGCCGTTTGTACGGCATCGACCTGAAGAGCTACGAGTTCGGTAGCGTGTTCGTCGACCCACCGCGCGCCGGCATGGACCCGGACACGTGCGAGCTGACCCGACGCTTCGAGAACATTCTGTACGTCTCGTGCAACCCGGAAACGCTGGCAGCCAACATCGCCCAATTGCACGACACCCACCGCATCACCCGCTGCGCGATGTTCGATCAGTTCCCGTGGACGCACCACATGGAGTCCGGGGTCTTGCTGACCCGGCGTTGATTGCAGTCGTTCAATACAAATCAGCCGTCTTGAAGACGGCTTTTTTGTGGGTGGCACCCACTCATCCCTGCTGCTGTCGATACTCGGTGGTGGTCATGCCGGCATAGCCCCAGTTATCGGTGTCGATTTCTTCGATCACGATGTGGGTCAGGTCTGGCCGTTTACCGAGGACCCGTTGCAAGGTATCGGTGATTTCGGCGATGACCTGGGCTTTCTGTTCCTTGGTGACACCGTCGCGGGTAATACGCACGCTTACGAAAGGCATGATGTTTCTCCATTCATGTGATCAGAAAAAGGCAGTCTATGTTTACCACTTGCCAGTGCTCATTCCTCCATCAACAGCCAATACCTGACCGGTGGTGAATTCGGCGCTGGTCAAGTAAAGCACCGCGTCGCACTGAGCACGCAGATGACAGCGACTGTCCGATCATCGAACACTTATTGCAGTCCTTTGAGCCTTGCCGCTCAGCTTCAATTGACCAAATTAACCGGCTAGTACAATTTATCTCCACAGGCGGGCTCCCCTCGACCCACGCCAACAATAACAATGGAGATATCCCCGATGCCCCCTATCGTTCTGGTGCTCAACGGCCCGAACCTGAACCTGCTCGGCACCCGTGAGCCAGCGACTTATGGCCACGAAACCCTGGCCGACATTTCGGCCTTGTGCGGTCGAGCCGCCAAAGAGTTCGGTCTGGCGGTGGAGTTTCGCCAGACCAACCACGAGGGTGAATTGCTCGACTGGATTCACTCGGCACGCGGTCGTTGTGCCGGGATCGTGATCAACCCGGCAGCCTGGACGCACACCTCGGTGGCGATCCGTGATGCGCTGATCGCCAGCGAGTTACCGGTAATCGAAGTACACCTGTCCAACGTGCATGCACGTGAACCGTTCCGTCAGCACTCGTTCGTTTCGGCCATCGCCACCGCAGTCCTGTGCGGTTTTGGCAGCCACGGCTATCGCCTGGCGCTGGAGCATTTCAGCCATCGCTTGAAGGGGTGAGCCTCATGTCGCATAACAACACTGTACTCGCAGGACTCATCGGCGCCGGCATCCAGGCCTCCCGAACACCTGCGCTTCATGAGCGTGAGGGCGATGCCCAAGGCTTGCGCTACCTCTATCGGTTGATCGACCTCGATCAGTTGGAGCTCGACAGCGGCGCCCTCCCCGACCTGCTGATAGCGGCCGAACGAATGAACTTCACCGGCCTGAACGTCACCTTCCCGTGCAAGCAGGCGATCATCCCGTTGCTCGACGAACTCTCGCCAGAAGCCCGAGGCATTGGCGCAGTGAACACCGTAGTGCTCAAAGACGGAAAACGCATCGGGCACAACACCGATTGCCTGGGCTTTGCCGAGGGTTTTCGGCGTGGCTTGAACGGTACTGCCCGCGAGCGCGTCGTCCAAATGGGCGCTGGCGGTGCAGGGGCAGCAGTCGCCCACGCGCTGTTGAGTGAAGGCGTGCAGCAGCTGAGTATTTTCGACGTGGACAGCAGCCGCGCACAAAGCCTGGCGAACAACCTCAACCAGCATTTTGGCAGCGGTCGTGCTTGTGCCGGCAGTGATCTGCCGAGTGCGCTGGCTCAGGCCGACGGTCTGGTAAACACCACGCCGATGGGCATGGCCAAACTGCCCGGCATGCCGGTGCCAGTGGAGTTGCTGCGGGCCGAGCTGTGGGTCGCGGAGATTGTTTACTTTCCACTGGAAACCGAACTGCTGCGCAACGCCAAAGCATTGGGTTGCCGTACCCTGGATGGCGGCAACATGGCGGTGTTTCAGGCGGTAAAGGCCTTTGAATTGTTCAGCGGCGTGGTGCCGGATGCGCAGCGGATGCTTGCGCATTTTCAAAACATGAATGGTTGAAGATCAAAAGATCGCAGCCTGCGGCAGCTCCTACAGGCGGCGGGGTGTCATGCCGTTCCGCAGCCCGTAGGAGCTGCCGCAGGCTGCGATCTTTTAACGACTGAATTACGCCTGTAAATAACGCAGCACTGACTCGCAGATCATCTGGCGATGACGTTGCTTGATCGTTTCGTCCGGCAAGTCGATCTGAAAAATCTCACCGAAGGTATGACGGTTCGACACCCGGTAAAAACAGAACGAACTGATCAGCAAATGCACGTCCAGCGGATCCAGCCCGCTGCGGAACACCCCCTCCTCGGCACCGCGACGCAGAATCACGCCCAGCGAATCGAGGATCGTATTGTTCATCGCCTTGATCGCTTCGGAGTGCTTCACGTACTCGGCATTGTGGATGTTCTCGATACTGACGATGCGCACAAAATCGACGTTGCGGTCATGGTGATCGAAGGTGAACTCCACCAACCGCCGGATCGCCTCACGCGGTTCCAGCTCAGCCAGGTGCAAGCGACTTTCAGTGCTGCGGATGTCGCCGTAAAGCTTCTCCAGCACCTCGACGTAGAGCTGTTCCTTACTACCGAAGTAGTAATAGATCATCCGTTTCGAGGTGTGGATGCGTTCGGCGATAGCATCGACACGAGCGCCGGACAGGCCCTGCTGAACGAACTCGACAATGGCTTCTTGAAGAATGTTCTCGCGGGTCTTTTCCGGGTTGTTCTTACGACTCTTGCGCGGCTCGATCAAGGGTTCGTCGGGCGCGACGGTGAGTTCTGTGGTCATTCTCATTCCGGGCTCATGGCCTTCACTGCACAGCTGGCGATTATGGGCCGCACGATGCAGTGAAGGAAGCTTCGCCACGGCCGTTTGCCCCTGCGTTTACGATTCTCCTACAACTTGGCGTGACGCAAGCCGCCGCTACGTGATTTCGCCATCGCCGCCAGACGCACCGCAACGTTGGCCGCGCCATAACCCATGTAACCATTTTTGCGCTGGATGATTTCGAAGAAGAAACGCCCTTCAAAGGGTTCGGTGTACACATGAAACAGCTCACCACCCTGGGCATCGCGGTCATACAGCACGTTGTAATAGGCGAGCTCGCTGAGGAACTCGTCATCGAAATCAAAGCGCGCGGCAAGGTCATCGTAATAGTTGAGCGGGATGTCCAGCAGCGGTACGCCGGCCTCTTTGGCGCGACTGACTTCAGCGAAAATATCGTCACAGTCGAAGGCTATATGATGCACACCGGAGCCGCGATAACTGGACAAGGCGTGTGAGATGGCGGTGTTGCGGTTCTCGGAAATGTTCAGAGGCAAACGGATCGAGCTGCAACGGCTGCGCAGCGCGCGACTTTTCACCAGGCCGTAAGGATCAGGCAACACCACTTCATCGTCGGCCTCGAAATCCAGCAGGCTTTTGTAGAACAGCACCCAACTGTCGAGGCTGTCCGCCGGCAGCGCCATTGCCATGTGGTCGATCCTTTTGAGTCCACCACCGTTGGCTGCCGTCGGTTGCAACCTGAAGTCGGTGCCGTAGACATCGGCGTGTTCATCCACCAGATAAATCAGGCTGCCATCCGGCGCACGGACCGCCGCCAGTTCCAGCTCATTGGGGCCGACCAGCCCGCGATAGGGTTGTCCTTTGTACGCCACCGCTCGGGCCAGCGCACTGGCGCTGTCCTTGACCCGCACCGCAGTCGCGCACAATGACGGCCCGTGCGCTTCAAAAAAGCTGTGGGCAAACGAATAGGGTTCAGAGTTGAGAATCAGGTTGATATCGCCCTGACGCAGCAACGTGACGTTCTTGGAGCGGTGCTCACCGGCCTTGACGAAACCCAGTCGCTCCAGCCAATGGGACAGCTTGGCGCCGAGGCTTTCGTCCACCGCGAACTCAAGAAACTCGATGCCGTCGTACTCACTGGCCGGCGGCGTGGCGAACAGAATATCGAGATTCGGCGTGGGCATAGCTTGTTGCTGCAGCAAACGCGCTCGGGTCTTCTCTTCCAGATACAGCAAGGAGCGCAAGCCATCGGCGGCATTGGCCCGTGGTGGCGCGGCGCGGAATCCGTCGTTGAAAATTTCCAGCGACAGCGGCCCGGTGTAACCGCTCTGGATGATCGGTGCGAGAAAACCCGGCAAGTCGAACTCGCCCTGCCCGGGGAAGCAACGAAAATGTCGGCTCCACTCCAGCACATCCATCGCCAGGATCGGCGCATCGGCCATTTGCACAAAGAAAATCTTCTCGCCGGGAATGTCCGCGATAGCCCGTGGATCGCCCTTGAGCGACAAGGTATGAAAGCTGTCCAGCAACACCCCCAGACTTGGATGATCTGCCTGACGGACGATGTTCCAGACCTGTTGATAAGTATTCACATGCCGACCCCAGGCCAGCGCTTCATAACCGATCCGCAGGCCACGAGCCCCGGCGCGCTCGGCCAGCAGTCGCAAGTCCTCGACCAGAATCTGCTCATCGCCAACGCTGTCGGCCGAGGCGTTGCTGCACACCAGCACCAGGTCGGTGCCCAGCTCCTGCATCAGGTCGAACTTGCGTTCGGCGCGTTCCAGATTGCGCGGCAGACGCTCGCGGCGACAGCCTTCGAAATCACGAAAGGGTTGAAACAGGGTGATGGCGATGCCCAGGTCAGCGCACATCTGTTTAATTTCACGCGGGCTACCGTCGTAGTACAGAAGGTCGTTCTCGAAAATCTCCACCCCATCAAAACCCGCGGCGGCGATGGCTTCGAGTTTTTCCGGCAAGGTACCGCTCAAGGAAACGGTGGCAATGGAACGCTGCATGTTTCGACTCCCGGTGGGATGGGCTGATCTTGTTAGAGGCACAACACGGCTTTTCGTAGCAGCTGGCGTAGCCTGCTGCTACGAGGGATCGCGTTTAGCTTGAGGCAAATTATTGGCTGCATGAATGATCAGAGCAATTCAAAGTGTACCAACCGGTTAGTTTACCGTGCGATTATCGAACACAATGGTTGTTGGCGAATTGACGATTTTTCGCTCACTGCGCACCATCGACAGCACATTGAGTCCGGTCATGAATCACCGGTCTAAGTGACCAAAGACCCAGAACACACCATAAAAATTTCAAAAATCGGGTACACGCTCATGCTTGCATTCAACGCCTTGCTCCGTTGCTCTCTCCTTCACTCTCCGTGCCTGGCGCCCGACCGCCAACCGCCTTCGAACCTTTCTGGCGCCTGCGACCGAACCCGGCCCGCACGCTGAACAAGCGCTTTGGTTGCCTCAGCCAACACTGAGCCAACACAAACACTCAGCCGATCGATCATTGTTTTCACCCTGCGCATTGGCGCATCGCGACGATTGATCACGCGCCCATGAAGTCCCGACGAGCCTTGCTTGTCAGTCATTGAACGGATGGCACACATGTTTCCTTCTCAGAGTTCTCACACGGAAAGCGCCCGCATGGCTCCGGCCACGGGTGTCGCGACCGGCGGCATCGGCGACAAAATCCGCGGTGCCATGGCGGTCGGCAAAACCCGCTGGGGCATGCTGGCGCTGGTGTTTTTCGCCACCACCCTGAACTACATCGACCGCGCCGCACTGGGCGTGATGCAGCCAATCCTGGCCAAGGAAATGAGCTGGACGGCGATGGACTACGCCAACATCAACTTCTGGTTTCAGGTCGGTTACGCCGTCGGCTTCGTGCTGCAAGGCCGGCTGATCGACCGGGTCGGCGTGAAGCGCGTATTCTTCTGCGCGGTCTTGCTCTGGAGCCTGGCGACCGGTGCCCATGGTTTGGCAACCTCGGCCGTCGGTTTTATGGTCTGTCGTTTTATCCTCGGGCTGACCGAAGCCGCCAACTACCCGGCCTGCGTGAAAACCACCCGGCTGTGGTTCCCCGCCGGTGAGCGCGCCGTGGCCACTGGCATCTTCAACGCCGGGACCAACGTCGGCGCGATGTTCACGCCGATGCTGTTGCCGCTGATCCTGCACGTCTGGGGCTGGCAAGCCGCGTTCCTGTGCATGTCGGCGCTGGGCGGGATCTGGTTGCTGTTCTGGGGCCTGAAGTACTTCAACCCGGAAGATCACCCGTCGGTGAAACAATCGGAACTGGACTACATCCAGAAGGAAGTCGAACCGGAACAAACCCGCGTACCGTTCTCACGGATCCTGCGGATGCGTGGCACCTGGGCCTTCGCCCTCGCCTACTCGATAACCGCGCCGGTGTTCTGGTTCTATCTGTATTGGCTGCCGCCGTTCCTCAACCAGCAATACAACCTGGGGATCAACGTCACGCAGATGGGTATCCCGCTGATCATCATCTACCTGACCGCCGATTTCGGCAGCGTTGGCGGCGGCATTCTGTCTTCGTTCCTGATCGGTCGCGGGATCAACCCGATCAAGGCGCGACTGATGTCGATGCTGCTGTTCGCCTGCTGCATCATCGGCGTGATCATGGCCGCCGGCTCCAGTCAGCTATGGGTTGCAGTGTTTGCCATCTCTCTGGCTATCGGCGCGCACCAGGCCTGGACCGCAAACATCTGGAGCCTGGTGATGGACTACACGCCCAAGCACATGATGAGCACGGTGTTCGGTTTCGGCGGCATGTGCGCAGCCATTGGCGGCATGTTCATGACCCAACTGGTCGGGCACATTCTGACGATCACCAATAACAACTACACCGTGCTGTTCACCATGATTCCGGCGATGTACTTCATCGCGCTGATCTGGCTGTACTTCATGGCACCGCGCAAGATTCCGAAAATCGACAACTGACGCTTCCTCTTTCGCAGGCCTGGTTTCAGGCCTGCGTTTTTTTGTTTGCACGGTTGCCGATTTCGTCCCTCTTTCTTCCGTCCACGGAGGTCACACCATGTCTCTGGGTAACCTGAGCATCGCCAAACGTGCGCTGATCAGCTTCGGCCTAATCGCCCTGCTGGTGTTGTTGCAAGGGCTGTTTGCCCTCAAGCAGGTGGCCGAAGTGCGCAACACCGGCCAGCACACCGAAAACGTCTCCCTGCCCAGCACGCGCTACCTGGGGGAAATCCGCGACTACATTCTGAGCATTCGCGTGCTCAGCCTGCGCATGGCGCTCAACCGCGAGCCCAAAGTACTCGATGCCACTATCGCCCGCCTGCATCAGGTGGAAGGCTGGCTTGAGCAAACGCTGACCAAGTTCGCGCCCCTGGTCGACGACTACAACCGCGTGCAGTACGAAACCTTCGTCAGCACTGTAAATAGCTACCGACAGGCGCTGGATCAATACGAAGAACTGTCCCGGCAAAACCGCAGCGAGCAAATGAGCGCGCTGCTCAACGGAAAAATCCAGGATTACTCGACCCAGACCGGCGATCAATTCACCGAGCTGATGAACCTCACCGCCAACGAAGTCAGCCAATCGGCCAGCCATGCCGATTGGCTTTACGCCCAGGTAAAAATGACCGTAATCGGCGCACTGATCGCTGTTGCCCTGCTGACCTTATGCCTGGCCTGGCTGCTGATCCGCAGCATCGTCATGCCCATCCGTCAGGCTGCGCGTGTGGCCGAGCAGATCGCTGACGGTGACCTGAGTGCGCCGATACAGAGCCAGGGGCCCGATGAAACCGCCCGTCTGCTCAGGGCCCTGGCCAGCATGCAGAGCAGCCTGCGCGACACCCTGCAACTGATCAGCGGTACGTCGAACCAACTGAACGGTGCGGCGCAGCAGATGAGCCAGAACACCGGGCAGGACTCCAATCGCTTGCAACAGCAGCACAACGAAATCGAGCAGGCCGCCACGGCGGTCAACGAAATGACCGTCGCCGTCGAAGAAGTGGCGCGCAACGCGGTCTCGACCTCAGACACCACGCGCCAGTCGACTCTAGAGGCCACTCAGGGCCAGGCGCGAGTGATCGAGACCCTCGATTCGATCCAGGCCATGAGTGCCGATGTCGGCACCGCGCTGCAACAGGTTCAGACCCTGGCCGAACAATCTCGGGAAATCGGCAAAGTACTGGACGTAATCCGCGCCATTGCCGAACAGACCAACCTGCTGGCCCTCAACGCCGCCATCGAGGCCGCAAGAGCCGGGGAAGCCGGACGCGGTTTTGCCGTGGTCGCCGATGAAGTGCGAGCCCTGGCCCACCGTACCCAGCAGTCGACCCAGGAAATCGAGCAGATGATCGCCCGGGTTCAGGGCGACACCGACAGTGTGGTGCTGTCGATGCACGGCAACAGCCAGCGCGTGGCCCAGACCTTGTCGATCGCCGAACAGGCCGGCGTGGCCCTGGCGCAAATCACCCGCGCCATGGAGCAGATCCACGAGCGCAATCTGGTGATCGCCAGTGCCTCGGAAGAGCAGGCTCAAGTGGCCCGAGAGGTAGATCGCAACCTGCTGAACATCCGCGACCTGTCGCTGGCAAGCGCCGACGCGTCGACCCGGACCAGCGCCACCAGTCGGGAGTTGTCGCAACTGGCGGCCGGTTTGCAGAACCTGGTGGTGCGTTTCAGGTTTTGAGCGCAATCAGCCTCTGCGCTGTTGCCAGGCAGCCGCCAGGCCACTGAGGCAAATGATCGCGATGCCAATCACCGTGGTCAGGCTCGGCGCGTGGGAAAACAACAGCCAGCCGAGCAGTCCGGCAA
Organism: Pseudomonas sp. NPDC087697; assembly: GCF_044743155.1. NCBI lineage: Bacteria > Pseudomonadati > Pseudomonadota > Gammaproteobacteria > Pseudomonadales > Pseudomonadaceae > Pseudomonas > Pseudomonas sp. NPDC087697. The sequence continues at coordinate 10,583 of NZ_JBIUVW010000041.1, read as the reverse complement.
ACACAATCTGACAATAACCAAAAGGCGCCAGCAGTGCCGGTGCGGCATGACGAAACGCCTGAGTCAGCAACAGATGCGCCGTCATCCCGCAGCTACCCAGCGCTAGCATCAGCAGACCGTGGGTAAAGCTCGGCACTTGCCAGAACATCGGCACCAGCGCACTCATGACCAGGGTGTTGCACAAACCAGCAAAGAAGTTACTAGTGGTCGGGCTGTCGATCTCGCTGAGTTTGCGCGTCAGCAGTTGGTAAAAGCAGAAAAATAACGCCGAGCAGAACGGCAGCAACACCGCCGGGGTGAACAAATCGCCGCCCGGATGGACGATGATCAGCACCCCGATAAACCCGCACATCACCGCCAGCCATTGCCCACGCGTCACCCGTTCACCGAGCAATGGCACCGACAACGCAGTCACCAACACCGGTGCAAGAAAGTTGACCGCCGTGGCTTCCGCCAAGGGGATGAACAGCAGCCCCGTAGTGAACAACAGGCTGGTACCGAGCAAGCACAACGCCCGTAGCAACTGCAGCAACGGGCGTTTCGTGCGCAGGACACGCAAGCCGGATTGCGGCAGAAAAATCCCGGCCATCAGTAGCGTGTGAACCAGATAACGCGCCCACACCACCATGATCACCGGATAGAAGCCCGACAGGTATTTCGACAAGGCGTCGTGAGTGGAAAACAGGAAGGTCGCGACAACGATCAACAGGATGCCTTTGAAGGGCTGATTGATACCGGAAAGCGGGGTGCTCGATGCAGCCTGGGAATGCGGCTGGCCCATAGTCCCGGCACTGCTCAACCCGATGCGAAGTGGCGAACTCACAGTGCAATCCTCTGGTGATGATTATCAGGACATCGAATTTCAATAATTTAGAACTTGATTCCAATTTCTCACACAAGGAAACGTCAATAGTGTTCGAACAGCGCACAATTTTTGTAGGAGCAAAGCTTGCTCGCGATGCAGACACTGCAGTGTTTCAGGCCGACCACGTCATCGTTCATCGCGAGCAAGCTTTGCTCTTACAGGGATGACGATCAGTTGAACAGCTCCGACGCCTGACTCGCCGCCGACAGCTCCTGAGCAAACTGCAGCAACAACGGCGCCAGTTCATGCAGTCGAGACTCGGGCAGCCGCGCACTTGGCCCGGCGACACTGAGCACGCCGACCACCCGCCCATCCACCGGATGGCGCACCACGGCGGCGATTGCCGAGGTGCCGACCGCCGAGCTCTCCTGAACCCAGGCATAACCGTGTTCGCGGGCCAGGCGCAGGCGTTCGAGCAGTTCGATGTTGGAGCGCGGTGCATTCGGTCCCAGCTCCAGCGGCACGTCCGCCGCTTGCCGCTCCACCAGTGACAAGGCCTCGACATCACTGAGGCAGGCCAGCCACGCATGCCCGGACGCGGTGTAGAACAACGGCGCATCGCGGCCCATGTCCGGGTCATAACGCAAACCAGAACGCGCGCCCTGAGACTTGGCGATCCAGGTCTGACGCTCGCCCTCGATCACGCCCAATCGCACCAGCTCGCCGGTTTCCTGAGCCAACCGATCAAGCACCGGCTGGACGATATCCGCACCGCTGCTCGACAGGTAACGAAAGCCCATGGCAACCAGTTTGGTCGACAGGTGATAACGCAGGTTGTCCGGATTCTGCCGCACGTAACCCAGCCGAATCAGCTCGGCGAGCAAGCGGTGCGTCGCACTTTTCGGGATCTCCAGTTGCTCTGCCAGAACCTGCATCGGCAGGCCTCGCGGGTCGCTGGTAAGACTCTCCAGAACACTGAAGACGCGTTCGATTTGACTGCCGGCCATGGTGGGATTCCAGACGAAATTTGGCCGATTCTAGAAGACAACTGGATGAATGCAAAATGTGGAACTGCGGCGTTCAACAACTGCCAGCGAGGGAGCCAAACAGCCAGTGTGATACCTGAGACGTTCGCCGAAGCTCGTCTGCAGCCATCGGCTTCGCAGGTGAATGCCATACTGCCTTTCGTCCGTCATAGTCTGACGATCGGACTGGCGACTATCTCTCTCACCAGCAACACTCATCACCATGCTCAAACAGAGGACTCCCACATGCTATGGAAAAAAGGCCGCCGCAGTCAGGTCAGTCAATGCGACACCTTCGCGACGAAGAGTCTGTAAATGCACACGCGCTGTCTGCTGGTATTCGGCCTGTTACTCATCTGCGCCAACCTCCAGGCTGCCGAGAATGGGGTCAAGGTCATCAGCCCCGGTCGCCTGAACCTGGGCGACTCCGAGCTGGCGGTTGGCGTGAGCCAGTCATCACCGCAAATTCAGCGTGTACTGATCGTGATACATGGGCGCATGCGCAACGCTGAAAGCTACCGCCAGAGCGCGGAAAAAGCCGCCGAGCAAGCCGGGCAAAGCACTACCACTTTGGTGATCGCGCCACAGTTTCTTAATGAGAGCGACATCGCTCGCCATCAACTGCCCGACAGCCTGCTGCGCTGGCGCGGCAATGACTGGATGGCCGGCGACCCGTCCACCGGACCGAATCCGCTGAGTTCCTTTGCGGTGCTCGACAAGATTCTGGAACGCCTGAGCGATCGCCAGCAGTTTCCAACCCTGAAAGAGATCGTCATCGCCGGCCACTCCGGTGGCGCGCAAGTGGTGCAACGTTATGCACTGCTCGGCCACGACCAGCCGGCACTGCAAACTGCGGGCGTCAGCGTGCGCTACGTGATCGCCAACCCGTCTTCGTATGCGTATTTCGATGAGCAGCGACCGGTGCCGTTCGATGCCGCGCGTTGCCCCGGCTTCAATGACTGGAAGTACGGACTGCTGAAACTGCCGGACTACGCCAGTGGACAAACAGCGCAGCAACTGGAGCAAGGCTATGTACAGCGCAACATCACCTATTTGCTGGGCCAGCGAGACACCAACCCACATCATCCGGCACTGGATAGAAGTTGCGCCGCCGAGACGCAGGGTGCGTATCGGCTGATTCGTGGGCACAATTATTTCGACTATTTACAGCAGCGCCATCCCGAAGGGCTGAATCAGCGGCTGATCGAAGTGCCCCATGTGGGGCATAACGCAGACAAAATGTTCACCTCGCCCGAGGGGCAGAAGGCGTTGTTTCAATAACGTCAAAAGATCGCAGCCTGCGGCAGCTCCGGATGTACACGATTCACGGTAGGAGCTGCCGCAGGCTGCGATCTTCTGGTTTTAAGCCGACAACATCTGCCGCAACTCCACACAATCCTGCGCATGCCAGTCGGCCAACTCGGGCCACGGGTTATCCGGCAGATTCACCAGTACAGTCCGTGCTCCCGCCGCACGCCCGCAATCCAGGTCAAAGCGATAATCGCCAACCATCACCAACTCGCTCGGCGCTACGTCCCAGGCCTCGGCCAGTTTCAGCAGACCACCCGGATGCGGTTTGGGCGGCGCTTCATCACGGCCCAGCACATCCTCTACCGCAAAGCAGTCAGCCAGGCCAATCGCCTCAAGCGTGACATGGGCCAGCTCGCGAGCATTGCGCGTGAGAATGCCGAGGCGATAGCCGCGCCCGGCCAGCTCTCGCACCAGTTCCACGGCACCGGGGGCCGGTTTGGAGCCCAAGGCCAGGTCCCGCTCATGTTCCAGCAACCAGGCGTGTTTCGCCGCGGCTTCAGCGGCCGGCAGAGCCGCGAGGTGGGTGAGGATGTCGTGTTCAGCGGGAATCGCCAGCGCCTCGCGAATTGCCACGAAATCGTGCACGGCAATGGTCAGCGTGCCGTCCATGTCGAACACCCAATGCCGCACCTCGGACAGACTCATACCCAATCCTTGCGATGACGAATCAGGCCTTCCTGAGTGACCGACGCCACCAGTTTGCCTGCGCGGTTGAACACACTGCCGCGTGAGAAGCCACGAGAATTGCCGGCCCATGGGCTGTCCATGGCGTACAGCAACCAGTCATCAGCGCGCAGATCGGCGTGAAACCACAACGCGTGATCGAGGCTGGCGACTTGCATGTCTTTCTGCCAGACCGACTTGCCGTGCGGCAACATCGAGGTGGTCAGCAAACCGAAATCGGAGGCATAGGCCAGCAGGTATTTGTGCAGCGCTGGCGAGTCGGCCAACGCACCGTCGGCGCGAAACCAGACGTACTTGATCGGGTCGGCCGGTTGCGGGTTGTACGGGTCTTTCTCAGTGACCGGGCGGACTTCGATCGGCTTGGGGCACAGCAGCTTTTCGCGCATGTGCTCGGGAATCAAATGCGCGCGTTGCTGGGTGATCTCCAGCTCCGACGGCAAGTTTTCCGGACCGACCACTTGCGGCATCGCGGTCTGGTGTTCGAAGCCTTCTTCGTCGTACTGGAACGAAGCGCTGCAAGTGAAGATCGGGTTGCCCTTCTGGATCGCCGTCACGCGGCGGGTGCTGAAGCTACCACCATCGCGCACCCGATCCACCTGATAGACCACCGGCAAACCCGCGTCGCCCGGACGCAGGAAATAACCGTGCATCGAATGCACATGGCGCGCTTCTTCGACCGTCTGGCTGGCTGCGGAAAGGGACTGGCCCAGCACCTGGCCGCCGAACAGTTGACGAAAACCCAGGTCCTGGCTGCGACCGCGAAAGAGGTTTTCTTCGATCGGTTCCAGGGTCAGCAAGTCGACCAGATCATCCAACACATGGCTCATTCAGACTCTCCTCACACAGAGCAATGCCGCGCAGTCTTGGCTGCGGCGGTCGATTCAGATATTGGCCCGGGCCAACCATGAGCCCATTGTAAACATCCCGGTCAGCTTATCCATGCAAGGTTTCCAACCATTGTTCACGGGTGATGCGGTACAGCACATGGTGACGCAACGGATCCTCATGCCCGACCTTTGGGTGTTCGAAATCCGCCAATGGGTCGTAATGCATGCCGATGGCTTGCATGACTTTCTGCGAAGGCATGTTGGCCTCGGTGGTAAACGCCACGACTTCGTCCAGCGCCAAACGGTCAAAGCCGCAACGCAGAGCGGTCCAGGCCGCTTCACTGGCGTACCCCAGCCCCCAGTGCTCACGAGCCAGGCGCCAGCCGATTTCGGTGGCGGGAGTGAAAGAAGCCTCGAACCCGACCACCGCCAATCCGGTAAAACCGATAAACGCGCCGGTGTCCTTGCGCTCCAGCGCCCAGAAGCCGAAACCATGCTCAGCGAAATGACCACGGATTCGCCCGATCAATGCAGCGCTTTCCAGACGGCTCAAGGCTGCCGGGAAATAGCGCATGACCTGCGGGTCGGCGCACATCGCCGCAAACGCCGGCAAATCCTCATCGCGCCATTGGCGCATCAGCAGCCGCGCGCTCTCGAGTTGCAGTATCGGCTCCATCGTTCCCCCTCCGTTTCCATGCAAACAAGTCTACATCGCTGGTAGGATCCTTCACTCATTCACTCATTCACTCATTCACTCATTCACTCCATGAAATCGCCATGTCGCTGCCGCTGATTTACCACGAAGACTACAGCCCCGAGTTCCCGGCGGAACATCGCTTTCCCATGGACAAGTTCCGTCTGCTGCGCGATCACCTGGTCGACAGTGGTCTGACCTTTGATCACCAATTGCTGCGCCCGGAAATCTGCCCGAACGAGATTCTCGCCCTCGCCCATGACCCTGCGTACATCGAACGCTATATGGGTGGCGAATTGTCCCGCGAAGACCAACGGCGTCTCGGTCTGCCGTGGAACGAAGCGCTGGCCCGACGCACGGTACGCGCGGTCGGCGGCTCATTGCTGGCCGCCGAGCAGGCACTGGAACACGGCATGGCCTGTCATCTGGCCGGCGGCACCCATCACGCCCATTACGATCACCCAGCGGGTTTCTGCATCTTCAATGACCTGGCGGTGATCAGCCATTACCTGCTGGAAAGCGGCCGGGTCGGTCGGGTACTGATCTTCGATTGCGACGTGCACCAAGGCGATGGGACGGCACGAATACTGGAACATACCCCGGACGCGGTGACGGTTTCCCTGCACTGCGAAAAGAACTTTCCCGCACGCAAGGCCAAAAGCGATTGGGACATTCCGCTGCCCATGGGCATGGGCGACAATGATTACCTGAAGGTGGTCGATGACGCGCTGAATTACCTGCTGCCGCTCTATCAGCCCGACCTGGTGCTGTATGACGCCGGTGTCGATGTGCATAAAGACGACGCGTTGGGCTACCTGAAACTGACCGATGAAGGCGTCGCCGCCCGCGATGAAAGCGTGCTCCGGCATTGCCTGGGACGCGACATTCCAGTGGTTGGGGTGATCGGCGGCGGCTATAGCAAGGACCGCCAGGCCCTGGCGCGACGTCATGGCATCCTCCATCACAGCGCACAACGGGTCTGGCAGTCATCAGGTTGTCACTGAGTTGTGGATGCTTTACCCACAATGCCTGTGGAACGGCCTGTGGATAACCTGAGTGAAAGGACCTACAGACCCGAGTGCGTATAGCCTGCAAGCCATTGAGCATTTTTTGACCAGTATTTTCAACACACCCCAATCGAATGTGGGAGCGGGCTTGCTCGCGAAAGCAGTTTGCCAGTCACATTGATGTTGAATGTGCCATCGCCTTCGCGAGCAAGCCCGCTCCCACATTGGGTTGTGCTGATAGAATGCCCGCCCTCTTCCGTCGAACCGCAGCTCACGCCATGACCCAGCCCTCCGCCAACCGCCCTCACCACGTCGCCATCATCGGCGGCGGCCCCGCTGGCCTGATGGCCGCCGAGGTGCTGAGCCAGGCCGGGGTCAAGGTCGATCTGTACGACGGCATGCCCTCGGTGGGTCGCAAATTCCTGCTGGCCGGTGTCGGCGGCATGAACATTACCCATTCCGAAGCCTACCCGGCATTTCTGGCACGTTATGCCGAGCGTGCCGCGCAAATCGCCCCGTTGCTGCGCGAATTCGGCGCCGAAGTCCTGTGTCAGTGGATTCATGACTTGGGGATCGAAACCTTCATCGGCAGCTCTGGCCGCGTGTTTCCTACCGACATGAAGGCCGCCCCGCTACTGCGCGCCTGGCTCAAACGCCTGCGCGATGCCGGTGTAGTTATCCACACCCGCCACCGTTGGCTGGGTTGGAACGCTGATGGCAGCCTGCGTATCGACAGCCCTGACGGTGAGAAGGCGATCAGCGCCGATGCCCTGTTGTTGGCGCTGGGTGGCGGCAGTTGGTCGCGGTTGGGTTCGGATGGCGCCTGGATGCTGCCGCTTGCGCAACGAGAGGTTGCCCTGGCGCCGCTGCAACCGAGCAATTGTGGTTTCGAGGTGAAGGCCTGGAGCGAGCTGATGGTCAGCAAATTCGCCGGGGCCCCGCTGAAAAATATCGCCATCGGTTTGAACGACGATGTGCCGCGACTCGGTGAATGCGTGATCACTGCCACCGGCATCGAAGGCAGTTTGATTTACGCGTTGTCGGCGCCGATCCGTGAAGCCATCAATCAAACCGGCTCGGCAACCATTCACCTCGACCTGCTGCCCGGCAGGCCTGTGGATAAAATTCAGGCGGCGCTGAGCAAACCCCGTGGTTCACGCTCCATGGCCAAACACCTGCACAGCCAACTCGGCCTCGACGGTGTCAAAGCGGCATTGCTGCGCGAACTGACACCGGCCGAATGCTTTGCTGACCCGTTTTCACTGGCCAGGGCCATCAAGGCCTTGCCGCTGACACTGGTCAACACCCGCCCATTGGACGAAGCTATCAGCAGCGCCGGTGGCGTGACGTTCGAAGCGATGAATGAAAACCTGATGCTCAAGCAACTGCCTGGCGTGTTCTGCGCAGGGGAAATGCTCGACTGGGAAGCGCCCACGGGCGGCTATCTGCTGACCGCGTGTTTCGCCAGTGGGCGAGCGGCAGGGTTGGGGATGGTGGAGTGGCTTAGAGGCAGCCGCAAGTTTTAAGCTACAAGCTGCAAGCTAAAGCCGGCGCACGACCCGCTCTTCGCTTGCAGCTTGCAGCTTGCAGCTTGCAGCTTGCCGCTTGAAGCTGCCCCTCTACGGCTTACGCTTACGCGGCCCGGTATTGAACACCGGCACTTTTCGCACAGGCTTGATCGAAGGCTCCGGCGCCGAAGCATCACCGCTCTCCACCCACTTGCCCAGGTTGCGTTTGCCGCCACCGGAGACTTTTGGCTTCTTCGGCTTTTTCGGTTTCTTGACCACCTGACCGCTGGCATCAGTGTCCGGTACGCGGTGCTCAGGTTCGAAATCCTGTTCCATGTGACGGGTCAAGGTCTGACGCGTCAGCATCTCGATGGCCGACAGCTGATTCACCTCATCGGCACACACCAACGAAATCGCCTCGCCGGTCGCGCCTGCACGGCCGGTACGACCGATACGGTGAATGTAGTCCTCGGCGACGATCGGCAGGTCGAAGTTCACCACCAGCGGCAAGTCTTCGATATCCAGACCACGGGCCGCAACGTCGGTGGCGACCAGAATCTGCACTTCACTGGCCTTGAAACGGTCCAGTGCGCGCTGGCGCGTGGCTTGTGGTTTATCGCCGTGGATGCCGTCGGCATTCACGCTCAGGCCCTGGAGTTTTTCCACCAGTTGGTCAACGCCGTTGCGGGTCTTGGCGAACACCAGCACCTGCTTCCAGCGATTTTTGCGCAGCAAGTGAATGAACAGCTCGGCCTTGCGCTTCTTGTCGACCGTGACCACCCACTGCTTGACGGTGTTGGCCGCAACGTTACGCGGGCTGACTTCGATGCTCAGCGGATCGTTGAGCATTTGCCCGGCCAACTCGCGAATCGCATCAGAGAAGGTCGCAGAGAACAGCAGCGTCTGACGTTTTTTCGGCAGCGCCTTGTAAATGTTCGCCAGCTCTTCGGAGAAACCCAGATCGAGCATGCGGTCGGCTTCGTCCAGCACCAGGGTTTGCAACTGGTTGAACTTCAGCGCGTTCTGGCGGAACAGGTCTAGCAGACGACCGGGCGTGGCCACTAGCAGGTCGACGCCTTTGCGCAGCTTCATCATTTGCGGGTTGATGCTGACGCCGCCGTACACTGCGTACGTACTCAGCGGCAGGTTTTCAGCGTACTGACGCACGCTTTCATGAACCTGCTCGGCCAGCTCGCGGGTCGGCACCAGGATCAGCGCACGCACCGAGTTACTGGTGACTTTCGGCCCTTCCATGGCCAGCAACTGCAACAGCGGCACGGCGAAACCGGCGGTCTTGCCGGTGCCGGTCTGGGCCGCAGCCATCAGGTCGCGACCGGCCAGCACCGCCGGAATGGCTTGCGTCTGCACCGGGGTCGGGGTCTGGTAACCGAGCGTCTCAAGGGCGCGCAGCAAGGGTTCGATCAGGCCAAGAGTGGCGAAAGTCATGGGAATACCGTAGGAAAATCAGCGCGAGTGTGCAATGGCGCGCAGTTTACCCTAATTCACACGAGATTCTGTCGGCACCAAAGCGGTAGGCCGCTCAGGAGCACGTCGCCACTGCGGCAAGCCGATCAGTACCACGGCGCTGATGATCACCGCCATCGCCAAGGCCTCTTCGATGCCGATGCTTTCGCCCGCAAAAACGATCCCCAGCAACACCGCCACCGCCGGGTTGACGTAGGCATAACTGGTGGCCGCCGCCGGGCGCACGTGCTTGAGCAGGTACATGTAGGCGTTGAAAGCAATGATCGACCCGAAGACGATCAGGTACACCAGTGCTGCCCAGCCTTCCAGCGGCGGCAGACTGTCCACGTGTTCCCCCTTAAGCGCGCTGCCGATCAACAACACCACGCCCCCCACCAGCATTTGCGCCGCGCTGGACATCGCGCCCTGAGGCAATGGCAAATGTTTGCTCCACACCGAACCAAACGCCCAGGCTGCCGCCGCACCAATCAGCAGGGCAGCCCCCAAAGGGCTCGATTGCAGATTGGAGCCCAGATTGAGCATGGCGATACCGATCAGTCCCAGCACAATCCCCGCCCATTCCAGACGGGTATTGCGCGCCCCCCAGAAATACCCGCAGAGCAAGGTAAACAACGGCACCGTCGCCACCGCCAATGCCGCAACGCCAGAGGCCACGCCTGTGTGCTCAGCCATGCTGACCGCGCCGTTGCCAAAACTGAGCAACAAAATCCCGATTATCCCCGCCGCCTTCCACTGCGGCCAGGTCGGCGCGGGCACACCGCGCCAGCGCAGGAACGCGTACATCAGCGTTCCGCCGACAATAAACCGAATGCCGCCGAGCATCAGCGGCGGCCAGTACTGCACACCGATGCGAATCACCAGGTAGGTCGACCCCCAGATCACGTACAGCGCGAAAAAGGCGCCAATCAGCGGTAATGGGAAACGGCGTAGGCCTGGCATGGGACGCTCGAAGGCAGGACAAGGAGAGCGTTATTTTAGAAAGCCGACGGACGGAATTTAAGTTACAAAACCTGTTTATAAGGCCAGTACACTTTTTCAAAACACCATTGAAAAACGCGTGCCGTTGGGGCAGTTGGAGAGCAATGGCAAAAATGCTGGGTGAATTGTCTGGGTGTCTGTTCCGCCGCCATCGCGGGCAAGCCTGTTGTGGTTCAGTTTTTTTGAACCGCTCTGTAGGAGCATTAGGCCGCTTGCTGCTCAAACAGCGCAGGCGGCAGGTGGTTCGAGGCGGAGTGGC
>NZ_JBIUVW010000040.1:3450-63716 GCF_044743155.1 Pseudomonas sp. NPDC087697 | reverse complement strand
CTGTTGCACTTCGTTTACGGCGTGCTCAAGTCGGGTCAACCCTTTGACCCGAAACTTGCGCTTGCCCGGTGAGGCTCAAGACGGTATCTACGGGGGGCGTGATTACAAACTTAGATCGCGATTCGAGGCTTTGAGGAACTCCTGCTTCAGCTCGGCAAAGCTGTGCACCGCCGGGAACTGCGGGAATTCGCGGATCACGTTATCGGGTGCGTGGAACAGGATCCCGGCGTCCGCCTCACCCAGCATGCTGGTGTCGTTGTACGAATCACCAGCTGCGATCACCCGGTAGTAGAGGCTCTTGAACGCCAGCACCGACTGACGCTTGGGATCTTTCTGCCGCAATTGATAGCCCGTCACCCGACCGGCATCGTCAGTCATCAGACGATGGCAGAGCAAGGTCGGGAAGCCCAGTTGACGCATCAGCGGCTGGGAAAACTCGTAGAAAGTGTCGGAAAGAATTACCACCTGGAAGCGCTCGCGCAGCCAGTTGACGAACTCGATGGCGCCGTCCAGCGGCTTCAGGGTGGCGATCACTTCCTGAATGTCGGACAGCTTCAGACCGTGCTCGTCGAGAATCCGCAGGCGCTGCTTCATCAGCACGTCGTAATCGGGAATATCCCGGGTGGTTGCCTTGAGGGATTCAATCCCGGTTTTTTCGGCAAAGGCGATCCAGATTTCCGGGACCAATACACCTTCCAGATCGAGACAGGCAATTTCCACAAGACACTCCCATTTGTACTGATTATTGAGTTGAGCGAGCAAAAGGACTGCCGAACTCTAGCGAGTCGTACCGACCGACGCAACGCAGACGAGCGCCCCCGTCGCCTCGGGTTTTTGCTACCATCGCCACTATATAGAGCGCTTAGCGCCACCGACCTGTAGGAAACCGCCCTGATGAGCCCATCGTTCGACGTCACTGAACTCGCCGCGACCTATGCCACCAAATCCGCCCAGGACATTCTCAAACTGGCTTTTGCCGAGTTCGGGGATGATCTCTGGATCTCCTTCAGCGGCGCCGAAGACGTGGTGCTGGTGGACATGGCCTGGAAGATCAACAAGAACGTCAAAGTCTTCAGCCTCGACACCGGACGCCTGCATCCGGAAACCTATCGCTTCATCGATCAGGTGCGCGAGCACTATAAGATCGAGATTGAACTGGTCTCGCCGGACCATACAAAGCTCGAACCGTTCGTCAAAGAAAAAGGCCTGTTCAGCTTCTACAAGGACGGCCATGGCGAATGCTGCGGCATCCGCAAGATCGAACCGCTGCGTCGCAAGCTGTCCACCGTCAATGCCTGGGCCACCGGCCAGCGTCGCGACCAGAGCCCGGGTACCCGCAGCCAGGTTGCCGTACTGGAAGTCGACAGCGCGTTCTCGACGCCAGAGCGCACCCTGTACAAATTCAACCCGCTGGCACAAATGACCAGCGAAGAGATCTGGGGTTACATCCGCATGCTGGAGCTGCCGTACAACAGCCTGCATGAGCGCGGTTTCATCAGCATTGGCTGTGAACCGTGCACCCGCCCTGTGCTGCCGAACCAGCACGAGCGCGAAGGCCGCTGGTGGTGGGAAGAAGCCACCCAGAAAGAATGCGGCTTGCACGCGGGTAACATCATCCAGAAAGCCTGATCCCCTGCCCTGCGAAATCCCCCTGTGGGAGCGAGCTTGCTCGCGATGACGGACTGACATTCAACATTGATGTTGATTGTTACACCGCTATCGCGAGCAAGCTCGCTCCCACAGGATCTGCACTCGGCCAGGAGACCTACTCAAACAGCACTAAACCGCTGCGCCAATTGCTGCTCGGCAAACTGTTCGATGACGAAATCAACGAACGCACGCGTCTTGCCCGGCAGCAGTTTGTGTTCGGCGTAGTAAATCGAGATGTTGCCATCATCGACGTACCAGTCCGGCAACACGCGCTGCAAGGTGCCGGCATTCAGGTAACCGACGGCAAACGGCATGCTCACCAGCGCAATGCCCAAGCCTTGCACTGCGGTGGCGCAAGCGGCTTCGGAGTCACTCATGGTCATCCGCGCCTTGAGACTCAGCGGGCTGTGTTCCTGGCGACGGCTGGTCAGTTGCCAGGACCGCACGCGACCGGTCTGCGGCGAACGAATCAAAATCCCGTCGCAGTCACGCAAGTCATCCGGCTCACGAATCGCTTCGCGTTGCGCCAGATAATCCCTGGATGCCACCAGCACTCGGTGGGCTGGCGTCAGCTTGCGCGCCACCACGCCTTGCGGCAGTTCAAAACCACCACCAATCGCCGCATCGAAGCCTTGGCCGATCAGATCGACCTGGCGGTTATCGAAATGCCAATCCGGATTGATCGCCGGAAAACGCCGCAGAAACTCGCCCAGCAGCGGCACGATGTACAGCCGCCCGAACACCGTGCCCATGCTGACTTTCAGCGTCCCGGCCGGACGTCCTTCAGCGCTGGCCAGATTGGCCACCGCGTTCTGAATGGTGTGCAGACTGGCACTGACTTCGCCGAGAAACAGCTGACCGGCTTCGGTCAGCGTCAAGCTGCGCGTGCTGCGCTGAAACAGCCGAACGCCCAGGCGCGCCTCAAGCTTGGCGACACTTTTGCCCACCGCCGCCGGGGTCAGGCTCAAGCGCCGCGCGGCTTCGGCAAAGCTGCCGACCTCGGCGCTGCGCACGAAGCATTCGATACTGCTAAAGGTTTCCATGGTCGCCACTATAAACTTTTGGTTTACACAGACTATAGCAATTACCGTCTACACAGCTGGTAATCCGAGGCTGATACTCGACTCCAACAACAAGGCAGTCCGCCTTGTACTTTTGGAGAACCACATGACCACTCAAAATCTCAGCGGTAAAGTAGCTCTCGTCCAGGGCGGCTCCCGCGGCATCGGCGCCGCCATCGTCAAACGCCTGGCCGCTGAAGGCGCGGCGGTTGCCTTCACTTACGTCAGCTCCGTTGCCAAGGCTGAAGAATTGCAGAACAGCATCACCGCTACCGGCGGCAAAGCCTTGGCCATCAAAGCCGACAGCGCTGACGCAACGGCCATCCGCAACGCCGTAAACGGCACAGTCAAAGCCTTTGGTCGCCTCGATATTCTGGTCAACAACGCAGGTGTGCTGGCCGTCGCCCCACTGGAAGATTTCAAACTCGAAGACTTCGACCAAACCCTGGCGATCAACGTACGCAGTGTGTTCATCGCGACTCAAGAAGCCGCTAAACACATGACCGAAGGCGGTCGCATCATCAACATCGGCAGCACCAACGCCGACCGCATGCCCTTCGCCGGTGGTGGCCCTTACGCCATGAGCAAAGCGGCGCTGGTCGGCCTGACCAAAGGTCTGTCCCGCGACCTGGGCCCACGGGGCATCACCATCAATAACGTGCAACCTGGCCCGGTCGATACCGACATGAACCCGGCCCACGGTGAGTTCGCCGAGAGCCTGATCCCGCTGATGGCTGTTGGTCGTTATGGCACCGCCTCCGAGATCGCCAGTTTCGTCGCCTACCTGGCCGGCCCGGAAACCGGCTACATCACTGGCGCCAGCCTGACCATCGACGGTGGTTTTGGCGCCTGATTCACCGCCCTCACTGCGCAAAAAACAAAACGCCGGACAACCTTTGATCAGGTTGCCCGGCGTTTTGTTGTCCAGCGTTTTCCCGTTACGCCTGCTCGAGTGCCGGCAAGCCGTACGCGTGCGGTTGGAACGCTTTCAACGTACGAAGAATGCTGTCGGCATGCGCGTATTTTTCGTCAGCCATGGCCGCATCCGGCACAGCAATTGCGGTCATCCCTGCTGCTTTTGCTGCAGTGACGCCAAATGGCGAGTCTTCAAACACCAGGCAATCCTGCGGCGCCACACCCAAACGTCGCGCGGCGGTGAGGAAGATATCCGGCGCTGGTTTCGCCGCGCCCACTTCAGGGTCATCAGCCGTCACGATAGTGTCGAACAGCGCAAACCAATCGCCATGCAACGTGGTTTTCTGCCCGAAGGACTGACTCGAAGAGCTGGTGCCCACAGCAATCGGAATGTTGTTCGCTTTCAAGTGCTGAACCAGCTCCTGCGCCCCCGGCATCGCCAGCGCACGCGGAAAGCGTTCACGCATCAACGGCTCGCGGATCACCAGAAACTCTTCAGCGCTGATCGGCAAGTCCAGCGCCTCGACGACATAGCGCGCCAGATCACCAGCACCGCGGCCGATGATGTTCTGTTTGATGCTCCAGTCGAAGGTTCGGCCGTAGCGTTCGGCAATGATTTGCGTGACCTCGGTGTAAATGCCCTCGGTATCGAGCAGCAGACCATCCATATCGAAAATCACGGCCTTGATCGGGCCGAAGTCGAGCGGTGCATTCATCGCATCTGATCCGTTATCAACACAACATTCCGGGAGGCGGCGCAGGTACGGCCAATGCCTTGATCGATCGAAGAGGGATCGATTAAAGGGGTCGGCAGCATAGCGAGCGCAGTTCACATGCAGCAACTGTTTGCCGCTCCCACGCGTCGATCACGGCCTAGGGTGTGTAGTGAGCGCAAGGAAAGCGCCGCACGGTTACTTATAGAAATATAAGAAAATCATTGCATGACTTATGGAAGGCTTATTAAGATCTCATGAACGAAATCTACTGGACCCGCAAAGCGGTAAAGCAACTGCTCAGAGTACACACAGAGCACCGGGCCCAAATCCGCGATGCCGTAACGCAGTTAGAGCGCATGCCCGACGCAATCAACGTCAAGGCGCTGGCCCTGCACAATTGCGGGTATCGCCTGAGAGTCGGTAACTACCGGGTTCTGTTTGACTGGGACGGCTCGGTCCAGGTGGTCAGCATTCAAGAGGTCAAAAAACGTGACGAACGCACCTACTGACATACAAATCATCAACGGCCCGGACGGCGAGCCGGCCTTTGTCGTCATCCCCTACCAGCAGTATGTCGCTCAACACGGAGGCACCGAGCTGATTCCTCATCAAGTGGTCAGTCGTATCGTCGATGGCGCCACCCCCATCCGCGCCTGGCGCGAACACTTGAACCTGACGCAGGAGGAAGTGGCAAAGCGGATGGGAATTTCACAACCTGCGTTCGCCCAGCAAGAGGCTGTGAACAAACCACGTCGCGCCACTCGGGAAAAAATCGCCATGGCGTTCGGGATCAGGGCTGATCAGTTGGAGTTGTGAAGTTCGAGTCATTGCAGGGTCAGGACTCAGGTCGCGCACTAGCATGGGGTACTAGGGGCGTAGTCATCCGGAATGAAAAAACCCGGCAATTAGCCGGGCTTTTTCAAATCGTACCGCTGGAATCAGTGCCCCTACTTGCCCATGAGCGCACCGCCCGCTGCGCCGCCAAGGCCTGCACCGATGGCGGAGCCGGTCTTGCCGCCCAGCGAGTTGCCGATGACCGAACCACCCGCCGCGCCTACACCACCACCGATTGCAGCTTTAGTGCGGTGGCCCTTGCGCGCGCCGGCAGCACTGCCCGCTGCGCCCGCAACACCGGCACCAATCGCTGCGCCGGTGTTGCCACCGAGCTTCTGACCGACCACATTACCCAGCACACCGCCCAGGCCACCGCCGAGCGCTGCGGAGCCATCACCGGCAGCCATTGCACCTTGAGCGACCAAAAGGCCCAGAACCAGAGCAGGCAAAGTTAAACGCATGACATGAACCTCAAAAAGGGTACTAATTTAGTAAAACCCGGGTGCTTAAAAAGGCCGTCGATTCAGGCAAAGAACCGGCCCAACCCTCCCGAGCGCGAGGGTTGGACAGTTTATACGCAAAGAGTTTTATCGAAGGCAAAAAAAAGCCCGCTGGGGAGACGGGCTAATGGAATTGCTTTTTAACGGATGAGTTGAGCCTACGGATTTGATTGTGAAAGAAGCGTGAAAGAAACATCCGACGATCAATAACGTTGATACCGCCCTTTCGGTTACTTGCGTACAGGCGCTGCGACCTTCGGCATAAACGGTTTTGCGGTGGTTTTGGTCACCGCCGGCAGCCTGGCCTTACCCGGCTTGGTCGGCGTTTCACCAAACCCCGCCACATAATCCGTCTGACCACACTGCACACAATTGTTGACCGGGTACTCAGCGCCATCATCTTCAATGTAAGGATTGCTCATCTATCAGTCCCTCCAGACAGATCGATACCGGCAAACAACTGATTGCCTAAAAAATACCGACCTTCAAGGTTTTTGAGACTAGCCGGTCATTCCCAGACCAATGATTCAAATGTGAAACGCCCGACGAACGGCGAGGAAAAGCCTCTGACCTCACCGACCGCTTTCTGACAGATAAAACGCCAATCAGCTTTACTTGCTAAGGACTGTTGCGACTCAGGTTCAGCAGATGGTTTGGGTGTTAAGCGCACAGGAGGTTGTATGACGGTATTTTTACTGCTGTACCTGTGCACTGACGCATCTCGTACGGACTGCCAGGTAATACCTGTCGAACACTGGGTACAGGCCGACGCTTACAAGCAATGCATCGCTGCTGCCAAACAGCTAACGACGGATCTCACCGCCAAGAATCGCAAGAGCAATTACTTTGTCTGTGAAACGAAAGTCAGCCAGTGATTCTCAAATTTATTTTTGGATGTCGTAGTCACTGCGTCAGGAACACGTCGCTAACCCGCCCCGACTGATACACCCCATCCCCACCAGCGCCGCTTCAACCGCCTCATCCAAAGGCGTGTGCGGCTCGCACCCCAGCACCTCGATCAATCGCGCATTGTCCATCTGCACCGGTGTGCTCCACAAATAACGCATCTCCAGCATTTCACGGAAGGTGACAACAAAGGGCGAAGCCACTTTCAGCAACCACCACGGGAACGCTGTCACTCGCGGCTCCGCGCCCGTACGCTGAAAGACAACACGCTGAATAGCGCTACTCATCTGAGTACCGTCAGTGTCCAGATGACCGGCCATATGAAAGCTTTCAAAGGCGTCGAGTGTGGTGCGGCGCTCCAGTAACTCGACCATGGTCCGCGCAACGTCCGGCAGGTAAGCCCACTGGTGAGCAACGCCCTGCTTACCCGGATAAACCACCGCGTTGACGGGTCTCCCCGGCTTGATCAGCCCCTGGGAAAACCAGTTGTTGCCGGCTCTGGGCCCAAAAAAATCTCCGGCGCGAACGATCAGCGCACGAGCGCCATTGTCCGCAGCCTTGCGCAAACGCTGCTCCATCTCCACCCGAATAGCGCCTTTTCGGGTGTGCGGATGCTGCGGTGAATGCTCTCGCAGTACCGGAAAGGCATCAGGACCAAAGTTATAAACTGTGCCAGGCAGCACGATGGTTGCACCTTCAACCAGGGCCGCAGCGATGGTGTTATCGAGCATCGGCAGTACCAGTTCCGACCATCGACGATAACCCGGCGGATTGACCGCATGAACGATTACCGAGCAACCTTTTGCTGCCTCGATAACATCCTGCCGATTCAACGCATCACCGCGCAGCCACGTGATACCCGTTCGTTGATCGATGCCCTTTTCGAGATGACGCGTTAGCGCGCAAACCTCCCAACCGGTGTCTTTCAATTGCCGCGCCACTTCCCCGCCAATCCCTCCTGTCGCTCCCAATACCAGAACTTTGCTGTTCTTCATGTCCGACACCTCAAGGTTGTAGAGGGCTTGATCCTGGGCGAACGGACGCTATAGATAAATTGCCGAAGATAAGCGTGACGCTATACATTTATGCATGGCATCGAATATTGGTTGGGAGCTTTATCGATCCTTCCTGGGGGTACTCAACGAAGGATCGCTGTCGGGCGCGGCGCGCTTGCTCGGCATTACACAGCCAACAGTCGGCCGGCACATCGCCGCGCTCGAAAAGGCGCTGGGTGTTGCCTTGTTTACGCGATCACAAACAGGACTGATGCCCACCGAAGTGGCGCTGACCCTGCGCGCCCACGCACTCACCATGGAAAGTACAGCGGCCTCGATTGAGCGAGCAGCCTCAAGCCGGGGCACGGCAGTACAGGGGATTGTCCGTATTTCAGCCAGCGACGTGATTGGCGTCGAGGTGTTGCCGCCCATCATCGCGCGGCTTCGCCAACAACACCCCGCGTTGAAAATAGAACTCGTACTGACCAACCGCGTGGTGGATCTCTTGCAGCTTGAAGCCGACATCGCCGTGCGCATGATGCGTCCGCGCCAAGAGCAACTCGTGGCGCGCCGTATCGGTCGACTCGAGCTTGGGCTGTATGCGCGCGCAGAATACTTGAGCCAACACGGAACACCGTGCGACCTCAACGAACTGGCCAGCCATTCGATCATCGGTTACGACCAGTCGAATGCCTTTATCCGCAGTATCGGCAAATCCATAAAAGGCTTTGACCGCCACCTCTTCTCACTGAGCAGCGACAGCAACCTTGCGCAGTTAGCGCTGATACGTGCAGGCGCGGGCATCGGTTTCTGCCAGGTTCCGCTGGCCAAGCGTGACGCAGCGCTGCAACGTGTGCTGACGAACTCGTTTTCGCTGGGAATGGAAACCTGGGTCACCATGCATGAGGACTTGCGCAACAGCCCGCGCTGCCGAACGACCTTCGACGCGTTGGTTGAAGGGTTGCAGCACTATGCCGATCAGGATGCTCTGGGTGATTGAGTTGCCAAAAGGGGGACTTTTTCTGTGAGTGCGAGCGTTACTGGCGCGCTTCAAATCGCAACTGGCAAAGCCTGCTCGCGCAGGATTCACCAGCCTTTGGCACTACATCAAACGGCTTAAGCTTTAGTGTTGATGAGCACGCCGGTTATCTGCCCATTGCCATTCACAACGCCAGTAGAAGGCGCCTTGGACGGCGTTGCAGCGCCTACGTGTTGCTGATGCTGTTTTTGCATCAATAGCTGAGCTTGATGATCACCATGCCCAGCCTCTTGAGCGGTTTGTGCAGCGGTTTCGGTTGCTTCTTTCAGTGCCGCCGCAACGTTGCTGGCAACAGTGGTGACGCTTGTGGATGCAGTTGCCTGATCCGCTTGCGCCTTGGGCTGACTTTGGGCAGAACGGAGCCCGTTAATAGTCACTGGGTTGGAAGCCGAGATTGCTCCGATGGACATAGGTAACTCCTGAATGAGTGGATTACACACGCGTGAATCGTGAATGCGATTTGCGTCAACGTTACCCTTTGAGTCCTGCCCTTTGCCTGGTTCTCCTCACTGTCAGCCACGGCGCCGCAGAGCTTAGATTTGGCGTTGTGGGGTTACCGTCGGATAAAGGTGAAAACTTCATGGTTTCCAGAAATAAAAGTCCGAAAGCGCCTCATTGAGATAGCGCCTTTGACAAATACTACCGTTACAATTTGACACTTATTCACTCCGCAAAGACCAAAGTCCATGACTGAAGACTTCGAAGTTCCTAGCCCGCACGAACAACATCTGGAACACGCGACCGAACACGCCCAGGCCCGTGGGGACAGTTTCGCCAGCAAGATCGCGGTGATGACGGCGATCATGGCGACCATCGGCGCCATGCTCAGCTATCAGGCGGGCTCCACGGAAAGCGAAGCGGCAATGGACAAAAACAACGCCGCCATCAAGAAAACCGAAGCCTCCAACCAGTGGAATTACTACCAGGCAAAATCCAGCCGACAAAACCTGTCGGAACTGGCGATCCACATCCCCGGCCTCGATGCCGCGCACTACACCGCCGAAGCGCAACGCTACAAAACTGAAAAAGAAGCAGTGCGCAAGCAGGCAGAGATACTCGAAGCGGAAGCCAGCGAGTGGGATGCCAAATCAGAATTGGTATTGCACCAGCATCACCGCTGGGCACAGGCAATGACGGCCATTCAGATTGCCATTTCGCTGGCGGCGATCACCTTATTGACGCGCAAGGAGTGGCTGAAAAGGGTCGCCTACAGTGCCGCAGGCGTCAGCGTCGTGCTGGGTTCGCTGGCATGGTTACATCTATAAGTTTTTTCTGGGGGGGAGCGACATCAAGTCATCGTTCCTCCACCCTGCCTCTTGCCGAACGGCCACAGGCAATCAATACACAACCGTGACCAGAACGGACAGCCAAAGCAGCACAACGCCCAACGCAAATGCCCGCCTGGCCGGCAAAACCCTTTCCAGCGTTTCATTCTCAACGGGCGTTGTGGCTATCCAGGTCACCGCTCCGAGCATCGCGAATCCACCCAGAGCCAACACCACCACGAGGATTTCGTGCCAGCGCCACGGGTGAGGTTCATGCACGCCCCAATAGCCGAGAAAAGCCATGCCCATGGCAAACATCGTCGCAGAGGCGGAGCAAAGCCCCACAATTGAACCTACTGGTGCGCGCATCCGGCATCACTCCAATGTCAATTCATAAGGGTGCGTACACACGCTAGCACCTACGCGGGACACTGCCTGCAACTTGAGCGCCTACCGGCACGATTTCGTGGGAAGCAAGGCGCCCAGGTTCGAAATCACGGATTCCTTGTCGCGGCATGAAACTTATGAGCTACAAACAGTTACGCAATGACTTCATCAGAGCGCCCGACTTGGCCCACGGCGGACCTTGATACAGCGATATTCGACTCCCATTCTTGTACTTCACAATATCCAGAGTCTCGTCGGCGGTAATAACGCTTGGCGCAGTGATCCTGTAGCCGTTAGCAATCGCAATCTGAGTGGTTTTAGGGACCTCGCGCTGCCAGGCCGGCAGAACGCACTGTGCAAAGTCCTTCGGAACCTTGGCAGTGATCTCACTGACATTCGGTTCACCCGGCACCAAGGACGCCGGCAAAGAGCACCCCGCCAACGCCGCAACAGCAAGCGCGCCTATCAAGATTCGCATAATTGTTCCTTGCAATAAAATGTGGCAAATGTAACGCGAGGCCGGGTAGACATCCAGTGTAATTGGGGGCCGGAGTGCAACTCTCGGCTTCAGAATTGAGAACGAATCTATCGAAAAGGAACGTTTTCGCGCGTACCTGAAAGTCGCTCCTGCTCCTTTTCGCAAGTCCCGCATTCAGGCTTGACGTTTCGTCGCCTCGTCGTTGATAGGCTCTGGACCGTAGAGCACACTCCGAATCGCTGACGGAACCAGCCCCCAAACAGAAAGCCCACCACGTGTGGGCTTTCTGTTGCCTGCCCTCCCCTCGCACGCCAATACCTCAGCCCTAAGGATATTTGGCGCGCACCGCTGAACTCGACTTTAATTTTACTGATGCACCCACGAGTTTCTTCACGACACTCACTACCGGGAGCCCAGTCATGAACACCCCTCTATTCGCACTGGTCGCCGTGTTGTCTGCGGTGGCTGGATGCAGCTCTGATTCACAGGTCTATCGAGAGCAACCGCTGGTCGCAAAGGTCGAGATGGGAATGAGCAAGGATCAGGTCCAGCAAATCGGCGGGAAGCCTTTATCGATCAGTGATCGCACCGTCGAGCCCGGCACCTGCTTTGACTACATGCTCACGCAAGCCGGCCAGAAGCATACGTTCAATGTCAGCTTCGACAGGACTGGCAAGGTAGACCATAAGAGCTTTATGACATGCGCGGAATGGAGCCGCGTGCAGCAAAAAGCTAGGGAGCCGTCCGGCAGTATGGGTGGCATGGGCGGTGGTGGTGGTTATTAACGCAGGGGTCATGCCGGCCTATACCCGTGTAACGGCTGGCCGGCCAAGGAGACTGAAATGAAGTGCACTTTTTTTACCCTGATGACTCTGCTGTTTTGCTCATCGGCCATGGCGTTGCCGCCCGATGGGGAAGCGCTTTTCCAGGAAAACTGCAGTGCCTGCCATGGACCTCGAGGCATGGGAGGCTCGGCACCTAAATTGGCGGGAGATGCCAGCGAGTGGAAATCAAAGACATTCGAGCGGGCGGTATTGAACGGTGTCGACGACCATGGAAAGCCCCTGAAAGCCCCCATGCCACACTGGAGTAGCGCCAGCTTCAAAGCTGACAACGGCGCAAAACCCGGCAAGCTTGAAGTGGACGCGATACAGCAATACCTGCACAAGCAAAAATAACGCATAACCTTCGGCCGGACGCTTGAGCGGCGCCGGCCTTTTTCATTCTGGTCCTATCTGATCCTGTGCAATTCCCGCCGTCCATGGGTGGCCTTGAGGTCGTGTCGAATCTCGCCGATGAGCTTGGTTATCGCTAGATTGCCAGTCAGGCTGGAAGCAGGGATCCCTGTCACCAGCAACTCCACTCGGCCAGTGACTGGCTCGAAAATCTGAGCTTGCAACGATCCGCCTGGGCCAACTCGACATTGACAGGAAAGGGGCAGGAATGCTGATTCGATGAGGTGACGCAACTCGAGCGTAGATAACATGATGACTCCTTTCAGGACAGGAGCCAGCCAAGGTGCTCTGGCTTGATGTTGTTGATGGGGTCCAGAAGCATTAACCCCTGAACACTGCCCCCCAAATCACTTGGCGGGGTGACGGCATATCCAGTCTACGCCTTGAGTAGCCGTCTGTTAGACCGTTTCGGAGTGTGTGGTTGGGGAAACTGGCCTTGTAGGGCTTGGTAAGACGGTATATTTTTTTCAGGTGGGCAGGCGTCCGGGATGCTCGCAGCCCACCTCCGGTCATTACCAAGAGGAGAGGTGAAAATGACCAACTCCGTGAAGAAAATGCCGATCCATACCGAAGATAAAGCCAGTCAGCACCCGGTAACGACTGATCTTTGGCGCCCCCTGGAAAAACTGCGGCAACAGGTCGATCACCTGTTCGAAGACTTCAATCGAGGCTCAGGATTGTCGCCGTTCAGCCGCGGACCGTTTGATGTCGAGCCGTTCTGGCGACGGGAATTTATCGGTCGCGGCCTACCTGCCGTGGATATTGCCGAGAAGGAAAAAAGCTTCGAAATCACTGCCGAATTACCCGGCATGGATCAGAAGAACATCGAGATCAAACTGTCCAATGGAAGCCTGATCATCAAAGGCGAAAAGAGAGAGGATAAGGAAGAGAACAGAAAGGGCTATCACCTGTCCGAGCGTCACTATGGCTCCTTCGAGCGGGTGTTCAACCTGCCAAAAGGGGTCGATGCCGACAAGATTGAAGCAAAATTCAGCAACGGTGTGTTGAGCATATCGCTGCCGAAAAAGCCCGAAGCCATAAAACCGGAAAAGATCGTGCCGATCAAAACCGAATGAGCCGGTGACAGCCCAGCCCCTTGTCGGGAAACCGGCAAGGGGCTTTTCATTGTAGTGAGGAAGGGATACGCGCAACTGTAGACGGTGACCTGCACTGTCGTCATTCAAAAATCAAAACGAACGTATGGCCAGAAAAACCGGGACCTCAGCCGAAAAAATCTCAACGATGTAAAGAAACTAGAATACGCTAAACGCTACTACCCAAGCCTGATGGCAGAATTCAATGCTAACAAAAAAGGCCTCAATTTTTGCCACCGAGTGGACGGATGCCAAACTCAAGGTCGGCCATGTAGTCCTTTTCGTTGCAGTCGTGTGCATATCATTAATAGCGATAAGCATCTGGGGCGTCTTCAACTCCCTGGAGTACCACCTGCACGACAAAGAAACCGAGATGTCAAATCTTTCCAAGACTATATCATCCAACATTGAGGGCACTCTAACTCAAGCCGATACGGTGCTTTTAGGCGTTAAGGAGCGTCTGGAAGCTGAAGGTGAAGACACAGAAAATTTAAAAAGATTGGGCGAACTACTTAAAGTACAACAAAAGCGCCTACCTCAAATACATGGCTTCTTTATCTTTGATGAGCAGGGGCGCTGGCTACTTAACTCAAACGGCACACTCCCCGTCGGCGCAAACAACTCAGACCGCGACTATTTCATTTACCATCGCGACCATACCGACTCCAGCCCCTACCTTGGCCCTTCAATACGCAGTCGCACGACCAATGAATGGATAATGACTATATCCCGCAGGGTCAATCATCCTGACGGGAGTTTTGCCGGGGTAACGATTGCTACCATTTATCTTGATTATTTTCTCAGCCTCTACGACGACGTAGACATGGGAACAAACGGAATCATCAATCTAGTGACATCAAGCGGCAATATTCTGGTACGCAAACCATTTCACGACTCAGACATCGGTATTAACATATCAAGTGGAGAAGTGTTCGCTCTACTAAAGCCTGATGTAAATTCAGGCACTGCTACCATAAGGTCGTTTATCGACGGAGTGGAGCGGGTCATTGGTTTTCGACGCGTTGATGGATACCCGCTGATCGTCATCGCCGCCTTTGACAGAAATGAACTCCTCGCGGACTGGCGAAGCGAGTCTCTTGCCAGCTTGATCATATCCTCCATATTGCTAATAATTCTTAGCTTTATAGGTTATCGACTGATCAAACTTATGAGCCAGCAAATTCAAGCGCAAAGAGAGCTACAGGCATCCCAAAAGAACTATATTGAAGCAAATAAAGCACTTGGATTAATGGCGCTCGAAGACGGGCTTACAAAAATTGCCAACCGCCGTCAATTTGATTTGTTTATAGAAGCTGAAGTTAGCCGAAAGAAGCGCAAGTTAGACGGCACAGCACTCATCATGATCGACATTGACTTCTTCAAAGACTACAACGACCACTACGGGCACGTACAGGGTGACGAATGCCTGAAGACTGTGGCGGCATTAATTAAAAATCATGTAAACCGAGTCGGCGATCTCGCCGCCCGATACGGTGGAGAAGAATTTGCCATTGTGCTTTCAAACACAGATTATGTTGGAGCTTTCCTGCTGGCTGAAAAGATACGACTCGATCTAGAGAAAATTAAAATAGAACATATCAAGTCTCCGCTGGGAGTGATCACTATCAGCATTGGCATTAGTGCACTCTCCGAAGAGGAAATTGACACTCCCGAAAACCTGATAGATACAGCCGACAAAGCGCTATACATCGCCAAGTCTAACGGGAGAAACAGGACAATTATTTCAAATTAATATTGATCAGTCTGAGGGGATTAGAGAAGCTTGATCAACACCGCAGTGACGGCGGCCACCGTGCAGATCAGGCCAGTCGCAACGGCTACCGGATACCAAAAAGTTTCACGGGTCATCTTGCCGGCCTCGGCATTCAGCTTGCGCTGCTCAGCCATCAGTTTGACGATTTCCACGTGAACCTTTTCCAGTTCGGCCTGTTGCATGGTCAGCTCCTGCATAACGCTCGTCCTTTCGGGTGGCGGATCGCGTCGGGTGCACTGTGCTTTGATTCATTTTCTACCCTAAAGGTGTGAAATGAATACGCCTTCTCGGCTCGCTTCGTTTGAAGCGCTGAAACCAATGAAAGCGCTCAAGCACCTGGCTTTGCAGCGTTGATTCCCACACCCCCATCATTTGCCCTACAGCAATTTCGGAAGCACCTTCGCCTATACTGTGAACGCATTTAACAAGAAATAAATCCCTTTTTCCCAAAAGAGTAGTCATCAGGGTTCTCGCTACCAAATTGGGCTAACTGGCCAGTTGGGCCGCTCAGACCAGCCTTGCGCCGCCGTCGATATTCAATGTGGCGCCGTTCATAAAGCCATTGGTCATCAGGAAAACAGCGGCAGCGCCTGCCTCTGTTGCGGTGCCTAGACGATGCAAGGGCAGCGACTGTTCCAGTGCCGCCACGAACGCATCACGCCCATCGCCCAGCGCTTTAGTGAAAATTGGGGTATTGATCGGACCGGGTGACAGCGTGTTGACCCGAATCGGCGCCAACTCCAGGACGAGGCCTCGCGCCAGCGCTTCCATCGCAGCTGACGCAGCAGCCAACACAGCGGTGCCATGGGCATTGGGGCGGTCCGACAACATCCCGGAGATAAAGGTGATGGAACCGTCTTTAGCCAGGCGTTCGCCAAGGGCTCGTATGGCATGCACCGAAGCCCACATACGCTCCTCAAATGCCCGGCGCAGGTGGTCAATCTCGGCATCCAGTACGTTGCCCACCACGTAAGTGCCGGCAAGGAGAACCAAGTGATCTACTTTCGGGATATCCGCCAAGGCGGCGTAGATGGCTTTGCTATCGGTTACATCTGCTGCGCGCCAGTCGTCCAGACCGTTGTTGCAGGCAGCCTGCTCGGCACGGGTGGCATCGGAACCGATTACGGTCACGTGCGCGCCGTCGGCCTTGGCTTGAATGGCTGCGGCCAACCGATGCCGGAAGTACCACCGAAAATCACCACGGTACGGCCATGAAGATTGGCGGGCAAAGCTTGATTGAGAGCAGGTGTAGCAGTCATGGTCCATCTCCTTGAACGCCTGGATGGCGTCGATGGGAGAAAGGCTAAAGGCTTGAGTCGAGGTTGATAATTAGGGCGCAAGTCGCTTTACTGATGCCATGAAGGAACAAATAGGGTTGGACCGCCTTACCGGTCTCATTGCCTTTGCCCGCGCCGCTTCCCTGGGCAGCTATACCGCCGCCGCCCGCGACTTGTCTGTCTCACCGTCAGCCATCAGCAAAAGCGTGCAACGCCTAGAACAGCACTTCGAACTAAAGCTATTTAGCCGGACTACCCGCTCGCTCACCCTGACGCCAGAAGGACGGGATTTGTACGAGCGGGCATTGCGCATTTTGCGCGAGGTGGAAGATATCGATCAGGCCGCCGTTGCCTCTCGAGCCGAGCCTTCCGGCACATTGAAGGTCACCGCACCGCCGCCTATTGGCCTGAACATCTTGGCGCCGGCCATTCCTAAATTTCGCGAGCGTTACCCAAAGCTCGCCATCGACTTGCGCCTAGGCGACCAGTTTTCGGACATCATTGAGCAAGGCATCGACGTAGCGGTGCGCGTGGGCAACCTGGCGGATTCGCGGCTGATATCGAAAACCTTGGGGCCTCATCGGATAGCCGCTTTTGCTTCACCCGCCTACTTGGCCAGGCGTGGCACTCCGCTGGAACTCAGCGAACTGGCGCACCACGACTGCGTGAACTTTCGTTATCAAAGTTCCGGCCAAGCATTGCGCTGGCCGTTCAATGTGGACGGGAAAGTGGTCGAGTTGGTGCCGGACTCGGCCATAGTTATCGATGCTAGCGATGCCGTTGCGGCAGTGGTTGCAGCGGGTGGCGGAATAGGTATTTCGCCTACTTATGTTGCAGCTCCCTACGTGGCTCGTGGGGAATTAAAGCCGCTCTTTCCTGAGTTTGCGGTGGACCGGTCTTCTATCACTGCGTTATGGCCGGAAAGTCGACGAGGCAGCCCCAACGTCAAAGCGTTTGTGGGTTTTCTCGGGGAGCTTTTTCCGACCCCCACAGTCTGGGACGAGATAGTACGAAACGCTTAGATGTTTGCTTCTGGTCGATAGACGCTGGACGCTGGCGACTGCTATCGGCCAGAAGTGGGCACCTGAAATGCCCCCGACCTTTACATCGCCTTGGAAGAGATCGCATTGGCCAACCCAAAACGTGCCTTGAGCAAGCGCGGCTAGGCGCGTTCGCGCCGCTATAGTCGACTCTATTGCCGACCGTACTTCCAGGAGCTTTTCCCAGTGTCTGACATGCCGACCAATTTCGCTTACACAAAACGCTTCAACGCCGTACTCGCCTACATTGATGCCAATCTCGAAGGTGACCTGTCGGTGAAGACGTTGAGCCATGTGGCGAACTTTTCGGCGTTTCACTTCCATCGACAATTCACCGCGTTCGTTGGAGTGCCTGTCTCACGTTATGTGCAACTGATGCGACTACGACGCGCGGCACATAGCCTAGCCGCTCTCGCTGATCACTCGGTACTGGACGCCGCACTCGGTGCCGGCTTTGAAAGTCCCGAGGCATTTTGCAGGGCGTTCAGGCGGGCGTTCGGTACGACGCCGAGTGCGTTCAGGAAGGAACCGAACTGGCAGGTCTGGAATGCGGTATTCGCAATCCCTCACTTTTCCAGGACTATCATCATGCAAGTACGAATCGTAGATTTCCCTGAAGTCAAGGTAGCAGCGCTTGAGCACTGCGGACCAGCCGGGCTCGTCAATGAGAGCGTGCGCACGTTCATCGAGTGGCGTATGCAGAGCGGACAGTCGCCGGTGGCATCGAGTCGCACCTTTGGCATTCCCTATAGCAACCCCGATACGACACCTCCACAAGCATTCCGCTTCGCAATCTGCGGCGAGATTCACGAGGCCGTGGCGCCGAATGAGTTCGGCGTGCACGAGATCGTCATTCCTGCCGGTCGCTACGTCGTGGTGCGACACGCGGGGTCACCGGATCACATCGGCGAAACGATCTATCCGATTTACCGCGATTGGCTTCCTGCCAGTGGAGAGGAACTTCGTGACCAGCCGCTGTTCTTCAATTACCTGAGCGCCTATCCCGAGACACCGCAGGATCAATGGCAAACAGATGTGTATGTTCCGCTGCAATAGCGGAGCAAGCAGCTTTCGACCCTGAGCTGATGTTGACGAGTGTCCGTTCAGGGTCGTTCTCTGCCGGTCGCGTCTACGGTTGGTAAATTTGCGTCGTGTGGCTTTGTAATAAGCGTTTAGGCAGGATACCGGGTGACGAAAACCCGGTGATCGACGCGCAGGGTTCGCCTACTCGCACCCGCCTGGGATGCACTGCAGAAGATCGACGCGTTGAATCGGAAAAGGAAAGCAGAAACCGTTGATATCGTTGATATCGTTGATATCGTTGATATCGTTGATATCGTTGAGCGTCACAATAAGACGGTACGGCAACACAAACTGCACTTTGTCTTCTTGAACACGAAAAGCGGTCTGCCGCACGTCAACGACTTCGTGGTACGAGACAGGTTCTTCAAGGCTCATTTGCTCGCGGCCGGGGTTCGCTATCGTGGGCCTGGTCAGTGCCGGCACACATACGCCAGCCAGTCGCTGACCACCGGTGTAGCCTCGATCGACTGGATAGCCGAACAGATGGGGCATACCAACGGGAACATGATCCGCCAGCATTACGGGACGTGGATCAATGAGGATGGGGCGGATGTCGTGGGGATGCTGCAATACGCGCTGAACTTGTAGCCCACTCTCCATAAAACTCGAATCAAGCCGGTATAGTCGATCTTGGCAACGCTCGAGTAAAAGGACACCAGTAGCTTGTCTTTCATCCCGTGCCTCGTGGGCGAAAGCGAACAGCTGCTTTCAACCCAAAGCGGAGTTATATAGTTCCGCCTTGGGCTGAGAAGTGGTTAACTAAACAAGGGCTTAATCAAACGAAGGGGTCAAAGACCCACCTTCTACCGTGTACTCAACCGTTCCGGCACTTGATTTGACGTAATTGAAGTTCCGCCCCGAGTCGTGGGTCACGCCTCCTTCGATGTAAACTCTTGCCCAGCACGAGGTATTGTCAGCCAGTGAGTATGCAGTTAAGTCAATCGTAACAGGACCTTGGCCGCCATCAAGTACTGAGGTTCTATTTGACTCGCCTCCGTCCCATTGCACACTAAAATTACCCGAGAACGCACCATGATTCCAAAATGACGCTTTGCTATAGTCAGTCATAGTTATTCCTTAGTATTCAGTCGAACGAGGGGTTGAGAGTCGCCCCAGAAATGGTGTACTCGACAGTCGATGCGTCAGATTCGTTGTAATCGAAGTTCCTACCTGAATCGTGATTCGGGCCGCCTTGGACATAACCCCGAGCCCAGCAAGAGGTCCCGTCTGCTGGGTGAGGCCCCGTAGTCATATTCATTGTAGTTGAACGACCAGTCTGGAGAATTTCAGTTCGACCTGTCTCCCCCCCATCCCATTCGATTGCAAATGAGCAATCAAAACCAGCGCTATTGTGGAATATAATATTGTTAGGCATAAACCCACTCCGAGTGCGCTTGGAAGATATTTTATAGAACCCTAAATACAACCTGCTGGCTAACAATAGTCATGATTTAAAAAACCGCAATATTTTAATGCGTATTTTTTTCCAAAATAATCAAGCATGAAATTTTAATGAATCTTCAGTAATCGTGTGGTCCATGTGAACGAGATACCTTGCCCGAGCAGCCATGATGTTCCATATCGTCTAACAAGGATCGATGGCGCGCGATGATGCCGTCGCCCCCCCGGCAACAATCCTCGACACATAGGAGATCTAATCCATTAATGACGCGTTAGCTATGCTTCCGTTGAAGACCGACTTTCGGCAATAGATCTACTGCAGACAACAGATCTATTGAACAAGACTTGGTCACGCACCTGCGTGGCAGCGAATGCCGATAACCTGTGCCTCCGATTGCACTTCCGCTTTAAGACGGCCAGTCAGGAAACTTTAAAGCAGATATTTAAAACGGGGGTGAACAGCACCACGCTGCAGGCTTTCGATCTGCCCGGCGTCGAAATGGTGCTGCAAGAGGCGCCGCGACGCACATGGTCGGCAGCTGAAGGTCCGTTACCTGACGCAAAGCCAACGTTGAAATGTCCCTGCGATAGCGCGAGCCAACCTCCGGAAATGACCAAAAACTGGCATTGGCGATATAAGCGCTTGCCTGGCAGCTAACTCATTTCGAGAGCGTTAACACGGTCAAGAAAAGTCGCCGCATTCCCATATCGTTCCCATATCGCCCTTTTTCAGACGCCAAAAACCACAAACCCCCGACTTTCTCTAGGAAAATCAGGGGTTTGTGTTTGCATAATGTGGCGGTGAAGGAGAGATTCGAACTCTCGATACAATTTCTTGTATACACACTTTCCAGGCGTGCTCCTTAAGCCACTCGGACACTTCACCGTATCTCTTCAAACATGTTCTGTCTGTCGAGGCGCGCTAATGTAGTCGAAAGCTTTTCCGATGGCAAACTTTTTTTCAGAATTTTCATGCGGTTAAGAGATTTGTGCGTTCAGGCTGGTTTCGAGGCATGGCAAACCTGCCAATCTTCGGCTGGGTGAATGCTTCTATATAGAGGGCAATGCGCGGTGCGTATGGCCGGCTACGCTTGGCGGACGCGAATTGGCTGACTGACCGGTCAGCCTTGGCGCTTTACCTGGCCTACGGCGGTGGGTAACGTCTGCCCCACTTCAATACAAGGAATAGCGTCATGAGTGAGTTGATTTCCTACCATCTCGAAGACGGTATCGCGACCCTGACCTTGAGCAATGGCAAGGTCAATGCCATCTCTCCGGACGTGATTGTCGCGTTTAATGCTGCGCTGGATCAGGCGGTGGCGGATCGTGCGGTGGTGATCATCACCGGTCAGCCGGGCATTCTGTCGGGCGGTTATGACTTGAAGGTGATGACAGCCGGCCCTAAAGAAGCGGTGAGTCTGGTGACCGCTGGTTCTACCCTCGCCCGTCGTCTGTTGTCGCACCCTTTCCCGGTGATCGTCGCGTGCCCAGGGCATGCGGTGGCCAAGGGCGCGTTCATTCTGTTGTCGGCCGATTACCGGATTGGTGTCGACGGCCCGTTCAGCATTGGCCTGAACGAAGTGCAAATCGGCATGACCATGCACCACGCTGGCATCGAGCTGGCCCGTGATCGTCTGCGCAAGTCGGCGTTCCACCGTTCGGTGATCAACGCTGAGATGTTCGATCCGCAGGGCGCTATGGATGCTGGCTTCCTCGACAAAGTCGTCTCTGCCGAAGAGCTGCAAGGTGCAGCACTGGCTGTGGCGCGTCAGTTGAAGAAGATCAACATGACCGCGCACAAGAACACCAAGCTGAAAGTGCGCAAGGCCCTGCTGGAAACGCTGGACAACGCGATCATCCAGGATCAGGAGCATTTGGTTTAAGAAGCCCGAAAGCGCTGCAACGAAAAGCCCGACCGCCGAGTCGGGCTTTTTCTTGCTCGATCTGTTTACAGTCCTTCAGCCGCTCTACTCCGCATCTGACGCTACAAGTCTGAAACATGCGCTTAAACATCGCCTATCTCCTACCTCTATAGCGGCAATTGCCGAAAACAGTGCACATCCGTACACTGCGCCACCTTTTGTTCCGGTGGGCCTGTAAATGCTGTATCTGTTTCGCATGTTATTGATGGGCCTGCATTTTGTTGTAGCGGGTGTGCTTGGCGTATTGCTTGGCCTGTGCCGGCCGTTCAATCCGGATAACAGCCGTTTGTGCGCCCGCCTTTATGCCTGGCCGGCGATGTGCATTTTGCGTTTGCGGGTGAAGGCTGACGTCGGCCCGCTGACGAACAAGACGCAAAGCTGCGTGGTGATCGCCAACCATCAGTCCAACTACGATCTGTTTGTGCTGGGTAATGTGGTGCCGCACCGCACCGTGTGCATCGGCAAGAAAAGCCTGAAATGGGTGCCGCTGTTCGGGCAGTTGTTCTGGTTGGCCGGCAATGTGCTGATCGACCGTAGCAATGCACACAAGGCTCGGCAGTCGATGCTCACTACCACCAACACCTTGCAGCACAAGGACACCTCGATCTGGGTGTTCCCGGAAGGCACGCGCAACCTGGGCGAAGAGTTGCTGCCGTTCAAGAAAGGCGCGTTCCAGATGGCAATCGCCGCCGGGGTGCCGATCGTGCCCGTGTGCGTCAGCAGCTACATCAACCATATGCGCCTGAACCGCTGGCGCAGCGGCAAGATCCTGATCCGCTCGCTGCCGGCGATTCCTACCGCCGGTTTGAGCATGGACGACATGCCGATGCTGATCGCCCAGTGCCGCGAGCAGATGCGTGAGTGCATCGAGTCGATGGACCGGCAACTGCAAGCCGCCTGAATGAAGCCCGCCCCGCGCGGGCTTCTTTTTGCCGGCGAACTTCGCCGGCTTTGCTGACTCTCAACCACCAGAGCAGGCTAAGCTGCACGCTGCTTGTCACTGCCATTTGCCAAGAAGAAGTGAATAGGAATTATGGGTAGAGTCGTTGCGGCCGCGGTCTACAGCGCCGGTAAGAAAGTCACCAGTATCACCCCCAATGAAGGCGCGGCCTGGGCTGGAAAACCTGACCACTTTGTATGGATCGGCCTCGAAGAGCCGAACGCCCTGGAGCTGGCCAACCTGCAACGCCAGTTCGGCCTGCACGAACTGGCGATTGAAGACGCCCTGGAAAAACACAGTCGACCGAAGCTGGAAACCTTTGGCGACGCGCTGTTTATCGTCACGTACTCGCCGGTGCGCCATGAAGGCAAACTGGAGTTCATTGAAACGCACATCTTTGCCGGCAAGGGCTACATCATCACCT
The DNA here is from genome assembly GCF_044743155.1 of Pseudomonas sp. NPDC087697. Lineage (NCBI taxonomy): Bacteria > Pseudomonadati > Pseudomonadota > Gammaproteobacteria > Pseudomonadales > Pseudomonadaceae > Pseudomonas > Pseudomonas sp. NPDC087697. The sequence continues at coordinate 40,780 of NZ_JBIUVW010000040.1, read as the reverse complement.
GCCGCAACGGTCACTCGGCGTCCTACGCCCATGTGCGCCAACGCTGTGAGGCGCGTCCGCTGTTGCTTGAGCACGGCGAGGATTTCGTCCTCTATGCCCTGCTCGATTTCGTCATCGAAAACTATCAGCCGGTGGGTGAAGCTATCCATGCCGAGATCGATGAGCTAGAGCGCAACGTGCTGTGTAGCGCACTCAACGAAAAGGACATCCAGAAGCTGCACGGTTTGCGTCGCGACGTATTGCGTCTACGTCGTTATGCAGCACCAATGGTGGAGATCAGCGAAGAGCTGCAGAAGCTGAGCTTCCCGTTTATCGACAAGAACATGCGCCCGTACTTTCGTGATGTGCAGATTCACGTCACGCGGCAGATGGAAGACCTTACGACGTTACGCGACATCGCCAGCCAGACCATCGAGATCGGCGTGTTGCTGGAGGCGGCCCGGCAAAGCGTGGTGCAGCGCAAGTTTGCGGCCTGGGCGGCGATTCTGGCATTCCCGACGGCGGTGGCCGGGATCTACGGGATGAACTTCCAGAACATGCCGGAGCTGAGCTGGCACTACGGCTATTTTTCGGTGCTGGGATTTATTACCGTGGGCTGTGTCGGGTTGTGGGCGAGCTTCAAGCGGTCGGGGTGGCTATAGAGCCTTACCCCGTAGGAGCTGCCGCAGTCTGCGATCTTTAAAGTTGAAGATCAAAAGATCGCAGCCTGCGGCAGCTCCTACCGGCATCTATACGGATTTGGTCTTCGGCTTATGCGCCACAAACCGCATCATCCACTCCGCGACAGTGGTGCCGTGGTGCTCATGCGCCAGGCTGGCCACGCCTTTCTGATAGACCTGCTCGCCAAGGTGCTGCTGGCGGATTTCCAGCAACGCCCGCGAGTAATCGTGAATGAACTCCGGGTGGCCCTGGAAGCACAGTACCTGGTCGTTGATGTGGTACGCGGCGTATGGGCAGAAATCGCTGGAAGCGATCACCGTGGCGTTTTCCGGCAGCGCGGTGACCTGATCCTGGTGACTGATCAACAAAGTCAGCTCTTCCCTCACCGGGCTCATCCACGGCGCCTTGGCGGCGAGTTTGTAGTTGTGGGTGCCGACGCCCCAACCCTGGGTCGCGCGCTCGCTTTTGCCACCCAGCAACAGCGCCAGCAATTGATGGCCGAAGCACACGCCCAGCAGTTTGTCGCCACGCTCGTAGCGCGTCATCAGGTATGTCTTGAGGGTTTGAATCCACGGGTCGGTGCCGAACGAATCAGCCTTGCTGCCGGTCACCAGATAGGCATCGAAGCTCAGCTCATCGCTCGGATATTCGCCCTGCATGACGTTGTAGACGCTGAACTCGGCAGCGATGGGTTGCTGCGAAAACAGACGCTGGAACATCTGCCCGTACCCCTGATATTGATCGACCAGTTCTGGACGCAGGATGTCGGTTTCCAGAATGCAGATGCGTAACGACATAAAAAGTACCTGACACGATAAAGGCGATAGTGCACACCTCAGAGCCTGCCTTGAAACGCGGGGTCAAGGCAAGCCCGGTGCGCGCCGCCAGTCCGTCAGAACAACGCTCCGCTCGCGGCTCTTTCCAGCAGCAACGCAGGCGGTGTAAAGCGCTCGCCGTACTGTTCCGTCAGGTATTGGGCACGGGCGACAAAGTCTTTCACGCCATATTGGTTGATGAACTGCAACGCCCCGCCAGTCCAGGCGGCGAAGCCAATACCGAAGATCGAACCGATGTTGGCGTCGGCCGTCGACAGCAGCACGCCCTCCTCCAGGCAGCGCACGGTTTCGATGACTTGGACGAACAGCAGGCGATCGCGTACGTCCTGTGGCGATATCTGCCCGTCAGCCTTCTCGAAACGCGTTTTCAGCCCCGACCACAAATGTTTCTGCCCACCGGCCGGGTATTCGTAGAAACCACCACCCGCAGCCTTGCCAGGACGTTTGTATTCGTTGAGCAGCAGATCGATCACGGCAAACGCTGGATGCGCTGTCAGCGGTTTGCCTTCGGCTTGCAGGTCTTTAGCGGTTTGCTGACGGATATGGCTCATCAGGCTCAGGGAAACTTCGTCGGAGATCGCCAACGGACCAATCGGCATCCCGGCCTTGCGCGCCTCGGTTTCGATCATCGGCGCCGAGATGCCCTCGCCGAGCATGGCGATGCCTTCGTTGGTGAAGGTGCCGAACACCCGTGAGGTAAAGAACCCACGGCTGTCGTTGACCACAATCGGGGTTTTGTTGATTTGCAGGACGAAATCGAAGCCACGAGCCAGGGTTTCATCGCTGGTATTGGCGCCTTTGATGATTTCCACCAGCGGCATTTTATCGACCGGGCTGAAGAAGTGCAGGCCGATGAATTTCGACTGATCCGGGACAGCCGTCGCCAGACCACTGATCGGCAAAGTCGAAGTATTGGAAGCGATGACCGCGTCTGCACCGACGACTTTTTGTGCCGCCGACGAGACTTCGGCTTTCAGCTCGCGGTCTTCGAACACCGCTTCAATGATCAGATCGCAGCCCGCCAGATCGGCGTCCAGCTCGGTGGCTTTGATTCGCGCCAGCGTAGCGTCCCGCTGCTCCACGCTCAGTTGACCACGGGCGACTTTTTTGTCCAGCAACGCCGCCGAATGGGCCTTGCCCTTCTCGGCTGCCGCCAGGTTGATGTCCTTGAGCACCACGTCGATACCGGCTACGGCGCTGACGTACGCAATGCCGGCGCCCATCATACCCGCGCCGAGCACCCCGACTTTCTTCGTCACGTGAGGTGCAAAGCCCGCAGGTCGGGAACCTCCGGCATTGATTTCGTTGAGCTGGAACCAGAAGGTGCCGATCATGTTTTTCGCCACCTGGCCGGTGGTCAGCTCGGTGAAATAGCGGGTTTCGATCAGCTGCGCGGTGTCGAAGTCGACCTGAGCGCCCTCAACCGCGGCGCAAAGGATCTTCTCTGGCGCCGGCATGCAACCCTGGGTTTTACTGCGCAAAATCGACGGTGCGATGGCAAGCATTTGCGCGACTTTCGGGTGCGACGGTGTGCCGCCGGGAATCTGGTAACCGCTCACATCCCAAGGCTGTTTAACCGTCGGGTTGGCGACAATCCAGGCCCGCGCCTTGGTCAGCAGGTCATCACGATCCGCCGCCAGCTCATCGACTAAACCGGCTTGCAGCGCTTGTTGCGGCCGGACTTTCTTGCCTTCCAGCAAATACGGAAGCGCCTTCTCCAGACCCAGCATGCGCACCATGCGCACCACTCCGCCACCACCCGGCAGCAGGCCCAGCGTGACTTCCGGCAAACCGATCTGCACCGACGAATTGTCCAGCGCAACGCGGTGATGGCAAGCCAGGCAGATTTCCCAACCGCCACCCAGCGCTGCACCATTGATCGCTGCGACCACCGGTTTTCCGAACGTCTCCAGTGTCCGAAGCTGAGCTTTGAGTGTCAGCACCATGTCGTAGAAGGCTTTGGCTTGGGGCTTACCGACTTTGATCAGTTCGTTGAGGTCGCCACCAGCAAAGAAGGTTTTTTTCGCGGAGGTGATGATCACTCCGGCGATCGAATCCTTGTCGGCCACCAAGCGCGCAACGCAGCCAGCCATGGCGTCGCGGTACACCGCGTTCATGGTGTTGGCGCTCTGGCCCGGCATGTCGATGGTCAGGACGACGATCTGGTCCTGACCTTTTTCGTAACGTATGGCATCAGTCATGAAAGTGTTTCCTTGAAGTCGGGGCTCAGAGGCGTTCGATGATGGTGGCGATGCCCATGCCGCCGCCGACACAGAGGGTCGCCAGGCCGTAGCGCAGCTGCCGCACTTCCAGTTCGTCGAGCAAGGTGCCGAGAATCGCGCAACCGGTGGCGCCCAGCGGATGGCCCATGGCGATAGAGCCGCCGTTGACGTTGACCTTGGTCGGATCGATGGCCATGTCCTTGATGAACTTGAGCACCACCGAAGCGAACGCTTCATTGACCTCGAACAGATCGATGTCCTCGACTCGCAGCCCGGCCTTGGCCAACGCCTTGCGAGTGGCCGGCGCCGGGCCGGTGAGCATGATGGTCGGATCGGTGCTGGTGACTGCGGTGGCGACAATCCGCGCCCGTGGCTGCAAGCCCAGCGCCCGGCCCTTCGCTTCGGAGCCGATCAGCATCAGCGCGGCGCCGTCGACGATCCCCGAACTGTTGCCGGGCGTATGAACGTGGTTGATTCGCTCCACGTGGCTGTAGACCCGCAGCGCGGTAGCGTCGAAACCCATTTGCCCGATCATCTCGAAACTCGGCTTGAGCTTGCCCAGGCCTTCCAGTGTCGAATCGGCGCGAATGAACTCGTCATGATCGAGCAGGACGATGCCGTTCTGATCCTGCACCGGCACCAGGGACTTTTTGAATGAGCCGTCCGCCCGTGCCCGCGCAGCCTTCCGCTGAGAGTGCAGCGCGTACGCGTCGACGTCCTGACGGCTGAAGCCCTCGATCGTGGCGATCAGGTCGGCGCCCACGCCTTGCGGAGTGAAATGGCTGTGCAGATTGGTCTGCGGATCCAGCGCCCAGGCGCCACCGTCGCTGCCCATCGGCACCCGCGACATGGATTCAACGCCGCCGACCACTACCAGGTCCTCGAAGCCGGAGCGCACCTTCATCGCCCCGAGATTCACCGCTTCCAGCCCGGACGCGCAGAACCGGTTGATTTGCACGCCTGCGACGCTGACGTCCCAGTCGGCCACCAACGCTGCGGTTTTGGCGATATCGGCGCCCTGATCGCCAATCGGAGTGACGCAGCCGATCACGATGTCATCGACCTCGCGGGTGTCGAGTTGCGTACGCTGTTGCAGAGCGCCCAGCAGTCCGGCCAGCAGGTTCACCGGTTTGACGCTGTGCAAGGCGCCATCGGCCTTGCCACGGCCACGGGGCGTGCGTAACGCATCGAAAATCAAAGCTTGGGTCATGACGTCCTCGTACCGCTGGGCAGATGAATAATGAGCGAGTTCTCACCTTAGGCTCAGCAGCGGCGGATTCAATGACCGAAGCGCTCAACGGCCTTGACGGTCACGCTCAGACGGACGGTAGTGAGCTATCGGATTAACCGATTCAGGTCACCGAACTGTCTAGCAAAAGGCCGGCAAAGCAGCTGGCAATACGCCTCATGCCTTTATAGAAGCTTTTTGCACTTACTTGATACGAAATGGATCTAAACCACAGCCTGCGGGGCCCCTAAGGTAAACATTACGAGGTTGTCGTCGGGTTTTGCCGAGGCGCTCGTGAGAAGGGAACTACAGCGCTTTGCCGTCATGGAGAAATGCAGGCAAGCATTCGACGCTCAGGAAATAACAAAAAAAGGCAGACAGCCATGTTCAAACATTCGAAAGTGCGTCAAGCCGGGCTCATTTTATTCGCCACTACGCTGTTACTGATTTTGCCGAACCTTACAAAAGTGATCGGATAATCAAGCGTGGTTGTTTACGACGCCTCACTAAAAAATTGACTCGCTCGCTACCCGGGTCCGTGCGCGTGTGCCAACCTTCACGGCATACCCACGACAGGATGGCGATCACTTGAAAGCTCTACTTTTGCTTGGGGCCTTGCTGCTCGGCACGCCCTTGTATGCCGCGCAGCTGGTGCTTGACCTGGGCACCGGCAGCCGAACCTGGCAGACCGAGGAGTTGCTCAAGCATCCTCAGGTTCGAAATATCCAGATCACTGACGACGTTTCCTACAAAAGGGACATGAGCTATCGCGCTGTGCCGCTGGCTGCGTTGTTGACCGGCATTAAAGCCGACGACCATTTGCAAGCCGTGGCCCTGGACGGTTTCGCCGCCGAGCTGGCTGCCGCGCCTTTGCTCGACACGGCGGGCGCGCAGGCGTGGTTGGCCATTGAAGACCCGAGCAAGCCTTGGCCAGCTCTGTCGGAAGGTAAACCCAGCGCCGGGCCGTTTTATCTGGTGTGGACCAACCCCCAGGCCGGCCATATCAGTCCCGAGCAATGGCCTTTCCAGGTCGCCAGTATCAAACGCCTGGCAGCGGTCGGCGTACGCTTCCCGGCCCTGCTTCCAGACCCGGCGCTCGCAGCAAATGACCCGGTGAATCTGGGCTATGCGTTGTTCCAGAAAAACTGCCTGGCGTGCCATCGTCTGAACGGCGCGGGTGATGCGCAGTTTGGTCCGGACCTGAACATTCCCTTCAGCCCGACCGAGTACTTTGGCGCCGAATTCCTCAAGCGCTATATCCGCGACCCGCAAAGCTTGCGCCAATGGCCACAGGCGAAGATGCCGGGGTTCTCGACGGCGGTATTGTCGGATGAGGAGATGACGTTGCTTGTGGGGTATTTGAAGCATATGGCGGGGCGTAAGCAGCAGCCCTGATAGTTTGAGAGATGTGGTGTTGGTGACGACCTCTTCGCGAGCAAGCCCGCTCCCACACTGGACTTTCTGAGTGACACAAATCGTGTGTACTCAGGAGATCTAATGTGGGAGCGGGCTTGCTCGCGAAGCGGTATCCACAATTACTGCTGCTGAACAGAGATCACTGGCGCCGGCGTCGGTGAGACGAACACCTTGGCGTGCATCTGCTCACTCCCACCGCCACGGCGCATGCCGCGTACCGGGCAAGCATCGAGATAGTCGAGGCCCACCGCCAGTTTCAGATGACGCTCGGGCCTGGCCAGTTCATTGGTGACATCGAAGCTGTACCACGCGTCGTCGAGCCACGCTTCAGCCCAGGCGTGACTGGCCAGGTGCTCGCTGTTTTCGCTGTACAGGTAACCCGACACATAACGCGCTGGAATCCCCAGGCTGCGCGTGCAGGCGAGAAACGCGTGGGCGTGATCCTGGCAGACGCCCGCACGCCCGGCGAAGGCTTGAGCGGCGCTGGTGTCGACTTCGGTGGAACCTGGTGTGTAGGTCATGTGCTGGTTGAGGCCATGCATCAAGTCGATCAGCGCTGTGCGATCACGGCGCTGGTGACATTCCTTCTCGGCGAACGCACGTAGCGCTTCGTCCGCCTCGGTCAGTCGAGTGAAACGCAAGAACGGTAGCGCCGACTGGCTCTCGTGCTCGGCCTCACGCAACTCATCAATGTCCACCTGGCCCCGCGCGCCGATGATGATCGCCTCATGAGGCTCATCCATCGTCAGCACGTGCAGGATGTTGCCGAACGGATCGAGTTGCGCGCGCACCGGCCGCGGCAGGTCGAGTTGCCAACTGAGCACGTGCTGACGCTCGCTGTCGTGGGGTGTCAGTCGCAAATACTGGATGCTCGCCCGCACCTGATCTTCATAGTGATAGGTGGTCTCGTGGCTAATGGAAAGTCTCATGCAGCCTCCAGGTAGGAACTGTGTATGGCGTTGCCCAACTGGCGCACCAGTGGGATGAATTCGGTCAGCCAGGCGTGCAGGCCTTCGTCGAGGATTTCGTTGATACCGGTGTAACGCAGCCGCGCGTCCATTTCCGCCGCCAAACGTTGCGCGGGGCGGCCGTTGGCCCCCGGCAGTTGGGCGAGGATCTGATCGATTTCTTCGGTGCAGGCACGCAGCGAACGCGGTACGTCGGCACGCAACAGCAACAGTTCGGCGACATGCCTGGCGCCAGGTGCGTCGCGGTAGATCTCGGTGTACGCCTCGAACGACGACAAGGCCCGCAGCAAGGCACTCCACTGGTAATACGCGTGGGCGGTGCCATCGCTGACCGCCTCAGCCTGATCGCCAGCCATTTCGTAGCGGGCATCGAGCAGGCGCAACGTGTTGTCAGCCCTTTCGATGAACGTCCCCAGACGAATGAAGCGGAACGCATCGTTACGCATGATGGTGCCGTAGGACGCGCCCCGGAACAGGTGGGAACGTTCTTTGATCCACTCGCAGAAACGGCTCATGCCATATCGACTGAGGCCCTGTTCGGCGATACCGCGAATCTCCAGCCAGGTCGAGTTGATGTTTTCCCACATGTCGGCGGTGATTCGCCCACGTACCGCGTGGGCACTGGCCCGCGCGGAGCCGAGACAGCTGTAGATGCTGGCCGGGTTGGCCGCATCCAGGGCAAAGAAGTGCAGCAATCGTTCGGCGTGCAATTCGCCATGGCGCTCCAGGTAATCGTCCAGCGTGCCGGTGATCAGCAAGGGCATCGCTAATTCGTGCAGACCGTCACCGCGGCCATCCTGCGGCATCAATGACAGCGAATAACTGATATCAAGCATCCGTGCGAGGTTTTCCGCCCGCTCCAGGTAACGCGACATCCAATACAAATCCGAGGCAGTTCTACTTAACATGGCAGGCTTCCTTCAATCCTCGACCACCCAGGTGTCCTTGGTTCCGCCACCCTGGGACGAATTGACCACCAGGGATCCTTCGCGCAGGGCTACACGGGTGAGGCCACCGGGCACTACCCGGGTTTCGCGGCCAGACAGGACAAACGGGCGCAAGTCAATGTGCCGCGGGGCGATGCCGTTTTCGACAAACGTCGGGCACGTCGACAGGGACAACGTTGGTTGTGCGATATACGCGTGGGGTTTGGCCTTGATGCGTGCGCGGAACGATTCGATCTCCGCTGCAGTGGCAGCGGGTCCGACCAGCATTCCGTATCCACCGGAACCCTGGGTTTCCTTGACCACCAGCTCAGGCAGGTTCGCCAGCACGTGAGAAAGTTCTGACGGATTGCGACACTGCCAGGTCGGCACGTTTTTCAGGATCGGTTCTTCGTCCAGGTAGAAACGAATCATGTCGGTCACGAACGGATAAACCGATTTGTCGTCCGCGACACCGGTGCCGATGGCATTCGCCAACACCACATTGCCGGAGCGATAGGACGACAGCAGCCCTGGAACGCCGAGCATCGAGTCCGGGTTGAACGCCAACGGGTCGAGGAAGGCGTCGTCGAGGCGACGGTAGATCACATCGACGGCTTTCGGCCCGTCGGTGGTACGCATGAACACCTTGTCATCGCGTACGAACAAGTCCGCGCCCTCCACCAGCTCCACGCCCATCTCGCGCGCCAGAAACGCGTGCTCGAAGAACGCACTGTTGAAACGCCCGGGGGTCAGCACCACGACACTCGGGTTGTCCAGCGCACTGGAGCTTTTCAGGGTGTCGAGTAACAGGTTCGGATAATGATCGATGGGAGCGATACGCTGTGCGGCGAACAACTCGGGGAACAACCGCATCATCATCTTGCGGTCTTCGAGCATGTAGCTGACGCCGCTGGGTGTACGCAAATTGTCTTCGAGCACGTAGTACGTGCCGTCGCCATCGCGCACCAGATCGACGCCAGAGATGTGCGAATAGATATCGCGATGCAGATCCAGCCCTTGCATGGCCAACTGGTACTGCTCGTTAGCCAGCACTTGTTCGGCCGGGATAATGCCGGCCTTGATGATGCGCTGCTCGTGATACAGGTCGGCAAGAAACATGTTCAGTGCCTTGACCCGTTGAATACAGCCGCGCTCGACGATCCGCCATTCACTGGCGGGGATGCTGCGGGGAATGGTGTCGAAGGGAATCAGGCGCTCTGTCCCTTGCTCATCACCATAGAGCGTGAAGGTTATCCCGGCGCGATGAAATAACAGATCGGCCTCGCGTCGCCGTTGTGCCAAAAGCTCGTCAGGCGTTTCAGCTAACCAACGGGCAAACTCCCGATAATGCGGGCGGACCAGGCCGCCGGCGTCGTACATCTCATCAAAATAGGTGCGGATCATGCCGTACTCCTTGTCACCCGGACACCTAGGCTTCGCAAGGCCCGTGCCAGCGGCATAAACGCTTTATTATCAATCAGTTGGATAATCGCCCAACGCACACCGCACCAATTCTGTGCGGCAAATGCCCCAACCTGATCGCCCCCGCTTCATTGCGAAGCAATGCTCATGGCTATTACCAGCATAGCCAGAGTTGATTTCACTGCCTGCGTGCGACAGCAGTCTTTTGATTTTTAATCGCCACGAACGAAAACGGCCAACCCTGAGGTCAGCCGTTGCTGAGTGTTGTCGCTGTTCATAGTGTTATGCGAGTAGCCCTCGTACCTCCTGCTTGACGCCCCATCCCTCGATAATCCCACCCAAAGGCTCGACCACCGCCTCAAAGTCCTGCTCGAAGTCGCCGATACCGCCGTAAGTGGCGTACATCACCTTGCTCAACTCCAGATGCCAGGCACCGTCATCGCGCACGCTGACCTGCGCATTCAAGGATTCACCGCGAAAATGCCCTGCCGCCCTGCGTGCCCGCTCCTCATCCGGGAAAATGGCGTAGAACTCGATGGGATGGAACCGTGAAAAGTCAAAACCGCCCTCTTTCATGCGGCGCAGCACGCTGCTGCTGATGTCTTCTTGATAGGCTGTGCTCATGAAACGTCCTCCTCAAACTGATGGATAGACTTTCCGTACTCCCTGCGCCCGCAACCGAATGGTGAGGGTGATACGGCAATCAGATTGCCGCCGGGAAACAAGCATGTAGCTGACAAGACCAGACCTTAGCGATCCATTCGCTGATCTCGATTGCAGAGTAGCCCCAAGTCAGAGCTGCTGCCAAGACCTGGTTGTGAGTCGCATCAAGAGGTTATGCAATTGGAGTGATACTGAGAATTTCAATGCTGTTTTGATCTTTCAGACTTTTGACTGTCGGATCATCGGTTCGACCCTCCAGATCATTGAGATCGAGCTCGGCCGGAACAGGGAGGAGTTTTGAACGAATCAATTGCGCGGCCCGCTCCATCGTGGGTTTTTGTTCGCAATCGAATTGCTCCACGGTCTGCACGCCGTGATGATCAACGAAGGTGACTTCCCACTTTTGCATCGGTGCCTCCTCGATTAAGCCCATTGATGGGCTTACAACATCTCGACCCCGAACGCCGGGCAATCGTTCCCGCGAAACCCATTGGTTTGAGATGAATAAGGCCGCCTGTTGACGGCCTCTTTCCAAAGAGCGCGGAATTACTTCTCAGCGCGTTCTTTCAGTGCTTTCAAGGTATTGAATGGCGCGTCGACAACGAACTTGTTGGCCAGCCAGGACGGCACGCTGCCACCTGGATCGGTATGAACCTGATAGGTCACTTCGACCTGGTCCGCGCCTTTTGGAACAAATTTCCAGAAGCCTTGAACCTGGGCGACACGCACAAAGCCTTTTTCTTCAGGAAGGTAGGTCGGCACACCTTCAAGCTTACGGGTCAGGCTGCCATCGGTACCCTCAACGGTGGTCACGTGCAGCACCGAATCACGCGCAGTCACCGGCCATGGGGTGCTGAACTGAGTGTAGGTCCAGCTTTGATCGCCTTCGTGCTTGAGTAACTTCTGCAATTTGCACTCATGAATCCAGGCGCACGCGCCGACCACATCTTCCTGAAGAGCGCGCAACTTGGCTACGGAGGTCTTCATCACGGTCACACCGCGGTAGGCCTTGTATTGAGACCCGGCGACTTCACTCAGGGAAACCTTGATACCAGCCTCTTCCTTGGCAGTGACCCAGTCTTCAGCCTGGGCTGTTGTAGCCAGCAGAACCGTCAAACCACACAATACAGCGATACGATGCAGCGAACCCATAGTCTTATTCCTTATTGTTGAAGTTCCGTTCGTTGAACACACTACGCTGCGGTCATTTCCTCCCACCAACCTAGCAACTTGATGGCTTCTTCCTGGCTGCTGCCGCAGACCTCGATATCCGCCTGAAATGCGCCGCATACCGCCGGACGTTCAGGTTTTCCGAAAATACTGCACAGATTATCGACAGAAAGTTGCACACAACGTTCTCCCGCCGCTTTGCCGTTAGGCATTCCGGGGATAGCTGTGCTGATGGAAGGGGCAATGCAACAGGCGCCACAGCCTTCACGGCAGTTCATGACGACACGCTCCTCGCGACGGGTAGTGTGTTGAATAACGTGGACTAGAGTACCCGCTAAAACAGCCGTTTGAAATTGGCCGGGCATCGGTTTTTTCAGTCAAATACGTGTGACTGACCAGTCTCCGACAAAGCGTCTGGTTCAGGGGTCACAGATCTACGAGTGATTTAGTGCTTGAACTCGAACTCAAGTGCCGCGCCTTCTACTTCTCGGTGTTCTTCTTTGCGCATTTGCAACTGCATTTCATTGCTCAGCAGGCGGCCGTTGAGCTGAAACGGGCTGTCATCTTTGGGTTTTTCACCAAACATGGGCGGCAGCAAAGGTGCGTGTTTGACTATCGGGACACTCCCGACAGGTTGCAACTGCTTGACCATATCCGGTGGCAGACTCAAATCCAGCTTGGCTGGTGGCAAGTACGTGGTTCTGACCACCTCACTCGCGGACTTTGATTTTGAGGCAACAGGTGGGCGTTTTTTTTGTGGCGTCGACTTCTTCGCCGCTTCGGCCTTCTTGGCTGGCGTGTGTGTTTTTGCCGGCGCAACGGGCTTCGCCTTCGCCTCAGACGAGCTACCGCCCCCTTTATCCGGGACGGCCGCAGCCATCGCGCTACCCGGAATGAAGACACTCAACAGGCACGCCAACATCAAACCAGCAGGAAAAATCGCTTTCATAAACACTACAGCGTTAACGGCAGAGGGCCATATGCTCGCTTGTTGGAAGGTCTCTGACAAGCTCGCATAACAACCCGCCCTCTGGTCCGCGTCAAAAACCGCCAGCGGTCTCCTGACACAGCTGAGTAGCCAGCATCCCGAGTGTCATCAGCGCCCGCTCGGCTTCACGATTCCACGGCGTTCCGCAGTTCAAGCGAATGCAGTGATTGAACTGCTCGGTGTTACTGAAAATAAGCCCTGGCGCGATACTGATGCCCTGCTGCAACGCACGTACATGCAGTTCCTGCGTATTGACCCGCCCCGGCAGGCTGACCCACAGAATGAAGCCACCCGTGGGCCGGGTCATCTGCGTTCCCTCAGGGAAATACTGCTGCACCGCCAGCTGAAAAGCGCTGAGATTTTTGCGGTATTCCTGACGAATGTAGCGCAAGTGTCGATCGTAGCCGCCGTTCTCCAGATAGGCCGCGATCCCCATCTGCGTCACGCTGCACGCCGAATGAGTACTGAAGGTCTGCAATCGCTGGATTTCCTGCTGGTACTTGCCAGCAATCATCCAGCCGATACGCACACCGGGTGACAGAGTCTTGGAGAAACTTGAGCAATAGATGACCCGATCCAGTCGGTCATAGGCTTTCAACGATTTGGTGCGGCCCTGCTCGAACATCAACTCGCCGTAAATATCGTCTTCGACAACCTGGATATCGAAGTCCGAAGCCAGGCGCAGCAGCTGCTTCTGCCGCTCTTCCGGCATGGTGCCACCCAGCGGGTTGCTCAGTCGGGTGGTCAGAACCAACGCCTTGATCGACCACTGGTTGGCGGCCAACTGCAAGGCTTCCAGGCTCATGCCCGTCGCCGGGTCGCTGGGAATCTCGATGACTTTGAGACCCAGCAAGTCGGCGAGTTGCAACAGGCCGTAGTAGGTCGGCGACTCCGCTGCGATCAGATCGCCGGGACGCGTCAGGACGCGCAACGACATTTGCAGCGCATCGACGCAACCATGGGTGATGACTACTTCTGAAGGGTCGACCACTACGCCGGCATCACGCATGCGGATCGCCACCTGACGACGCAGCGGCTCAAAGCCCGGGCTGAACATGTAACTGAACGCCCGCGGGCTGTGAAACCGCGTGACCTTGGCCAATTGCTGGTGCAGCGCCCGGACCGGCAGGTAGTCGACGCTGGGCACCGCCGCGCCTAGCGGGAACACCCCTTCACGACGCGACTCGACCAACACTTGCTGAATGATGCTGCTGCGCGTGACCAGACCTGGACGCTCGACTCGCGCGATATCCGGCGTCGGAGCGGTCAGCGCCGGGGTCTGGTGGACGTAATAACCCGACTGCGGGCGCGCGCGAATCAGCCCTTGATCTTCGAGGTTGGCATACGCCTGAAGCACTGTCGCGTGGCTGACATTGAGCTGCGAGCTCATCTTGCGCACTGAAGGCACGCGCTCGCCAGGCTGATAGACGCCACGCCGGATATCCTCAGCCAATTGCTGAGCGATACGTTGATAGAGCAATAGATTGGTCATGACGCAGCACTCGATTTCACGGGCATTTTATTCTTGTGTGAAACAATACCGGAACAGTTTAGAAGTGTACTGGGACAGTTGCCACAATAGTCGACCGTACAGTGCAGTGACAGCAAAAACTGTACTGCTTTTATGGGTATGGCGCGATCCAATTCGCAGGCAAAAAAAACCCGGCACCGCTGAGGGGCCGGGTTTTCCAGTAACGCTGACCTTAGCGGGCAGCGCCGAGCTGGCCTTTTGCATCGGAGAACACAATTTCGACCCGGCGGTTCTGCGCCCGCCCCCGCTCGGAAGCGTTGGCCTCTACCGGGTATTCATCGCCGTAGCCTTCGACCTGAATGCGTTTATCGTCGATCCCCAGATCGATCAGCATGTCCGCCACTGACTGGGCACGGTCGCGAGACAGTTGGAGGTTGTCCTGCTTGCCGCCTGTGCTGTCGGTATAACCTTCGATCCGCACCACACGCTTGGGATTGAGCTGAAGGAACTGGACAATTTTCAGCACGGTGCGGTTTGCCGAATTTTTCAGCTCGGCTTCACCGGTGTCGAACAATACATCTCCCAAGGTCATGACCAGACCGCGATCGGTCTGGGTCGTGGCCAGGTTGATGATTTGTTCTTCGAGCCATTTACCCTGTTGTTGCACGCTGAGCAGTTTGTTCTCGCGCAATGCCAGTTGCAGGCGCTGACGCTCCAACTCAAGCTTCACCGCACGCTCATCATTCAGCGCTTGCTCTGTGTGTTGACGGGCAATTTCGCTGTAACGCTGACTCAGGTAAGCGTAATGCTGAACATCCGCGCCGCTGCCCCAGTAGGTCGACAGGCGATCAGCCCGGGCAAGGGATTCACCGGCCCGAATCACGTCCTTGGGCGCGATGCGCAATACATTCGAATCTTCCTTGACCTTCTGAAAGTCAGCACCGGCTTGTTGCAAAGCAGCCGCGCTCTGTTGACCTGCACAGCCGGCAAGCCCCGCGCAACCGACCAGCAGCAAGCCACCCAGGATTGTGTTTTTCAGGTTCATTGGGCATCTCCCAGCTGCTTGCGCAGGCGAGTGATGCGGGTATTGAGCACGTTCAGTTTCTCCTGACTTTTCAACGTCAGAACCTTGGCCTCGGCCAGACGCGCGTCCAGCTCCGCCTGTTCGGCCTGCACGCGCGCATCCTTGAATGATTGATGGGTCATGTCCGCCTGAGCCTGAACGAACTTGCCTTCAGCGAGTTTCAGCTCAGGCACATCTTCAGTTGTTGCCCCAACAGCGGCGGCCTGTTCCAGAGCCCGCTCGGTCAAACGCAATTGTTCATTCGGCGCCGGATCGGCTGCACAACCCGCCAGAGCCAGAACGGCCAGGGCAGCGAAAAGAGGTCGAAGAGTCACTAAAAATCCCTACTGTTTTGGGGTGCTGACGGGTTGCTGCAAGTGTGCTTTCCAGCGCTCCAGATTGCGCTGCAGCACGGCCTCCGTCAGGCCGGACGCGGGCAATTCTGTCATCTTTTTCGACAACTGTCCGCGTATCCATGGATCGTTGCAGGCAGAGTTGCGGGAAATGGCGAGGAACAGCCCTGGTTGGTCGATCGGTTGCGGATACGCCTTTACATCGCTGGCCATGCCCAATGTCTGCGCCATGGCCATCCCGGCATAACGCCCGGCGAGTACATATTCCGCTTCACCCAGTAGCAACTTTTGAAAGACCTGCGTCAGGTTCGGCAGACTCATCAAGGTCAATTGCTCTTGTGCGTAGGTCTCGAAAGGTTGTGTTAAACGAGCCTTTTCCGAGACTGCGCCAACATGCCCGCGCAAGTCCTGCGCCTCGTTGTAGACCAACACCGAGTCCTTGCGGGTCCAGACCAGATAGTCGTTTTCCACCAGCGGTGGCTGGATGTAGTCCAGTGACTCGAGTTGACTCTCCATCAGAGGCGCATCGGCCAGCATGTCGATGCGCCCGCTGCGCACTTCATCCAGCGCCTGGGAGCGCTTGCCGGCGTACAACAACTCAACCTTGACCCCCAACTCCCCCGCCATCTGCTGCAACAAGTCGGCGCTGGTACCGATCAAGTGCGTCGGGTCTTGCGGGTCTTGCCACAGATACGGAGGCGCGTCCGGGCTGCCGGTCACCACCAGACGCTCACATTTGCCCGCGGCAATTGAGAGCAAGGGCAAAGCCGACAGGCTCAGCAGCAGCCACAAGCCGCTCCAGCGACGCAAATCCATGGCGAATTTCTCCCACACTCAAATCGCAGACAATAAAAAACCCGGCCAAATGGCCGGGCTCTTTATAAGTGAAGCCGCTGGATTAGACCAGCTTCTCAAACTCGGGGATGGCTTCGAACAAGTCCGCCACCAGGCCGTAATCGGCCACCTGGAAGATCGGCGCTTCTTCGTCCTTGTTGATCGCAACGATCACTTTGGAGTCTTTCATACCGGCCAGGTGCTGGATCGCGCCGGAGATACCGACGGCGATGTACAGCTGTGGTGCAACGATCTTGCCGGTCTGACCGACCTGCATGTCGTTCGGTACGAAACCTGCATCGACCGCGGCGCGGGAAGCGCCAACAGCCGCGCCCAGCTTGTCGGCCAAGGCGTACAGGTGCTTGAAGTTGTCGCCGTTCTGCATGCCGCGGCCGCCGGAAACGACGATTTTGGCAGCGGTCAGTTCCGGACGATCGGACTTGGCCAGCTCTTCGCCAACGAAGCTGGAAGTGCCAGCATCGTGAGCAGCAGCGATCGCTTCAACGGCAGCCGAACCACCTTGCGCAGCAACCGGGTCGAAACCGGTAGCACGCACGGTGATGACTTTGACCGCAGCGTTGGACTGAACGGTAGCGATGGCGTTACCGGCGTAGATTGGGCGCTTGAAGGTGTCAGCGCTTTCTACCGAGATGATCTCGGAGATCTGGTCAACGTCCAGCTGAGCGGCAACGCGCGGCAGGATGTTTTTGCCGTTGGAAGTCGCGGCAGCCAGGATGTGGCTGTAGCCAGCACCCAATTCAGCTACCAGAGGAGCAACGTTTTCTGGCAGCTGATGAGCGTAAGCAGCGTTGTCGGCTACCAGCACTTTGGCTACGCCAGCGATTTTCGCGGCAGCTTCAGCTACAGCGCCAACGCCCTGACCTGCAACCAGAACGTGGATATCACCACCGATTTTAGCGGCAGCGGCAACGGTGTTCAGCGTGGCCGGGGCCACTACTTTGTTGTCGTGTTCAGCGATTACCAAGATAGTCATGATTAGATTACCTTCGCTTCGTTTTTCAGTTTCTCAACCAGTTCAGCCACCGACTTGACCTTGATACCCGCGCTGCGTGCAGCAGGCGCTTCGACTTTCACGGTCTTGTTGGTGGAGGCGGTGGAAACGCCCAAAGCGTCCGGAGTCAGCACTTCGAGAGGCTTCTTCTTGGCTTTCATGATGTTTGGCAGGGACGCGTAGCGCGGCTCGTTCAAACGCAGGTCGGTGGTGACGATGGCTGGCAGTTTCAGGGAAACCGTCTGCGCGCCGCCGTCGATTTCGCGGGTCACGGCAACTTTGTCGCCAGTGACTTCGACTTTCGAGGCGAAGGTGCCCTGACCGTAACCGCTCAGTGCAGCGAGCATCTGGCCAGTCTGGTTGTTGTCACTGTCGATGGCTTGTTTGCCAAGGATCACCAACGAAGGCTGTTCCTTGTCGACAACAGCCTTGAGCAGCTTGGCAACGGCCAGGGAAGTCAGGTCTTCGGCGGATTCGACGAGGATGGCGCGGTCGGCACCCAGAGCCAGCGCGGTGCGCAGTTGCTCTTGAGCGGTGGACGGGCCGATGGAGACGACGACGATTTCAGTCGCAACACCTTTCTCTTTCAGGCGTACGGCTTCTTCCACTGCGATTTCGCAGAAAGGGTTCATCGACATCTTGACGTTAGCGAGATCGACGCCGGAGTTGTCCGCTTTGACGCGAACCTTGACGTTATAGTCGACCACTCGTTTGACAGCTACAAGAACCTTCATGGATTCCTCGTTACTCTCCGGTGAAAAGAAAGTCGCCTAGGCGAACCTGGCGGTTGATGCTCATCGGGCACAAGGGCACCTCTAAAAACGTCGGCGCTTACTCTTTTAACGGCAGACAGATGACCTGCTCACGGGAGTGATGACCGTTCGTCAGTGGTGACTAACGAGTCATTCTTTGCCGCGGCGTGTAAACTTCGCGCCAAACCTGCGCTGCGCGTCACCTTGTACTGCCTTCGCCCTGTTTTTAGAGGTGCTCTTGAAACCAACAGTCAGCCTACGGCGAGCGCAAAACCGCCCGTATCTTGACCGGAACGCCTATTCCGGTCAATACGCCAAAATGGCCAGTTATAAGCCGCGCTTCTTTGATTTCTCTGGCCTGGAGCAAATTCAAACAAACGTTTGTATTGGACGCTGAGAGTGGTGTAGATATAATGCGCCACCTAGAGAGAAAGGTGGTTCATCGATTGTCCCTTCCCCCGCCTGTCGGAGGAATTCATGGATGCGACACCAAACCTCCAATTAGAAAAAAACTGTTGAGCCTTGAGTAGGAGATAACCTGTGGAACGCGAATACATGGAATTCGACGTGGTCATCGTCGGTGCCGGCCCCGCTGGTCTTTCCGCCGCCTGCCGATTGAAGCAGAAGGCCGCCGAAGCCGGTAAGGAAATTAGCGTCTGCGTGGTCGAAAAAGGCTCCGAAGTCGGCGCTCACATTCTGTCTGGCGCGGTGTTCGAACCTCGGGCCCTGAATGAATTGTTCCCTGACTGGAAAGAACTCGGCGCACCGCTGAACACTCCGGTCACTCGCGATGACATCTTCGTTCTCAAGAACGCCGATGGCGCGATCAAGATTCCAGACCTCTTTGTGCCCAAGACCATGCACAACGAAGGCAACTACATCATCTCCCTGGGCAACCTGTGCCGCTGGCTGGCTCAGCAGGCCGAGAACCTGGGCGTAGAGATCTACCCAGGCTTCGCCGCTCAGGAAGCGCTATTCGACGAAAACGGCGTTGTTCGCGGGATCATCACCGGCGACCTGGGCGTTGACCGTGAAGGCAATCCGAAAGAAGGCCTGTACACCCCAGGCATGGAACTGCGTGGCAAGTACACGCTGTTCGCCGAAGGCTGCCGTGGCCACATCGGCAAGCAACTGATCAAGCGCTTCAACCTCGACACCGATGCCGACGCCCAGCACTACGGCATCGGCCTGAAAGAAATCTGGGAAATAGACCCGGCCAAGCATCAGCCAGGCCTGGTGGTGCACACCGCCGGTTGGCCGCTGGATATCATGGGCACCGAAAACACCGGTGGCTCGTTCCTCTATCACCTGGAAAACAACCAGGTGGTAGTCGGCCTGATCGTTGACCTGTCCTACAGCAACACCTACCTGTCGCCATTCGACGAGTTCCAGCGTCTCAAGCATCACCCGGTGCTCAAGCAGTACCTGGAAGGCGGCAAGCGCATCAGCTACGGCGCTCGCGCAATCTGCAAAGGTGGCCTGAACTCGCTGCCGAAGATGGTCTTCAAGGGCGGTGCGCTGATCGGTTGCGACCTCGGCACCCTGAACTTCGCCAAGATCAAAGGCAGCCACACCGCGATGAAGTCCGGCATGCTCGCCGCTGACGCCGTGGCCGATGCCCTGTTCGCAGGCTCCGAAGGCGCTGATGAACTGAACAGCTACGTTGAATCGTTCAAAGCCAGCTGGCTCTACGAAGAACTGTTCGCCAGCCGCAACTTCGGCCCGGCGATCCACAAATACGGCGCGATCGTTGGTGGCGGTTTCAACTGGCTCGACCAGAACATCTTCGGCGGCAAACTGCCGTTCACCTTGCATGACACCAAGCCGGACTACGCCTGCCTCAAGCTGGCGGCCGACTGCAAGAAGATCGACTACCCGAAACCAGACGGCAAACTCAGCTTCGATAAACTCAGCTCGGTGTTCATCTCGGGTACCAATCACGAAGAAGAGCAACCATGCCACCTGAAGCTGGCCGACGCGAGCATCCCGATCAGCAAGAACCTGCCGCTGTACGATGAGCCTGCTCAGCGTTACTGCCCGGCTGGCGTGTATGAAGTGATCACCAAGGAAGACGGCGAAAAGCGCTTCCAGATCAACGCCCAGAACTGCGTGCACTGCAAGACCTGTGACATCAAGGACCCTGCGCAGAACATCACCTGGGTAGCGCCGGAAGGTGCTGGCGGCCCGACTTACCCGAACATGTAAGTCCTACGCTTGAACATCAAGGCTCCCGAAAGGGGGCCTTTTTGTTGCCCGCCATTTGCCTGCCAACACACAGCCAATGTGGGAGCGGGCTTGCTCGCGAAGGCGGTGGGTCAGTTGGTATCCATGTTGAATGATAAATCGCTTTCGCGAGCAAGCCCGCTCCCACAAGGGATTCGCGGTGTATCAAGCCACACGCTCATCCCCCGGGTTGCGTTCGAAATAGCGTTTGTACTCACGACTGAACTGCGACGTGCTCTGATACCCAACCCGATGCGCAACCTGCGCCACCCCCAGCCCTTCCGACAGCAACAACTGCTGCGCCTTGAGCAAACGCAAGCGTTTCAGATACTGCACCGGCGATAACAAGGTGCTGCGCTTGAAATGCTCGTGAAAGGTCGACGTGCTCATGTTCGCGCAGCTGGCCAGAGTCTCGACGTTCAGCGGCTCGGTGAAATGCGCGTGCAAGTGACTCAAGGATGCGGCAACCCGGGCAAATTGCCCCTGCTGTTCGACCAGTGCACGCAATACATTAGCCTGTGGCCCCCGTAACGCCACGAACAACAACTCACGCAACCGCGCATGCCCCATGACCTGACATTCCAGCGGATCGTGCAGGCAGTGCAACAAGCGCTCCACGCATCCGCGCATGCTGTCGTCGAGCACTGCCGAGGTCATGGATTCGGGTGTTTGCGCCGGAGCGTTGCGCCCAGGCACCAGCCCCATGGCCAACACCAGTTCACCCAGCAGCGCCCGGTCGATGGCAATCGAAACCCCGAGCAATGGCGCATCGGCCATGGCAAAGGTTTCGCATTCGAAAGGCACCGGCAACGCCTGAATCAGGTAATGCCCAGCGCCGTATTCCAAAGTGCGCGCCCCCAGATAGGCGACTTTGCTGCCTTGGGCAATGATCATCAGACTCGGCTCATAGATCTGTGGGCCGCGCGCCACATCGCAACTGGCTCTGAGCACGTGCACGCCAGGCAAGCGTGTCGGGACAAAACCATCACGGGTCGCCAACGGCTGAATCAGCGCAACCAGCGCAGCATTGGCATCGAGATGACGGGTCAACAGCATGGCAAAAACTTCACGAAAAAATGGATGAAAGCATCATCGCAGGTCTGAGCGCCAATGCGACCGATCCACCGAGGATGCCGGAGGAATAGGCATAAGACGCGGAGGAATCGTCATGGCCGGTGAAGCGGACGACGCGGAAAATGGCCCACCTCACCCGTCACTGCTTTTGCGAGGTTCACCATGTACACCGCCATCGGTTACGCCGCCCAATCGGCCACCACTCCCCTCGCCCCGATGACCTTTGAACGTCGCAGCCCACGCGCCGACGACGTAGCGATCGAGATTCTCTACTGCGGCGTCTGCCATTCCGACATCCACCAGGCTCGCAACGAATGGGGCATCGCCGTTTACCCGCTGATGCCGGGCCACGAGATTGTCGGCAAAGTCACCGCCATCGGCGCCAATGTCACCGCCCACAAGGTGGGTGATCTGGTCGGCGTCGGTTGCATGGTCGACTCGTGCCGTCACTGCGAAGCCTGCCATGCCGACCTTGAGCAATATTGCCTCGAAGGTCCGACCTTGACCTACGCGACCCCGGACCGGGTCGACGGCAGCAACACCATGGGCGGTTACTCCGACAGCATCGTGGTCAGCGAACGCTTCGTGTTGCGCATCCCGGAAAAACTCGATCTGGCCAGCGCTGCACCGATCCTCTGCGCTGGCATCACCACCTACTCGCCGCTCAAGCACTACGGCGTGAAGGCCGGCGACAAAGTCGGGATTCTCGGTATGGGCGGTCTCGGTCACATGGGCATCAAGTTCGCCAAGGCCATGGGCGCTGAAGTGACGCTGTTCACCCGCTCGGCCAGCAAGGCCGAAGAAGGTCGCCGCCAGGGCGCGGACCATGTGATCGTCTCCACCGATGCCGAGCAGATGAAAGCCGCTGCCGGGCAGTTCAACTTCCTGCTCGACACCATTCCGGTGCAGCACGACCTCAACCCGTACCTCGATACGCTGCGCTTCGACGGCGTGCACATCCTGGTCGGCCTGATCGAGCCGATCGATCCGCCCGTCCACGCCGCCAAACTGGTGCTGGGTCGTCGGGTGCTGGCCGGCTCGTTGATTGGCGGTATCGCAGAAACCCAGGAAGTGCTGGATTTCTGCGCCGAGCACAACATTACCTGCGACATCGAAATACTCGACATCCGCCAGATCAACGAAGCTTACAGCCGCATGATTGCCGGTGATGTGAAGTATCGTTTCGTGATTGACATGGCGACTTTGAAGGTCTGATCGAACCTTGGCACGAAGCGGCACCAATAGCCGAGCTGTGACTTCCTTAACCAGAGGAATCAGCTTGGCTGTTTTTTTTCAATGTGTTCACTTTTTTGGCTTTTTATTCACTGACCGCAACAAGTCAGGCGTAGGGACATGCATAACATTCGAGAAGTAAGTCTTGTAAATTCGAGACTTAATCAGTCAGTTTGATCAGGCTAAATCAACGCCCTTCGGCAAACTCCCGCAACACCGCTCCATCCATTCGATAACGCACCCACTCTTCCTGCGGCTGGGCGCCGAGGGATTTGTAGAAATCGATGGCCGGGGTGTTCCATTCCAGCACGCTCCATTCGAAACGGCCGCAGTCGTTGGCGCAGGCGATTTTTGCGAGGTGGCGCAGCAGTTGTTTGCCGGCACCACCACCGCGTTGTTCGGGGGTGATGTAGAGATCTTCGAGGTACAGGCAGTTGCTGCCCAGCCAGGTCGAGTAGCTGAAGAAAAACACCGCGAAGCCAATCGGCAAACCGTCGCGCAGACAGATCAGACCATGAGCGGTAGCGCCTTCGCTGAACAGGCTGCGCTCGATGTCGGCGACACTGGCGATGACTTCATGCCGGGCACGCTCGTAGTCGGCGAGCTCAGTGATGAACGCAAGAATTTGTGGCGCATCGCTTGGAGTGGCCGGGCGGATTTCGATCGACATGGACGTGCCTTGTGAACAGTTGAAACCACCATACTATGTCGGCGGTCAGCGCTCGTCACATGTCACTTCAAAACTTAATCTACGGGCGCCGCCACACATGTGTTCTGCACAAAAGGATTTTTATGAGCCTCGCCGCCTTCGCCCCACTGCAAACCCTCGCCTCAACCTTGCTGCCCCACGCGCTGGAGCCGTCCGAGGACGGGGCTCACGATCTGTCGCATTTACAACGGGTGTGGCGTAACGCTCAGCGGATTCAAACCGAGGAAGGCGGTGACCCTGAAGTGCTGTTGGCGGCGGTGTTGCTGCACGACTGCGTGGCGGTGGAAAAGAACTCGCCGCTGCGTTCACAGGCCTCGCGACTGGCTGCAGAAAAAGCCTCGGTAATCCTGAGCCAGTTGAATTGGCCCGAACACAAAAGTGCGGCAGTCGCTCACGCCATCGAAGCCCACAGTTTTTCGGCAAACATTCAGCCGACAACCCTGGAAGCGAGAATTCTCCAGGACGCCGATCGCCTCGACTCCCTCGGCATGCTCGGTGTTGCGCGCACGTTTTACATTGCCGGGCGGATGGGCAGCACGCTGTATGATCCGCAGGATCCCACGGCAACATCCCGCGAGTACGACGACAAACGCTTTTGCCTCGACCACTTCCAGACCAAGCTTTTGCACTTGGCCAACGGCTTCCAGACGCCGACTGGCAAGCGTCTGGCCCAACTACGCCACGAGCGTCTGAAGCGCTTCATGGACGAACTCATCGAGGAGATCGGTTTACCCTCCAGCGCCGTCTGAAGCCATTACTCCACTTTCTGCTAACCCTGAAACCGCTAACCTCAGAACATACGCCGCGGCTGTCTGTGTTAGATAAGTGCCTGATAAAACCAACAGGTAAAGAGACTTATCCATGCCCAGTCGCAACACCCCGGACACTACCGTTTCAGGAAAACTGTTTGGTCTGTTCTGCCTCGCCAGTTACCTGCTTT
The DNA here is from genome assembly GCF_044743155.1 of Pseudomonas sp. NPDC087697. Lineage (NCBI taxonomy): Bacteria > Pseudomonadati > Pseudomonadota > Gammaproteobacteria > Pseudomonadales > Pseudomonadaceae > Pseudomonas > Pseudomonas sp. NPDC087697. The sequence continues at coordinate 16,617 of NZ_JBIUVW010000040.1, read as the reverse complement.
CGCTGTCCTACGGCTCGACCTTTTTGCTCTCGCTGCTGATCAGTTCACGCGGCGGTAACGAGCATGATGCCGGTAGCGTGATTTCGGCGGCGATGCTCAGCACGTTCGCGGCGGTGATCCTGTCGGGGCATTTGTCGGACCTGCTCGGTGCGGCCCGTTCGATTGCCGTGTTTGGCAGCTTGCTGGTACTCGCCAGCCTGGGATTTGCCCTGACCCCAGGCCTGGGCAACACCTTGCTGTTTTTCGGTCTGACGCTGGGTCTGGGCTGGGGTGTGTTTTACACCTTGGGACCGATTATCGTGGCGATGCTGGTGGCACCCGCTCAACGCGCCAAGTACTTCGCACTGCTCTCGGGCAGCATGATGACCGGCATCGGCTCCGGGCCGCTGCTCGGGCGTGCGGCGAGTGCGCTGGGTTACCCGGTGACCAGCGCGTTTTACCTCGCCGCACTGGCGAGCCTGATCGGCGCAGTATTGTTCTGGCGCTTGGGTGTCGCGCTCAAACAGCGCCCGAATCAGTTGGGCATGGCGGCAGTTTCACGGATTTCCTGGGCTGCGGCCGCGCGAGTGATGTCATCCAAAGCGCTGTTTCCCATCGTCATGGTCGGCCTCGGTGGCTGTGTGTTTGGCGGTCTGTCAAGTTTCCAGACCAGCTACGCCGCTTCCCGCTCGCTGGACTACTCACTGTTCTTTCTCGGCTTCATGAGTGCTGCGATCACCAGCCGCATGCTGATCGCGAGCTTCGTGGTCAAGCGCGATCCCTATTGGGCATCCTGCATTCTGTCGGGGCTGATGGTGGTGTCGATTTTGATGTTCCGCTTCGTGGTCGACGATGCCTTCACTTACTTGATGGCCGCCGCGGTGCTGGGCATCGGTTACGGGCTGACCTACTCGGTGATCAACGGCCTGGCCGCCAATGAAGCACCGGCAGGCAGCACTTCCCAAGCCTTGTTGCTGTTCAGTCTCGGCTACTTCGTGGGCGTGTTTGGCTTTCCCTTACTGGCTGGCAAGATCATCGTCGAGCACGGTCTGCCGACACTGTTGCTCACGGTATTAGCGGTGGCGCTGCTGAACTGGTCGATCACCATCGGCCGCCTGCTGTGGCGCTGGGCGATCGCCGACAAGCTGCTGCAAGAGGCGTAGGTAGGTAGAGGGTGCCCTGCCCAAAGCGATTTGTACCAACCCGCTTTGTAAACTACGGTTAGCCGCAACAGATCAAGCAGTCAATAGCATCTGTTCCACTTGAATCCGCTATCGACAGGTATAAGCATGAACATGGATGCGTCTACGCAATACCCGATTGTTTTGGTTCACGGTCTTTTCGGCTTCGATACAATCGCCGGTTACCCCTACTTCTTCGATATCAAGGAAGCCCTGGAACACTCTGGCGCTCGGGTGTTTACCGTCAATATTCCAGCCGTCAACGGCAATGAAGAACGCGGTGAAAAACTGCTCGAACAGGTCAACCGCATTTTACGGGAAACGAGCGCCGCCAAGGTCAATCTGATAGGCCATAGCCAAGGCCCTCTGGCCGCACGCTACGTAGCGGCACTGCACCCGGAAAAGGTCGCGTCGGTCACCTCCGTCAGTTGCCCCAATCACGGCTCCGAGATTGCCGACCAACTGCATAAGGCACTGACACCCGGTGAGTTGCCCGAAGCGCTCGTACTGGCCCTGTTGAGCGCAGTCGGCACCTTCATTTCATTGATCAGCGGCCATCCGCAAAACCCTGTGGACCCTCAAGCGGCTTTCGAATCGCTGACCAGCGCAGGATTGGCTGCATTCAATCGCAAGTACCCGCAAGGGGTACCGAAACACTGGGGCGGTGAAGGCAACGAAATTGAAAACGGCGTGTATTACTACTCATGGAGCGGAATTCTGCAGAACTTTCAAGCTCCGCAACTACTCGATCCGACCCATATCAACTGCATCGTGCTGTCGAAGTTATTTTATAAAGAGAAAGACGCCAACGACGGGCTGGTCGGCCGATACAGCTCGCACCTGGGGAAAGTGATTCGCTCGGATTACCCCATGGACCATTTTGACGCAGTCAATCAAATGGCCGGGATCACCAGTTGGAACGTGAACCCGGTCAGTCTCTATCTTGAACATGCCGCGCGGCTCAAGAGCAAGGGCTTGTAAATCCATCGGCAACGGCCCGTTTAAACACCGGGTTGTTTTCCAGAGCACAGAAGTACAGCGCGTTACGGCTCAAGCCCGATGCGGAAGAACTCGCCACCACTCCACACGCCCAACCAGCGCTGCCCGTCGATCTCGCGGGGCACGGCCAGTTCGACCAGTTGATAAAACACGTTGCGATGGATCAGCGCTTCAAGGTTGGTGCGTACATGCACGTAGGGCGCTGGCTCCTGGGTCAGCGGATCGATCACCACGCGCAACAGATGCTCGGCACCCGCCTCGGCCTGCTCATCAACATTGGTGGTGAAGCGCAGCAACTGGGCTTCGCCCTCGCCTTCAACCTCCAGTGCAACCGCCACAAACGGCGCGTCATCGACCTTGATCCCGACCTTCTCGACCGGAGTAATCAGGAAATAATCATCGCCGTCGCGGCGAATGATGGTGGAGAACAGCTTGACCATCGGTTTGCGCCCGATCGGCGTGCCCAGGTAATACCAGGTACCGTCGCGGGCGATGCGCATGTCGATGTCACCGCAGAAGTCTGGATTCCATAAGTGGACCGGCGGCAAGCCTTTGGACTTGGGGATTTGCCCCAACAGATCGTTAGCTTTTTGCGGACCACTCATGCTGCTCTCCTGGTGAATTACTGGTCGCTCAGCCCTAGCAGGCTACGAGCGTATTGCTCAAGCGGCGCGCCGATCAGGTCTTCTGGCTTGGTGTCGTGGAACGTCAGTAAACCGCCACGACTCTTGATCCGTGCAGTATCAATCAAATACTGGGTGCTGGTCTCGATCAGCATGATCTGAATCACGCCACTGTCCAGGCCCAGACGGTCCACGGCTTGCTGATCGATCCATTCATCCGAGTTACCGATGCGATCATCAGCCTTGGCAAAGCGGGTGTAGAGCAAGTAATGCGCGCCAGCAGCACGCGCCTCGCCCATGGCAGTATCGAGACCTTCAGGCGCGCGGGCGCGGCGAACCATCGGGAAATATTCGATGAAGCCGTTGAAGGCTTCTTCAGCGACCACGTTCGGCCGCGGATAGGCACTGCCCGGTGGCGCAAAAGCGCCTTGGGCGATGTAGATAAACGAGTCAGGCTGAATGCGCAGGTTATTCACACGACGGCTGTCGCTATGATCGAGCAGACCCGCGTCGCTCATATGGTAGCGAACCCCTTCGCCCATATCGCTGACATTCATGCAGCCGCCAAGCGCCAAAAAGGCCAGCAGCAAAACCAGGCTACGCATCCTACCCTCCAGAGGCCGGTGACGGAAAACCGGCGAATGTCGGCGGGATGCAGCTTCCGCGCCAGTCCTTGAGGACATGAGTATTTCCAGATTGAGAGTGAAGACCTGTGGCGAGGGAGCTTGCTCCCGATCGGCGGCGCAGCCGTCGTAAAACAGGCAAATGTGGTATCGCTGGCGGATCGTGGGGGGATTTTTTTGGGCCGTTTCGCGACCCAGCGGGAGCAAGCTCCCTCGCCACAAAAGCCTTTCAGCCGCCGATAATCTTCATGATTGTCGCACCGCCGGAAAACGCCACTTCCTGTTTATCGCCCAAAGCCTTCACCAGCAGACGCTGGAGCGCCGGAAGTGCTTCATGGCGCGGCTTGTCCAGCAGGTCACCGACATAGTGGCGGTTACTCGACGACAGACAGCCATGCAGCCAGCCAGTGGACGACAGGCGCAAGCGCGAGCACGTGCGGCAGAACGGCACGCTTTCATTGGCGATCACGCCGAAATAGCCGTGCCCGGGAATTTGGTAACGCACCGCCGTCGCATCCACCGGCGCGTCGGCCTGCAGGTACTCGTAGCGCTCACCGACCAGGTTCAGCAACTGCTTGAGGCTGACAAACTGCTGCAGGAAAGCGTTCGAATCACTGGCCAGATGCCCCATGCGCATCAGCTCGATGAAGCGCAATTCATAACCGCGCTCCAGGCAATAATCGAGCAGCGGCATCACTTGATCGAGGTTCTGTCCGCGCAACGGCACCATGTTGACCTTGATCTTCATACCCGCAGCGTGTGCCTGGTCCATGCCGTCGAGCACTGTCGCCAGATCGCCGCCGCGCGCAATGCTGCGAAACGCATCGGCGTCCAGAGTATCGAGGGAAACGTTGATCCGCCGGATCCCGGCACCCACAAGCAACGGCAGTTTCTTCGCCAGAAGCTGGCCGTTGGTGGTCAAACTGATGTCCGCCAGGCCCATCTGCCCGACAGCCGTCATGAAGGCTTCAAGCTTCGGGCTCACCAATGGCTCACCACCGGTAATACGCAAACGCTCGATGCCCGCGGCTTCGATCAGATAGGCAACCCCACGTGCCATGGCCTCGGCCGACAGTTCATCCTGCGCAGCCACCAATCGCTTGCCGTTGGGCACGCAGTAGGTACAGGCGTAGTTGCAGGCGGAGGTCAGACTGACCCGCAAATTGCGGAAACGCCTGCCTTGTCGGTCAACGATCATGGATCACTCCGGCGGAAGTAGATTCGGAAGCGCTAAAACTTGACTCACAAATCAAGTTTTAGCAATACCTAAGCCTGAGTATATTCCTGGGGCACTGCGCCATACAGGGAAAACATGGCGCAATAAGGCAGCTGAATGAGTCAGCTGCTCGGCGTGTCGGTATCGCGCTTGCGCTTGTTGCCCATGCGCACGCCGATGTCCATCAGGAACTGGAAGAAACCTTCCTGATCTTCCAGCACATTGCTCCAGAACGGCGAGTGATACAGCGCAACAGCGCCGTGCACCAGCGCCCAGGACGCGCAGTAGTGGAAGTACGGCGGCACGTCTTCAAGCTTGCCTTCGCTGATACGGCCCTTGATCAACAAGGTCAGGCGTTCGAAGTTGGAGGCGCGAATCTTGTGCAGCTCCTCGACCATCTCCGGCACCTGATTGCCCTTGACCACCTTCTCTTCCAGGCGATCGAACAACCGGTAACGTTGCGGATCGCGCATACGGAATTCGAAGTAGGCCCGGGACAGGGCTTCCTTATCCTTGTCGACATCGGCAGAGTGCAGCAGCTCATTCAAGTCACGCTCGTAATCGAGCATCAGGCGCAGATAGATCTCCGCCTTGGACTTGAAGTGCTTGTAGATGGTGCCTTTGCCGATACCCACGGCATCAGCGATCATCTCGACGGTGACACTGTCTTCACCTTGTTCGAGGAACAGCTTGAGCGCGGTGTCGAGAATTTCTTGCTCGCGGCGACGAAACTCACGGACCTTACGAGGTTCTTTATGCATAAGAAAAGGTCTGTAGGGGTCAAAATTCGAAGCCGCGTATTATGCCTAACTTGCGCCAAATTGCACGGATCATCCGACCATGACTACGTTTCTTGATGAATTTGTACAGGCTCCGGGCCTACGTTATTTGAATCATGCGGCCGTTGCACCCTGGCCAAATCGCGCTGCCACGGCGGTGTCACGCTTCGCCCAGGAGAACGTTTTACTGGGCGCGCGGGACTATTCGGACTGGATGGCGCTTGAACAACGCCTGCGTGAACGCCTGACGCGCCTGCTTAACGCACCGTCGACGGATGACGTGGCGCTGGTCAAAAATACTTCCGAGGCGTTGTCTTTTGTCGCCTTCGGACTGCCGTGGCAAAGCGGCGACCAGATCGTCATCAGCGATGAAGAATTTCCTTCCAACCGCATCGTCTGGGAAGCTTTAGCCTCCCAAGGCGTGGAAGTGGTGCAGACCAGCCTCAAAGGCGATGACCCGGAAGGTGCCTTGTTGGCTGCCTGCGGTCCACGCACCCGCCTGATGTCAGTGAGTGCTGTGCAATTCGCCAGCGGTCTGCGCCTGGACCTGCAACGCCTGGGCGCTGGCTGCAAACAACAGAACGTGCTGTTCTGCATCGACGCCATCCAGCAACTCGGCGCCCTGCCCTTCGATGTCCAGAGCTATCAATGCGACTTCGCCATGGCCGATGGTCACAAATGGCTGCTCGGGCCAGAGGGCCTGGGGGTGTTCTATGTGCGCAGCGAACTGCGTGAACAGCTGAAACTGCACGAATTCGGCTGGCATATGCTCGAGCACATGGGCGATTACAACCGCACCGAGTGGGAACCGGCCAAAAGCGCACGCCGTTTTGAATGCGGCAGCCCGAACATGCTCGGGGCAATGGCACTGGAAGCCAGTCTGTCGTTATTGGAAGAAGTCGGCATGGAGCAAGTCGCTGCACTGATCGCCGAGCGAGTGAAATGGCTGCAGGATGGTCTGAGCGCGATTCCCGGCGTAAAACTGCACAGCCCGCTTAATCCAGCCCGGCGCGGGGGGATTTTTTCGTTCAGTATCGATGGCATCGATAACCAGACAGTTTACGAGGCCCTGAAAGCCCAGCAGGTAGTTTGCATCCCGCGCGGTCCAGGCATTCGTTTTTCACCACATTTCTACACCGAAAAGCGCGTGATCGACGAGACTGTTGCCATTGTCGCGTCGATCGCCAAGCAGTGAGAACTCAAGCGAAGCGCCTGTATTCCAAATTTGTTTAAGAAACTGGCAGGGCAAACTGGACTGGGCGCAATACTGATCAATACTTGAACTGTCGGCGTGACATCTCCCCCAAGTGGCGCGTCGATGAAGGTACCAAAGGACCGCGTACCTTTGTTTTACTCCTAATGGTCTTAACCCGGATTCCCCCCCCAGAACCCGGGTTTTTTTTGCCTGCGATTTGAGCCTCCGGCTCGCCCCTGTCAAATCGACTTGACGTGCGCCAGCGGGAACAACCGCTTGAAGTTCTCCGTGGTCTGCTCGGCGAAGCGCTCGTAGGACTCGCCACGCAACATGGCCAGAAACTCCGCCACATCCCGTACATACTGCGGCAGGTTCGGTTTGCCGCGATGTGGGATCGGCGCCAGGTACGGCGAATCGGTTTCCACCAGCAAGCGATCCGCCGGCACTTGTCGGGCCACATCGCGCAAGGCATCGGCATTGCGGAAAGTGACAATCCCCGACAACGAAATGTAGAACCCCAAATCCAGCGCGGCCTTGGCCATTTCCCAGTCTTCGGTGAAGCAATGCAGCACACCGGCCTGCGGCAACGCGGCCTCACGCAATAACCTCAGCGTGTCGGCGCGGGCACCACGGGTATGGACAATCACCGGTTTGGAGGTCTGCTGGGCCGCTTGCAAGTGCAAACGAAAGGATTCCTGCTGCAACTCGGCGGCTTCTGGTTCGTAGTGGTAATCCAGACCGGTTTCTCCGATCGCCACCACCCGCGGGTGATTGAGCTCCTGCAGCAGCCAGTCCAGCGCCGGAGCGGCGCCCGGCTGAACATCCAGCGGATGCACACCCACCGAACAATCAACGTCGTCGTAACGCTCGGCAAGGGCTTTGACGTCCTTGGCGTTGTCGACACTGACGCCGATACAGAGAAAATGCCCTACGCCGCGCTGACGAGCGGCTGCCAGCGCAGCATCCAGCGAGCCGTCGTGTGCGGCAAGGTCGAGACGGTCAAGGTGACAATGGGAATCTACGAGCATAAAAGGCTGCAACTACATCGTATGAGTGGGACGGTCGGACTTCAGGGTTCCGACCAGATAGGTTTCGATTCGGCTTCGGGCAGTGTTGTCGCCTTCATTGAACTGCACACCGACACCGGCGGCGCGATTACCCTGAGCGCCCTTGGGGGTAACCCAGGTCACTTTACCGGCCACCGGAATCTTTTCCGGTTCATCCATCAGGTGCAGCAGCATGAATACCTCGTCGCCCAACTTGTAGCTTTTGTTGGTCGGGATAAACAGGCCGCCGTTCTTGATGAACGGCATGTAGGCCGCATAAAGCACGGATTTGTCCTTGATGGTCAGGGACAAGATGCCATTGCGCGGCCCCGGGCTGACAGATTCGTTCATGCTGACCTCCACTGCTGAATACCAGAGTCTAGGCGCCGCCGATCAATTCTGGGTAGGCAAACCTACCCACTGCACCAGCAAGGCTTCGAGCAGCAGCACCCGATTGAGGTTGGCTTTGCTCAGGACTTTTTGCCGCTGCGCCAGAATCCAGTCCTGGATGTTCAAGACTTTACCTTGCGAAGATTTCTGCGCCAGGTACTGCACCACCTTGCGCATGTCGGCAAGGCCGAGTCCAGCTTCGTCCTGAGTCAGTTGATAACGCAGAATCAGGCTCGACCAGTCGCAGAACCAATCGAACAACAGCAGCAACGGGATCGCATTCCAGCCTTCAGCCAGTTGCGTCGGCGATTGCTGTTGCTTGAGCAACTTCTTCACCCCGTCAACCACCAGCGCACGCTGCTCACGCACGCCCTGAGCCTGCAAGCTCACTGCCGCCAGCGGAGAACCGGCGGCCAGGGTCAACAGCTCGATACGCTCTTCTTCAGCGCAATCGGGCAAGGCCCTGGCCAGCCATTGCAGGCTCATGGCTTCGCTCGGCAACGGGCAGGCCTGCTGCACGCAACGACTCTTGATGGTCGGCAGCAGACGGCTGGTCTGGTGACTGACCAGCAGCAACACTGTATCGCCTGAGGGTTCTTCGAGGCTTTTCAGCAAGGCGTTGGCGGCGTTGATGTTCATCGACTCGGCTGGCTCGATCAGCACGACTTTGCGGCCGCCCATCTGTGCGGTCTGAACCACAAAGCTGACCAGATCACGAACCTGATCGACCTTGATCGCCTTGTCGGCTTCTTCAGGCTCCAGGATGTAGTTATCGGGGTGGCTACCGGCCTTGAGCAGCAGGCAGGATTTGCACTCGCCACAGGCGTCCTGGGCGGTCGGACGCTGGCAGAGCAAACTGGCCATCAAACGCTCGGCCAACGCACGCTTGCCAATCCCGGCCGGGCCATGCAGTAAATAGGCGTGCGCGTGCTGTGCCCGACCGGCCAGTTGCTGCCAAAGGCTGTCTTGCCACGGATAGGCTTCAGCCACGGTGACGCTCCAGCAATTGCGGCATCAAGGCATCCAGCGACTGCTGAACCTGTGCCAACGGCTGCGAAGCGTCCACCAACAGGTAACGCGCCGGGTCAGCCTCGGCGCGCTTCAAGAACGCGCTGCGCACCGCCTCAAAAAACACTCGACCTTCCAGCTCGAAACGGTCCAGTCGACCGCGAGCGCTCGCGCGCGCCATGCCGATTTCAATCGGCAAGTCGAACACCAGCGTCAGGTCCGGGCGCAGGTCGCCTTGAACGAAGGTTTCCAGGGTCGCGATACGCTCAAGCGACAATCCGCGACCACCGCCCTGATAGGCGTAAGTGGAGTCGGTAAAGCGGTCGCACAACACCACCGCGCCCCGCTCCAGCGCCGGGCGAATCACCTCGGCCAAATGCTGAGCTCGTGCCGCGAACACCAGTAACAGCTCGGTATCCGGGTTCATGACCTCGTCGACCGGGGCCAGCAGCACATCGCGGATTCGCTCGGCCAGCGGCGTACCGCCCGGCTCACGAGTCAACACCACTTCGATACCCTCGGCGCGCAAACGCTCGGCCAGGTATTCGCGATTGGTGCTCTTGCCGGCGCCTTCCGGGCCTTCCAGGGTAATAAACAAGCCAGTCACAGGCAGTCCTTAGTCAGAGTCATTGCGGGCTTTGCGGCTCATCGGCACTCGGTGCTGGAGCCGGTTGCGATGGCGGCAGTTGCGGTACCGCCTCTGGAGTCGTGTCAGGTGACGCTGGAGCAATCGGTGCCTGAGCATCAGGCGTCGCAGCCCCATTGGCCGGCGCGGGGCTGGAGCGATAATCGGCGCGTCGCTTGATCTGGTACTCGCGCACGGCATTGTTGTGGGCATCCAGATCGTCGGAAAACGCATGACTGCCGTCACCGCGCGCAACGAAATACAAACTGCTGCCGGACGCCGGATTCAGCGCCGCATGAATCGCTTCACGGCCGACCATGGCAATCGGTGTCGGCGGCAGCCCGGCGATCATATACGTGTTATAGGGCGTCGGTTCTTTCAGGTGGGCGCGAGTCAGCTTGCCATTGTAGCGCTCGCCCAGACCATAAATTACGGTCGGATCGGTTTGCAGCAACATGCCGATCTGCATCCGCCGAACGAATACCCCGGCAATCTGCCCTCGCTCTTGCGGCACACCGGTCTCCTTCTCCACCAGCGAGGCCATGATCAGCGCCTGATAGGGCTCGGTGTAGGGCGCGTCAGGGGAGCGTTTACTCCACTCTTTTGCAAGGACTTCGTCGAGGCGCTCGTAGGCTTTTTCCAGCAGATCGACATCGGTCATGCCACGCACAAAACGATAGGTATCTGGAAAAAACCGGCCTTCCGGAAACACTCCAACGTGACCAAGCTTGCTCATCACGTCGCTGTCGCTCAGACCCGCGAGGGTTTGTTCGAGTTTGTCATTTTTTGCCAGCGCCGCTCGGACCTGGCGGAAGTTCCAGCCCTCGACCAGGGTCAGGCTGTACTGAACCACTTCGCCGCGCTGCCAAAGACCGATCAGCCCCTGCGCACTCATGCCCGGCAGCATGCGGTATTCACCGCTGTGCAGCGGCTGTGCGGCAAGGTTCAAGCGCCAGTACAGGCGCAACCAAAAGGCGTCCTGAAGCACGCCGTCGGTTTCCAGGCGATTGAAGGTCCCGGACGGTGTCGAGCCGTTCTGTACATCCAGTAACTCTTCCTGAGTAATGTTGAGTGGCTGTTCCAGCGCCGAATTGATCTTCCAGGCCGAAGCGCCCAGCAGCAGTCCCGCCAGAACCAGTCCGATTTCCAGCAGCAGCAAGAGTTTACGTCTCACGAATCAAGCATCCAGTAGCGCGCGGGCAATGCCTTGCAGTTTACGGGTGAGCGGCCCAACCGGCCAGCTCAGCGCAGCATAAGCGCGTGCCGGCCAGATACCGTACACGCTGTTGCAGACGAAAACTTCATCAGCCTGTCGCAGTTGATCAAGGCTGATGTCTGTGACGTATGCGGGAATCCCCAGCAACTCGGCCTGGGACAAGAGTTCGGCGCGCATCACTCCGGCCACGCCGCAACGACTCAGATCAGCCGTCAGCAACGCGCCATCGCGCACCAGGAACAGATTGCTGAAAACACCTTCGATCACTCGCCCCTGAAGATCCAGCATCAAACCTTCGGCGTGCTCGGTATCCTGCCATTCTGAACGGGCAATAACCTGCTCGAGACGATTGAGGTGTTTGAGGCCGGCAAGTAGCGGTTGCTCGGAAAGTCGTGTGGTGCAGGGGAACAACCGAATACCTTGCTGCGCATGGGCCGCCGGATAAGCAGCAGGAGGATTGCCTTGCAGAATACGTCGCGGCGACACCGAAGGATCGACCGCATAACCACGCTGGCTATCGCCGCGGGTGAGGATAAGTTTGAGCACGCCTTCGCCAAGAGCGGCGGCGTATGTCAGCAGCTCACTGCGAATCAACGTGTAATCCGCGTTAATCGCCAAACGCGAACAACCATCGGCCAGACGACTCAAATGCCGATCCAGCAGCAGTGGCTGCCCGCCCTTGACGGCGATGGTCTCGAACAGACCATCGCCATACGCCAGGCCGCGGTCTTTTAGCGACAGTGCGTCAGCCGGCTGACCGTCGACCCAGCTCTCCATCAATCAACGAACCGACGGAACACCAGCGAGCCATTGGTACCGCCAAAACCGAACGAGTTGGACAGCACCACATCGATCTCCATGTCGCGCGCAGTGTGCGGCACGAAATCAAGGTCGCAACCTTCATCCGGCTCATCGAGGTTGATGGTCGGTGGCGCCACCTGACCGTTGATGGCCAACACACTGAAGATCGCCTCAACCGCGCCCGCCGCCCCCAACAGGTGACCGGTCATGGACTTGGTCGAACTAACCGCCAGCTTGTAGGCGTGATCACCAAACACCGACTTGATTGCGCAGGCTTCGGCTAGGTCGCCGGCCGAAGTCGAGGTGCCGTGGGCATTGATGTACTGCACCTGGTCGACATTCAGCTTGGCATCACGCAGCGCGTTGACGATGCAACGTGCGGCGCCGGCGCCATCGGCCGGTGGTGAGGTCATGTGGTACGCATCGCCACTCATGCCAAAGCCAATCAGCTCGGCGTAAATGGTCGCACCACGCGCCTTGGCGTGCTCCAGCTCTTCGAGCACCAATGCACCCGCACCGTCGGACAACACAAAGCCATCACGGCCCTTGTCCCATGGACGGCTGGCGCGGGTCGGCTCGTCATTGCGGGTCGACAGTGCACGAGCAGCAGCAAAGCCGCCCATGCCCAGACCGCAAGCAGCCATTTCGGCACCACCGGCAATCATCACGTCGGCTTCGCCGTAGGCAATGTTGCGCGCCGCCATCCCGATGCAGTGCGTACCGGTGGTACAGGCTGTCGAAATGGCGTAGTTAGGCCCCTGCGCACCCAGATGGATGGACAGGAAACCGGAAATCATATTGATGATCGAGCCCGGCACGAAAAACGGAGAAATTCGCCGTGGCCCTGAATCATGCAGCGTGCGGCTGGTTTCTTCGATATTGGTCAGACCGCCAATACCCGAGCCCATGGCCACGCCGATGCGTTCACGGTTGGCGTCGGTGACTTCCAGGCCAGCGTTACGCACTGCCTGAAACCCTGCTGCCAGACCGTATTGAATGAACAGGTCGAGTTTGCGAGCTTCCTTGACCGACAGGTATTCCTCGACATTGAAGCCCTTTACCGAGCCGCCAAAATGGGTGGAATAGGCAGAAAGGTCGGTGTGTTCGATCAGACCAATGCCACTGCGGCCAGCCAGAATACCCTGCCAGCTGCTCGGCACATCCGTGCCCAGTGGCGACAACATACCCATACCGGTGACTACGACGCGTCTACGCGACACAGCACTCTCCTTTTTTCAAATGACGACTTTGCATCAGGCCTAAAGAAAAAACCGCACGCCGTGATGGCAGTGCGGTTTTTCCATGACAGCTAACAACGGCTACAACTATTACGCCTGATGGCTAGTAACGTAGTCGATGGCAGCTTGTACAGTAGTGATCTTCTCAGCTTCTTCGTCAGGAATTTCGGTCTCGAATTCCTCTTCCAGAGCCATCACCAGCTCAACGGTGTCAAGGGAGTCGGCACCCAGGTCGTCAACGAGGGACG
>NZ_JBIUVW010000040.1:0-3440 GCF_044743155.1 Pseudomonas sp. NPDC087697 | reverse complement strand
ATTAAAAACTTCTTCTTCTTTAAAGACAAGTTGCTAAGCAACGATTTTCTTGACGCGCTCTTCGATGGTGCTCATACCTTGTTTTCACTCCTAATGGACAAATTCAGGCAGCTGGCCAGTGGGTAAGTGTATAGAAAGGCTTTTCAGTTTTTCAACTGAAAGCTTCACTCCTCAAACCCTGACGACCCACTGCCTATAAATAGATTGCAGCTTTATAACGGATTTTAGACAGCTCGTATGACATTTTTTTGAAGCAACCCGTCACATTTAACTCATGTACATCCCGCCGTTCACCGGGATTGTAGCCCCAGTAACGTAAGCCGCACCGTCCGACGCAAGAAAAGCGACCACAGACGCGATCTCTTGAGCTTGCCCCAGACGGCCAAGCGGAATTTGTGCCTGCAAGGCTTCACGCTGCGCCTGCGGCAGCTCGCGGGTCATATCGGTGTCGATGAACCCAGGGGTCACCGAGTTAACCGTAATCGAACGCGAACCGACTTCACGCGCCAGAGCGCGACTGAAACCTTCCAGACCTGCCTTGGCGGCTGCGTAGTTTACTTGGCCTGCGTTGCCCATGGCACCCACAACCGAACCAATACTGATAATTCGCCCCCAACGCGCCTTGGTCATGCCACGCAAAACACCCTTGGACAGGCGAAACAGACTGTTCAGGTTGGTATCGATGACGTCATGCCACTCGTCATCTTTCATGCGCATCATCAGGTTATCGCGGGTGATACCGGCGCTATTCACCAGAATCGCCGGCGCACCGAACTGCTCCTGAATGCTTGCCAACACGGCCGCTACGGACTCGTCGCTGGTGACATTGAGCTCAAGACCAGTGCCTTGAATACCGTTTTCCTTCAGTGTTGCCGCGATGCGCTCAGCGCCCGAAGCGGAAGTCGCGGTACCCACCACGATAGCGCCCTGACGACCCAGTTCCAGTGCGATAGCCTGGCCAATACCACGGCTGGCGCCGGTAACCAGTGCAACTTTACCTTGCAGACTCATGCAGGCTTCTCCTAAGTTCAGGCCAACGCTGCACGAGCAGCAGCGAAAGCATCCGGGGTGTTCAGATTAGAGGTCGACACGCCTTCGGCGCAGCGCTTGTTCAGGCCAGCCAGGACTTTGCCCGGACCGCATTCAACCAGCTGAGTAGCGCCTTTGGCGGCCAGCGCCTGGACCGACTCAACCCAGCGAACCGGCTTGTAGAGCTGTTCGAGCAGATCGCGCTTGAGGATTTCCAGATCCGCTGCCACATCGGCACTGACATTCTGTACCAGCGGGATTTGCGGAGCCTGCCAGTTGATCGCAGCAATCGACTCTTTGAGGCGCTCGGCAGCCGGGCGCATCAGTTCGCAGTGCGACGGAACGCTGACCGGCAGCGGCATGGCGCGCTTGGCACCACGCGCCTTGCAGCCTTCGATGGCGCGCTCGACAGCAGCTTTGGCACCGGCAATCACCACCTGGCCCGGCGAGTTGAAATTGACCGCGCTGACCACTTCGCCTTGCGCCGCTTCGGCACAGGCAGCCAGCACATCAGCATCGTCCAGACCGAGGATTGCGGCCATGCCGCCCTGCCCGGCCGGCACCGCTTCTTGCATCAGCTGACCGCGACGCTCTACCAGCCTCACCGCGTCGCCCAGACTCAGGCTGCCAGCCGCGACCAGTGCGCTGTATTCGCCCAGACTATGCCCGGCAACGTAAGCCGGTCGTGCGCCGCCCTCAGCCAGCCACAGACGCCACAAGGCAATCGAAGCAGTGAGAATCGCCGGTTGGGTTTTGTCGGTTTGATTGAGTTGCTCTTCCGGCCCTTGCTGGGTCAGTGCCCACAGGTCGTAACCCAGAGCCTCGGAAGCTTCTTTGAAAGTTTCAAGGATCAACGGATATTGCGCGCCCAACTCGGCCAGCATGCCGAGGGACTGCGAACCCTGTCCTGGAAAGACGAATGCGAGGGAAGCAGACATGTAACAAGCCCCTAATGATCTTGTCGCCGGAGAATTGACGTCCTGTACTGCTGGACGCAAGAAACTGACAGTTGGATGGCCAATTGAACTGAGCGGTCACATTTAAGCATTGTCGAACGAAAATGCCTAAAGCAACAAATCCTCGAGGCGACCATGAAGCCGCTGCGGCAGGTTCTCCTGAATCTCGATCAAGGCTCTCTGAATGGCACTCTGAAAGCCCTGCACACCGGCCGAGCCATGGCTTTTAACGACGATCCCCTGCAAACCGAGGAAGCTTGCGCCATTATGTCGCGCAGGCGCCAAATCGGCCTGCAGGCGCTTCATCAGCGGTAACGCCAAAGCCCCGACCATTCTCGACGCCAGGTTTTGCTTGAACAGCGCCTCGATCCGCCCGGCAATCATGGTCGCCAGCCCCTCGCTGGATTTGAGCAGGATATTGCCGACAAAACCGTCGCAGACCACCACGTCAGCCTCACCACGGTACAAGCCATCCCCCTCGACAAAGCCGATGTAATTCAGCCCGCGCGCGTTTTGCAGCAGCGTGGCGGCCAGCTTGACCTGCTGATTGCCCTTGATGTCTTCCGTGCCGATGTTCAGCAACGCGACCTTCGGGCGAACAATGCCCAAGGTTTCAGCCGCCACCGAGCCCATCACCGCAAACTGGAACAGGTGCTCGGCACTGCAATCGACATTCGCGCCCAGATCGAGCAACTGGCAATAACCACGCTGCGTCGGGATCGCCGCCACCATGGCCGGCCGATCGATACCCGGCAAGGTCTTGAGCACATAACGCGACAACGCCATCAGCGCACCGGTATTGCCGGCACTGACACACGCCTGAACCTTGCCATCGCGCAACAGCTCAAGCGCAACCCGCATTGAGGAATCCGGCTTGCCACGCAGGGCCTGGGAAGGTTTTTCGTCCATGCCGATAACGTCGCTGGCCGGCGCAATTGTCAGGCGCGCGCGATCCACAGCCGAATGGCTGGCAATCAATTCTTCTAAAAGGGAGGGTTGACCGACAAGGGTCAGGTGAAGCGAGGGCGTAGCAGACAGACAAGCAAGGCTGGCCTGAACAATGCTGCGGGGACCGAAGTCCCCGCCCATTGCGTCAATCGCGATGACTTGAGCGGACAAGGATTACTCGTCAGCGCCCTTGTCGATCACTTTACGGCCACGGTATACGCCTTCTGGCGATACGTGGTGACGCAGGTGAACTTCACCAGTGGTCTTTTCTACGGACAGGGTGCTTGCCTCGAGAGCATCGTGCGAACGACGCATGTCACGGGCGGAGCGGGATTTTTTGTTCTGCTGAACAGCCATAATTGATTAACTCCTAAACGTTTGGGTCACGCTTTAACTGCGCCAATACACAGAACGGGGTGGACCGCGGTACCGCGTCCTCGGGGCGGGGGGGGGGCGGCGGGCCCGGCGGGGGGGGGGGGGGTGGCGGGCCGGGGCCGGGGGGGCGGC
>NZ_JBIUVW010000039.1:0-65028 GCF_044743155.1 Pseudomonas sp. NPDC087697 | reverse complement strand
TTTCCTTTGCAACTTCAACCACTTGCGCTTCCGATCTCTCGTTAGCGGGAGGCGAATTCTACAGCGTTACTCGCTGCTGTCAACACCTCTTTTTCTCCGCTTTCGACCGAGAAGATCGAACCGTTAATAAGGCGAAAACACACTGCCTTACCAACTCCTTCAGACTTCGATGAACCGAAGCGTAACCGCTGCCGAAAACTGCGTAACCCTTTGTTTACCAAGGAGTTTTCCGTTTCGACTGCGCCGGAAGTGGGGCGAATTATAGACTTCCAGAATCTGCCGTCAAGGGTTAATTACGCTTTTGTTGCAGAAGGTACTTTTCTGGCCATAAAACGAGGGATTCGGCGCATTACAGGTGGCGCTCGCAATACTAATAGCAGTGCACCTATAGAGGCATAGATCACCCACTCCTTCAGATCCGCCCGAACTATCCAGAGCATATGCAGCAATCCAAGACCAAGGATCACATAGACCAAACGATGCAACTTCTTCCAGCGGACGCCCAAACGACGCTGACTATAACGATTGGACGTTAACGCCAGCGCCAGCAAACAAAGAAATCCCAGGCTGCCGATAATAATGTACGGCCGCTTGCTCAGCTCCACACCCAACTGAGACCAATCAAGACCAAGGATAAAAACCAGATAAGCACTCAGATGCAGAACAACATAAGCAAAGCACCACAAACCGAGTTGCCGCCGAACAGCAATCCAGCCCGCCCACCCCGTCAGCCTCTGTAGAGGCGTCATGCTCAAGGTGATCAATAGCAGGATCAGCGTTCCCAACCCCAACCGATCAACCAGCACTTTTCCCGGATCCGGCCCCAAGGCAAAGCTCCAGGCCTCATACAGCCAGAGTAACGGCCAGACCATCACTGCTATAAAGACGCCGACGCGCCACACAGGAAAACGCATCAGTAGTTCTTCCTCAGATCGAGGCCTGTATATAGAGAAGCGACTTCATCCGAGTAGCCATTGAACATCTGCGTGTCACGCACATTGGGCTTGAACAATCCGCTCGGCAGACGTCGCTCGCGCGCCTGAGTCCAGCGCGGATGATCAACCGTCGGATTCACGTTTGCATAGAAGCCATACTCATCAGACGCAATGCTCTGCCAAGTGGTTTTCGGTTGCTCGCTGACCAGACTGATACGCACGATGGATTTGACGCTCTTGAACCCGTACTTCCATGGCACCACCAAACGCAACGGTGCGCCATTCTGATTCGGCAGTTCGCGCCCATACATGCCGACCGCAAGAATCGCCAACGGATTCATCGCTTCGTCCAGACGTAGCCCTTCTACATAAGGCCAGTCGATCAAGGCAAAACCAGAACGCTGCCCCGGCATGGTCTTGGGGTCCTGCAAGGTTTCAAAACGAATGTATTTTGCCTTGGAAGTAGGCTCGACCTGGCTGAGTAGCGCCGAGACGGGAAAGCCGATCCAGGGAATCACCATCGACCAGGCCTCTACGCAACGCAGGCGATAGATGCGCTCCTCCAACTGATACGGCTTCATGAAGTCTTCCAGCGCATAACGCCCTGGCTTACCCACCTCACCATCGACAACCACAGACCATGGTTCGGTCTTCAGCGCGCCAGCGTTCTGCGCGGGATCGCCCTTGTCGGTACCGAACTCATAGAAATTATTGTAGTGAGTCGCATCCTTGAACGGCGTGATCGCCTCATCCTTGACGGTGACCGCCCCCCACTTGGTTGCAGGAAGCTTTTCGGAAAACCAGGAAGGCGCCTTGCCCGACTCGACATCCGCATACCGAGCTGTGCTTTCCGCGCTAGCCCAACGCGGCAGACTGCTGACAGCCATGCCGGCGATAGCACCGCCGAGCACACTACGACGAGAGAGATAGAAGGGCTCAGGCGTGACGTCCGACTCCTGGCAGTCGGACGACTTGGGAAACTTGAATAACATGGCAACTCCGCAGAATTGGAGGACAGATGCACCAATAGACTGCGGAGTATGGGGGAAATTACATCACTCGGCGTTTTTACGCTGACGAAGACGCAACAGGTACTGCACCGGGCCGGAAGCGGCGTAGGCGAGGAAAACCAGCAGCAGAATGCGCGGCGGATCACTGAAAACCACGGCAAACACCAGCACCACAGCGAGGATCGCCACGAAAGGTACGCGCCCTTTCAGGTCCAGCTCCTTGAAGCTGTTGTACTTGATGTTGCTGACCATCAGCATGCCGGCGGCTGCAACCATCAGCGCAACCAGGAAGGACATCTTGGAGCCTTGAATGCCGTAATCGCTGAACGCCCAGACAATGCCTGCGACTACACCAGCCGCGGCCGGACTGGCCAGGCCAATGAAGTAGCGCTTGTCCGCAGTGCCGACCTGAGTATTGAAGCGCGCCAAACGCAATGCCGCGCCCGCGACATAGATGAAGGCAACCATCCAGCCAACCTTTCCCATATCCCCCAGCGCCCAGCCGAATGCCAGCAATGCCGGCGCGACACCAAAGGCAACCATGTCCGACAGCGAGTCGTACTCGGCACCGAAGGCGCTTTCGGTATTGGTCATACGCGCTACCCGGCCATCAAGGCCGTCGAGGACCATGGCGACGAAAATCGCGATCGCTGCGAAAGCAAAATACTTGCTCGCGCTTGCAGCATCACCGGCACTCAAGGCGCTCTGAGCACTCATCGAATTGATGATGGAATAGAACCCTGCGAACAGGTTCGCAGTGGTGAACAGATTCGGCAGAAGATAGATACCACGATGCCGGACTTTACGGCCTTCAGCGTCATGCCCTTCTTCGACATGCTCATCGATGGGTAGCAGGCTTTCGGCGTCAGAGGCCTGGTTTGGCTCTTCGGGACGTTCGCTCATGGACATTACCTTGCAACGGTGTGGAAAGTTTCGACAGGTGTCTGCGACAACGGTTCAGCCACAAACGATGCAGCTTTATACCAGAACCGACCACCCAAACGAAAAAACGCGGCCTAAGCCGCGTTTTCTGTACAAGTTCGTGACTTAGTTTTTGGCTTTGTCGACGATTTTGTTGGCGCCAATCCACGGCATCATCGAGCGCAGTTGCTCGCCGATGATCTCGATACCGTGCGCAGCGTTGTTACGACGCTTGGCGGTCATCGAAGGATAGCCGGTAGCACCTTCGCTGATGAACATCTTGGCGTATTCGCCATCCTGAATACGTTTCAGGGCATTACGCATGGCCTGACGGGATTCAGCGTTGATGACTTCAGGGCCGGTAACGTACTCGCCGTACTCAGCGTTGTTGGAGATCGAATAGTTCATGTTGGCGATACCGCCTTCGTACATGAGGTCAACGATCAGCTTCAGTTCGTGCAGGCACTCGAAGTAGGCCATTTCTGGCGCGTAGCCAGCTTCAACCAGAGTTTCGAAACCGGCTTTGACCAGTTCAACGGTACCGCCGCACAGAACGGCCTGCTCGCCGAACAGGTCGGTTTCGGTCTCGTCCTTGAAGGTGGTTTCGATGATGCCGGTACGACCGCCGCCAACACCAGCAGCGTAGGACAGTGCAACGTTTTTGGCGTTGCCGGAAGCATCCTGATAGATAGCGATCAGATCAGGAATACCGCCGCCTTTTACGAACTCGGAACGCACGGTGTGGCCCGGAGCCTTCGGCGCGATCATGATTACGTCGAGGTCAGCGCGCGGCACAACCTGGTTGTAGTGGATCGCGAAGCCGTGGGAGAAGGCCAGGGTGGCGCCTTTCTTGATGTTCGGCTCGATTTCGTTCTTGTACAGCGCAGACTGGAACTCGTCCGGGGTCAGGATCATGACCAGGTCGGCAGCAGCAACAGCAGAAGCAACGTCAGTCACTTTCAGGCCGTGAGCTTCGGCTTTGGCAACAGTGGCCGAACCTTTACGCAGACCAACAGTAACGTCAACGCCGGAGTCTTTCAGGTTGCACGCTTGAGCGTGGCCCTGGGAACCGTAACCGATGATGGCAACTTTCTTGCCCTGGATGATCGACAGGTCGCAGTCTTTTTCGTAATAAACTTTCATGAATTTCCCCTATATCCAGGCCGTTCAGGCCGTTCGCTAATTTGGTTTAGATGCTGAGTACTTTGTCGCCGCGGGCAATCCCGGTGACGCCACTGCGTACGGTTTCCAGAATCGAGGCAGTGCCGATCGACTGAATGAAACTGTCGAGCTTGTCGCTGGTACCGGTCAATTGAACGGTATACACACTGGCGCTGACATCGACGATCTGCCCACGATAAATATCGGTAGTGCGCTTGATCTCGGCGCGTTGGGCGCCGGTGGCCTTGACCTTGACCAGCATCAGTTCACGCTCGATGTGAGCACTCTCCGACAGGTCAACCAGTTTCACCACTTCGATCAGCTTGTTCAGGTTCTTGGTGATCTGCTCGATCACTTCATCGTGGCCGACTGTAGTCAACGTCAGACGCGACAGGGTCGGGTCTTCGGTCGGCGCCACGGTCAGGCTTTCGATGTTGTAGTTGCGCTGCGAGAACAGACCGACTACACGAGACAAAGCGCCCGGTTCGTTTTCCAGAAGCAAGGAAATAATGTGTCGCATGATTAAGTACGCTCCGTCTTGCTCAGCCACATATCGCGCATGGAGCCGTCTTTGATCTGCATCGGGTAGACGTGCTCGCTGGTGTCGACCGAAATATCGATCACCACCAGGCGATCCTTCATGGCAAACGCTTCCTCCATCTTCGACTTCAAATCTTTCGAGTCGGTGATGCGCACGCCGACGTGACCATAGGCCTCCGCCAGCTTGACGAAGTCAGGCAGCGACTCCATGTAGGAGTGCGAGTGACGGCTGCCGTAACTCATGTCTTGCCACTGGCGAACCATACCCAGAACACCGTTGTTCAGGATCACGATCTTTACCGGCAAACCGTATTGCAGGCAGGTCGACAATTCCTGAATGTTCATCTGGATACTGCCCTCGCCCGTTACGCAGGCGACGTCGGCATCCGGGAAGCTCAACTTGATGCCCATGGCAGCCGGAAAACCGAAGCCCATGGTGCCCAGGCCACCGGAGTTGATCCAGCGGTTCGGCTTGTTGAACTTGTAGTACTGCGCCGCGAACATTTGGTGCTGGCCCACGTCGGAGGTCACAAAAGCATCGCCCTTGGTCACTTCGCACAGGGTTTCGATCACGGTTTGCGGCTTGATAACGCTGCCGTCACCCTTGTCATACGGGAACAGGCCGCGATCACCGCGCCACTCGTCAACTTGCTTCCACCAGCTGGCAACGGAGTCCTTGTTCGGGGTCTCGCCGATTTCCTTGAGGATCGCGACCATTTCGGTCAGGACGCTCTCAACCGGGCCAACGATAGGCACGTCTGCCTTGATGGTTTTGGAAATCGAAGCCGGGTCGATGTCGATGTGAATGATCTTGGCATTCGGACAGAACTTGGCCGGGCCGTTGATCACGCGGTCATCGAAACGCGCGCCGACTGCGAGAATCACGTCAGCGTGGTGCATGGCCAGGTTAGCGGTGTAACTACCGTGCATGCCGAGCATGCCGATGAACTGACGGTCGGTGCCAGGGTAGGCACCCAGGCCCATCAGGGTGTTGGTCACAGGCAGGTTGAGCATTTGCGCCAGTTCGGTCAGCGGCGCGGAGCCACCACCAAGGATCACGCCGCCGCCTGCATAAAGCACAGGACGCTTGGCCGCCAGAAGCATTTCTGCTGCCTTGCGGATTTGCCCGGAGTGACCACGAACAGCCGGGCTGTAGGAACGCAGCTTGGCTTTTTTCGGGAAGACGTATTCGAACTTCTCGGCCGGGTTGGTCATGTCTTTCGGGATATCGACAACGACAGGACCAGGACGACCGGATTGCGCCAGGTAGAACGCTTTCTTCATGACTTCCGGGATTTCCGACGCGTGCTTGATCATGAAGCTGTGCTTCACGATCGGCCGGGAGATACCGATCATGTCGGTTTCCTGGAACGCATCGGTGCCAACCATGGTGCTAGGCACCTGGCCGGAAATGATCACCATCGGAATGGAGTCCATGTAGGCCGTGGCAATACCGGTGATGGCGTTGGTTGCGCCCGGGCCAGAGGTCACCAGTACTACACCGGCTTTACCGGTAGCACGGGCATAGCCGTCAGCCATATGGGTCGCAGCCTGTTCGTGACGAACCAGGATGTGGGTCACTTCCGGTTCTTTGAACAGGGCATCGTATACATGAAGGAGAGCACCACCCGGGTACCCGTAGATATATTTGACGCCTTCGTCACGCAAAAAGCGGACGAGCATCTCACCGCCAGATAAAAGCTCCACGTTGTTCACCTCTAAAACGCCAGAATACCGCCCACATAAGGGGACGGGTCTTAATAGGTTTACTTCTCGGCAGAGCATGAGCGACGGTGGTCGCCGACTACGTCAGCACTGACTGAGCAAGTATTGGGATCGTCCCAAGTGTTGCGGGGCTTTCCCACCCAGCGCGAGGTAACGCGTTGCGGGTGTAACAGGTCGGCGCGGATGTGCACCTCATGATCTGCTGAGCGGGCCTGCTTCTGGCAGTCCCTCTACAGCGGACTTTGGATTCTTCTGTTTCGCCCACTGCAAGTCAAGTCGTCAATGTGCTTTATTCGAACTAAGCGCATGAGAACGCAAGAAAAAACCTTTAAACCGCAGGTGTGTTAGCTTCAATTGCGCAACCCAAGACAAGGAAACGGCATGCGAATGTTCTTCTTCACAGCCAGTCTGCTGATTGGCCTGAGCCCTTTATGCATGGCCGGGCAGATCTACAAATGGATCGATAGCCAGGGCGTCACCCATTTTGATGCACAACCACCCCAGGGCCAGGAGGCTACTACCGTGGTGAAGCCCACCCTGCCCGCCGGCAAACCGACCGCGCCACCACACAGCAGCGCGATAGGGGATCAACAGGCCATCGACAACTCTGTGAAAAAGCAGGTCGCCGAGCAGCAAGCCCAACTCAAAACATTCTGCGAACAGGCGCGAACGAACCTGGCTCAACTGCAGAACAATCCAAGATTACGTGAGGAGGTCGACGGTGAGTTGCGTCGCCTGACAGACCAACAGCGTCAGGAACGCATCACCGAAGCACAAAAACAGATCAAGGATAACTGCCAGTAGGCACCGGCAGTTTTCGGCTTAGCGAGAAGCCGTGATGAGCTGATCGAACTCTTTGAGCAAGACTTGCAGCTGCCGGTCCTTGCCCTGGACATTGCGCGCAGCGAAGACCATCTCGGCCATTTCCTGAATGCCCGAAGCATTCGGTAGCGGCAGGTTGTTCTCGAGGATGGCTTTCATGCGCGGCAGGAAGATCCATTGCAGCCACTGCTCGAAATCCAGCGTATCGACGGAAAATGGCTCGACGCTGTCCAGCGCTTCAGCGCTTGGCGGGAGCTCGTCCCACCAGCCCTGAAGGCGCAATTCGCGTTCGATCAGCAGCAACTGGTCAGCGATCTTCGGAAAACGTACATCCATCAGAGCGAAACCTTGGCCTTTTGACGAGCCAGTGCCGCGCCTGCGGAATCGCCCTGCTTTTCACGCGCCTGAGCGATCAACCCCCACAGACTTGCCTGAAGATCCGGACGCCCATTGGCAAACGTCAAACCGCGACGAGCGAACTGCTCGGCTTGCGCGGCATCGCCCTGGGCCATGCGCACTTGCGCCAGACGGTAGAGCACTTGCGGTTCACGCGGAGCAACCCGCTGAGCACGCTCAAGGCTGGAGGACGCGCCATTCAGATCGCCGCTCGCCTGTTGTTGCTGAGCGGTGGTCAGCAAGGCCAGCACCGGCCCATCCAGCTGTTCGTCGGCAGACAAACCGCCGGCGCTGCTGGCGGAAGGAATCCCGCTCGGCGTCGATGGCATGCTGTAGTTACCCTGATTGATCGGCGCCGACTGGAGCGGTCCGCTGTCGATCGGACCCGGAGTAATCGGACCGGAGCTGATCGGGCCAGGGCTGATTGGTTGAGTGCTGATTGGTGTCGAAGTCGTCGCGCCACCACCCGGCACCATCACCACCACGCCGGTATCGCCCTGCGGGATAGCCTGAGTCTGGGCTTGTGCCGGACGCTTCACGGTGGTTTTGCGGAAGCCGCCATTGGCAGAGATCCGCTCACTATTGGACACCGCCGTACCGGAATCAACCACCGGAATCGAGCCATGCTGCACGCTGGAGCAGCCGCTGAGCAAAGCCAGAGCTGTCATCGTAACCGCTGGAATAAACCACTTGTTCACTTGAAACCCTCTTTGCTTAATTCATCCAGCCCTTGACCCAATCCATCACCGATTCGCCTGAAGCGGGGCTTGAACCACCGCACGCAGCGCCGGGAGGCGGTTCGCTGCCGCGAATATACGGCATCTGCACTGCGCCTGGGCAGTTGGCTTCAGAGCCTTGCCCGGTACGCGAATCGACCCAGGCCTGAACAATATTATCCGGCTGCGGCATATCCAGCGGCAATGGGTCGGCCTTGCGCATGAAACTGGTCCAGACTTGCAGCGCGCCCGTGGCACCGGTGAACGGCGTCTTGCCGTTGTCATCGCGGCCCAACCAGACCACCGCCAGCAGATCCTGACTGAAACCGGCGAACCAGCTGTCTCGCGAGTCATTACTGGTACCGGTTTTGCCCGCCAGCGTCAAAGTCTTGGGCAGCACGTTATAGACAGAGCTGCCGGTACCTTCACGCATCACGCGCTGCATGGCGCTCTGAATCAGGTAGATGGAAGCCGGATCGAAACGTTGCTGAATCTGGAACGGATAACGCTTGAGCGGCTGACCTTCGGCGGTCAGTACGCTGCGAATCCCACGCATCGGCGTGTTGAAACCGCCGTTGGCCAGGGTCTGATACATGGTTGCCACTTCGATCGGAGTCAAGCCACCGGCGCCCAGCAACATCGACGGGAAGGCCGGGAACTCACGGGTGACGCCCAAACGCGCAAGGGTTTTCAGGACGTTCGGCACACCGACTTCCAGACCCAGACGCGCAGTCGACAGGTTGTAGGAATGCGCCAGCCCCTGGTACAGGAAAACCGTACCGTGGGAGCGACGATCATAGTTCTGTGGCTTCCAGACCTGACCATCCGCACCTTTTACCGAGAAGGACTCATCGGACAGCCAACTGGTCAAGGTGTACTGGCTCGGCTTCTCAAGCGCGGTCAGGTACACCGCCGGCTTGATCAGGGAACCGACTGGCCGCACCGCATCCAGCGCCCGGTTGAAACCGGCGAAACTGGCCTGACGACTACCGATCATCGCCTGGACCTCACCGGTTTCCGGGTTGGTCACGACCATCGCCGCTTCAACGTCTTCCGAACCTTTACGGCCAGCAAGGCGCTTGAACGTATCGTTGACCGAGGCTTCGGCCTTCATCTGCAGGATCGGGTCGAAACTGGTGAAGATCCGCAGACCTTCTTCGGTCAAGTCTTCGTCGCGGTAGTCTTCGCGCAGTTGACGCTTGACCAGATCGAGGAAGCCCGGGAATGAGCTGTCCGCCAGGCTGCCGCGCTTGGTCACACCCAACGGCATGTTCTTCGCAGCGGCGACTTGCTCGGCGGTGGCAACACCTTGCTCTTGCAGCAGGTCAAGGACCAAATTTCGTCGCTCAAGTGCGCGCTCCGGATAGCGACGCGGGTTGTAGTAGGACGGCCCTTTGACCATACCCACCAACAACGCGACTTGATGTAACTTGAGCTCGGACAGCGGCTGACTGAAGAAGAACTGACTGGCCAGACCGAAACCGTGCACGGCGCGCTGCCCATCCTGACCAATGAACACTTCGTTGAGATAAGCCTCAAGAATGTCCGGTTTTTTGTAGTGCAACTCAAGCAGCATCGCCATCATCGCTTCGGTCAGTTTGCGGCTCAGGCTGCGCTCGTTGGTCAGGTAGAAGTTCTTGACCAGTTGCTGCGTCAACGTACTCCCGCCCTGACGCATTTGTCCGGCCGAGGTGTTGACCCAAATCGCCCGCATGATCGACTTCGGCGACACACCAAAGTGGTGATAGAAGTCGCGGTCTTCCACCGCTACCAGCGTATCGAGCAGATACGGCGGCACTTGATCGATCTTGATCAGGATGCGGTCTTCGAGGTTTTTCGGATAAAGGCCACCGATCAGCAGCGGCTCAAGGCGTACCACCGACAATTTTGAACCGTTGGTCGACGACAGCTCGGCAACGTAATCGCCTGAGAACCGCACGCGCACCGGCTGAGCCTGCTCCAAACCTTCATAGAACTGGAAACCACGGGTGTTCAAGTCAACGGTATTGCCGTTGACCGACGCCGCGCCCGGTCCATTGGCCACGCTTTCGCGGCGATAACCCAAGGCGTCGAGTTCGGTGAGAAAGTCATCCTTGCTCAGCTTTTGTCCGACGAACAGCTCGAGCGGGCGTGCATAAACCTTGGCCGGAATGGTCCAGCGCTTGCCGGAGAACTTCTCCTGGACCACAGCGTCGAGGTAAACCGCGAAGCCTGCCAGCACTACGAGGCCGACCAGACTGAGCTTCAAAGCCCAGCCTAACCAGGGGCGCAGGCCGCTAGAAGGAGGTTTTTTAGGGGAACGAGGGGATCGGGTACGAGTCATGGCGGCGGATTATACGCACTTTATTCCTGATCAACATGAGCCTGACGAGGTTTGCGTTAGCCCCGCTTGCGGCCATAATGTCGCCCTTGAATTTTCCCAGACTCTGAAGGATCACCTGTGAGCCAGTCCCTGATCGCTGCCCTGCAAAACCCGGCCCTCTACCCTCATCCTGTAGAGGGCTTCCAGGTCATCGAGACGCACATCTCCTGGGTGCTGCTCACTGGCCCCTACGCTTATAAAGTGAAGAAGCCGGTCAACTTCGGTTTCCTCGACTTCACAGGGCTTGAGTCGCGCGAGCATTTCTGCGGCGAAGAGCTGCGTCTGAACCAGCGTCTGACCCACGATTTGTATCTTGAAGTGTTGCCAATCACCGGCAGCGTTGAAGCACCGCAATTCGGTGGCACAGGTCCAGTACTCGATTACGCGCTGAAAATGCGCCAGTTCCCACAAAGCCAGTTGCTCAGCACCCTGCAAGCCAATGGTGAACTGACGACCGCACACATCGACGAGATGGCCAAGCAGATCGCCCAGTTCCACCTCAACGCACCGAAGGTTCCGGCAGCTCATGAAGCCGGCACACCTGAAAGCGTCATGGCGCCTGTGCGGCAGAACTTCGAACAAATCCGCCCGTTCCTCAGCGAAAAAGCCGACCTGTTGCAACTCGACGCCCTGCAAGCCTGGGCCGAGAGCAGCTTCGAACGCCTGAAACCGCTACTGGCCCAACGTAAAGCCGAAGGTTTCATCCGTGAGTGCCACGGTGACATCCATCTGGGCAACGCCACCGTGATCGACGGCAAGGTGGTGATTTTCGACTGCATCGAGTTCAACGAACCGTTCCGCTTCACCGACGTGTATGCCGACACCGGTTTCCTGGCAATGGACCTCGAAGACCGTGGCCTGAAAAGCCTGGCTCGCCGCTTCATGAGCCAGTACCTGGAACTGACCGGCGATTATCAAGGCCTTGAGCTGCTGAACTTCTACAAAGCCTACCGCGCACTGGTTCGCGCCAAGGTCAGTCTGTTCAGCATGCCCGCCGAGGCCGATCCGGTGCAGCGCGCCACGACCCTGCGCCAGTACCGCAACTACGCCAACCTGGCGGAAAGCTACAGCACCATTCCATCGCGTTTCCTGGCAATCACCCACGGTGTTTCCGCCGTCGGTAAAAGCCACGTAGCCATGCGACTGGTAGAAGCACTGGGCGCGATTCGCCTGCGTTCCGATGTCGAGCGCAAGCGTCTGTTCGGCGAGCAGCACGTGCCAAACGACCCGCAAGCCGGTATCTACAGCGCTGACGCCAGCGCCGCTACCTACACCCGCCTGCATGAGATCGCCGATGTAATTCTGCGCGCGGGCTTCCCGGTAGTCATCGACGCGACTTACCTCAAGCGTGAGCAACGCGATAGCGCGGCAAAAATCGCCGAGGCAACGGGGGCGCCGTTCCTGATCCTTGATTGCAATGCACCGCAAGCCGTCATCGAGAGCTGGCTGGCGCAGCGTCAGGCAGACAAGAACGATCCGTCCGACGCCAACCTGGCTGTTATCGCAGCTCAACAAGCCAATCGCGAGCCGCTGACACCGGCAGAGATTCTCTGCAGCAAACGCGTTCAGACCAATGAAAGCGGGACCCTCGACACCGTGGTCGCGCAGATTCGTCAGCGTCTGCCAGGGCTGTAAGAAACTATTTCAGGCGTGAAGCTCTAACCGGCTTCACGCCTACAAAATAGTGGCACTATACTGGCGCCATAAAACCAACAGGTGACATCCTATGAGCCAGCCAAAACTTCTCGACACCCCTCTATATGCCCTGCTGCACAAAGACGATATCACCGGTTTCAATCGTGAAAGGCCCAAGTCCGGGCCTATCGATATGGTGGGCGGTGATTTCCGTGGCCTCGACCTGCGCGATCTGAACGCCGAAGGTATCGATTTCAGCGACGCCTACTTCCGCTCTGCCGACCTGCGTGGCATTGATTTTCGTGATTCTTCTCTGGAAGGTGCGAGCCTGGCCCACGCGCAAATCTCCGGTGCCTACTTCCCGCCCGAACTCAGTGCTGACGAAATTCTCATGTCGATGAATTTCGGTACTCGCCTGCGCTACCGCACCCGCTAACACCTGCCGTCACCTGAAGTCCGGCGCCCCCGCTCCGCGCCGGACTGCATGCATTGCCTTGCGAAGTCCTTTCCTACTCCCCCTACTGCCCTTTCCAGAACTATCTGGCAGAACGCCTTAGAAGCTTTTGCGTTCAAACTGACCAAACAACCACGCTTTTCCTACTGACCGCTACACTCCTTTGAGGCTCGCCCACGCACTCTTCGGCCGTCGCAAGGAGGCTTGATGAATGATGAACTGCAACACCTGAAAAACCTTGGCAAGACGTCGGCGCAATGGCTGCATGCCGTGGGCATCCACAGCGCCTCGGACCTGCGCCGCCTGGGGGCGGTGGATGCTTATCGGGCGGTGCGCACTCGCGGGTTTCGCGCATCGAAGGTGTTGTTGTATGCGATTGAGGGGGCGCTGATGGACGTGCACTGGAACGACATCCCCGCCGAACGCAAGGACGCACTCAATAAACAGCTCGAAGCCATTTCGTCACGCCACAAGGTCTGAAGTCCAGCATTTACAGGTAATCCAAACAAGTGTTTGGCGAAAGAGAAAAGAATTCAGAAAACATCGATTGACTTAGAAATGAGAATCGTTATGATTATCGCAACTGATCGCGAGATCAGCTGATCTTCTGAAAGGCCATTGGTTCGGACTCTCAGATTATCTCCTCATCAGGCTAATCACGGTTATTTGACCCGGCTCTTGCCGGGTCTTTTTTTGCCTGTCGAAAAGTGCTTAGCGAGTTACGTCGACTGCTTATTGACGCATTTGCGCGCAATAGTCCTGTGCGGGTCGGGCGGCCGTGTACCAGACGTAATCAGCCGATGTCGACGAGACCTCAGCCCCCTTCTCCGCCAGCATCACCACCACGGGCGCCGGACGCTCACCAAGATCCTGCACATGGACCGGCACGCCAATGTCCAGTCGCGCGTGATAAGCACCGGCAAACAACAATGCCGGCGCGGGCGCTGCCAGCAGTCGTTCGGCCATTTGCCGATCACGTTGTTGCTGAACCGCCAGCATGGCCGGCATTCGGCGCTCGGGTAACAACCCGCAATGGGAATCACGAATCTGCGCCAGCAACTCATTCTTGACCGCTGCCGCATTGGACCGGGGCCCGCTCACGGCCGGCGCTTGCTTATAAATGCGCCGAACGTCAGCCGAATCCAGATTCGCCGCCAGTAACGGATAAGGCTGAGCCAGGGCATACCGCACAATCGGCCCATACTGGTTCCAGTCCCAACCCGATTGCCAGGCCAGTGCCGCCGGCAAATCGGCAGGCCAGCGAGCGGTGTTCAACGCACGGACTTCATCGACACGAGCTTGCTGATCCGGCGTCAGCATTTCCAGCAACACGCTGCCTTGAGCCCGGCGCTGGGCCAGCGCCTGCAATAACCACAGTTGCGCATGATGGTGATCGGGATTGTCATGTTGCTCGCCAACGATCAGCCGTGGCGCGCCAGCCAACCGTTCGACCAGCGCTTGCGCACTCAGACGCTGACCGCTATGCAGATCGCGAATCACGCCAGCCGGTTGATCCATGGCACTGGGCGTCATGTTTTGACAGGCGCCCAGTAACAGAAGCGCCAGAATCAATATCCCACGCATGAGCTCACCTCAACGGGCAATGATCAGCGGATGCCCGCGCTCCGGGTGCGGCTGCACCAATACGTCCAACCCAAACACGGCTTTGAGAGGTTCCGGCCGCAGCACCTGCTGCGGCGAGTCCAGTGCATGCGGACGGCCATTTTCGAGCAGCAGAATACGATCACAATAACGCGCCGCCAGATTCAGATCATGCAGAATCACCAGCACCGCCGCCCCGCGGTCAGCGAATTCACGAATTGCCTGCAAGGTGGTGTGCTGATGCAGCGGGTCGAGCATCGACGTCGGCTCGTCGAGCAGCAAGGTTTGCCCAGCCTCCCCCGGCCAAAGCTGCGCCAATACCCGCGCCAGGTGCACACGCTGGCGTTCACCGCCAGACAGCGCCAGGTAACTGCGGCCACTCAAATGCCCGACATCGGCGGCCTGCAACGCGGCAGCGACAATTTCATCATCGCGCACCCGGCCTGTTTGATGAGGCAAACGCCCCATGCCGACCACTTCTTCGACGCGGAACGCAAAATCCAGGGTCGAGGTCTGCGGCAATACCGCCAGGCGTTGCGCCCGTTGTGCGCCATCCCAATGGCTCAGTTCGCGCTGATCGAGCCAGACACGGCCATGATCAGGACGTAACTCGCCACACAAAGCGCCGAGCAACGTGCTTTTACCTGCACCGTTGGGGCCCAGCACCCCGAGGACTTCTCCTGGATTGAGCTCAAGATCGATGTCCGCCAGAACGATTTTCTTGCCGCGGCAGATCTGCAGATTTTCCACTCGCAGCATCAGGCGCGACCTCGTAACAGCAAATACAGAAAGAACGGTGCGCCGATAAACGCAGTGACGATGCCGATCGGCAATTCAGCCGGAGCCAGCGCCAACCGCGCCACCAGATCGGCAAACAGCAACAGGCTGGCGCCCGCCAGAACCGAAGCTGGCAACAGCACACGATGATCGGGACCGGCCAGCAGTCGCACCAGATGCGGCACCACCAGCCCGACAAAACCGATCATCCCCGCCGCCGCAACGGCGGCACCGACGCCCAGCGCGGTACAGAACACCAGCTCGCGCTTGAGCCCTTCAACATTGATCCCTAAATGGCTGGCCTCGGACTCGCCGAGCAACAGTGCATTCAACGCCTTGGCCCGGCGCGGCAACCACAGCGCCACCGCCGCGCTCACCAGCAGCAATGGCCAGAGTCGCGCATAGCTGGCGCCATTGAGGCTGCCCAGGTTCCAGAAAGTCAGCGTACGCAAGGTCGCGTCGTCCGCCAGATAGGTGAACAAGCCCACCGCCGAACTGGCCAGCGCCGTCAGGGCGATGCCCGCCAGCAACATGGTTGCCACGTTGGTCTGGCCGTTACGTCGACCGAGACGATAAACCAGCGCCGTCACCCCGAGCCCACCCAGAAACGCACACAGCGATAACAGGTAAGAGCCGATCGCCTCAGGCAAGCCGCCAAACACCGAGCCGCCGACAATCGCAATCGCCGCGCCCAGCGCGGCGCCACTGGAAACGCCGACCAATCCCGGATCCGCCAGCGGATTGCGGAACAGGCCCTGCATCGCCACGCCAGACAAAGCCAGCACCCCGCCCACCGCCAAACCGAGCAAGGTACGCGGCAAGCGAATTTGCCCCAGAATCAGTTCGGCCTGCTCCAACCCTTCAGCAGGAACCGGCAATCCAATCATCCGCATCGCGGCGCGCAACGTATCGAGCAGCGGCAAGCTGACCGGTCCCAGGGCCAATGACAGCCAGATCGCCAACAAACACAGCAGACTCAGCCCAATGAACAACGAACGAGGTTTGACCAGAGTACTCATGGGGCGGTGTTTGCCTTGGCTGATTCAGCGGGATAGAACCCGGCGGACAACTTCACCAGGCTCGCAGGCAAGCGCGGCCCCAAGCCGCCGACCAGCAGGGTCGGGTCCAGTTCGAACACTCGCCCGGCCCTGGCCGCCGGAGTCGAAGCGAGAATCGGGTTTTCCTTGAACAATGCGGTGCGCGCGGCGTCACCGGTCAGCGCCCGGTCGGCAAATACCAACACGTCTGGCGTCAGGCCAGCCAGGGACTCAACGGAAAACGGCTTGTAACCGGAGTGGGTCGCCAGGTTATGCCCGCCCGCCTGCTGCAACAGCCAATCGGCTGCGGTGTCCTTGCCAGCGATCAGCGGCTTGCCGCCAGCGTGACCCAGCAGCAGCAACACACCCGGCGCCTTCTGTTTGACCTGAGCCTGGCTGACCCAGGCTTTCTGCTGTTCGATTTGCTGTTGATAACCTTCGAACAACGCTGTGGCCTGCGGCTCGCTACCGAGCAATTTACCCAGGTGCTGCAAGTTGCCTTGCAGCGTTGGCAGGTCCGCCTGCGCAGAGAACAGTTCAACCTGCACCCCGGCACTGCGAATCTGCGACAACACCGGCGGCGGGCCCATTTCTTCGGTGCCGACGAGAATCTGCGGACGCAAACTCAGAATGCCCTCCGCCGACAATTGCCGCTGATAACCGATACTCGGCAAAGCCTTGAGCGATTCGGGATGTTGGCTGGTGGTATCGACACCGACCAGTTTCGACTCACCGCCCAACGCACTCACCCACTCCGACAAAGCGCCCCCGGCACTGACCCAGCGTTGCGGCAATTCGGTCGCTGCGACCCCATGGTTCACCAAAAGTCCGACACAGAGCGCAATAGCGCTGGTACTCAGGCGCATAACAGGGTTTCCTTTGAGGAGTTTTCCCGCAGGATCAAGGCGTCGTCAGCTGCACAACCACCACGGGCGAAACACCCATTTGATAATTGTTTGCATTTGCACGTCAAGCACAGACACATTTGCTAACCAGTGAACGCGTACCGCGTAACCGCCAAAGGCCAAAGCCTTCGGCACTTGAGGATAGTCATGAAGTTTCTTTGCACCAGCGCCGATCTGGTCGATGCCAGCAGCCGCGGTTTCGAGATCGACGGTCAGAAGCTGTTTGCCGTACGCCGTGAAGGCCGGGTCTATGTATATGAAAATCGCTGCCCGCATCGCGGCGTCGGACTGGAATGGCACCCCGACCAGTTTCTCGACCCCAGCGCCAGCCTGATCCAGTGCGCCACCCATGGCGCGCTGTTTTTGATCGAAAGCGGTGAATGCGTCGCCGGTCCCTGCGCCGGGCAATCCCTCAGTGCCCTGGCGTGCCGCGAAGACAGCCAAGGCATCTGGGTTCAACCTTAGGGTCTGCGCGAAAACTCGCCGAGCGGCGATCAGGCAAGGCAAAAACAGGCGAGGAAGCGGAGTTTAGGGGTCTAAATGAGCATTATCCGCTGCGCGGCCCCTTCGGGCCGTCCTTCGGACGTTCTCACTCCGTTCGTCCGAGCCTGTTTTTAACGCAGTCTGGTCGACGCGCAGGCAGTTTTCGTACAGAGCCTAGGCGCCGAGCAACACCTCCAGTCGACGGTCAACGCGCACCTCGTGCGAGGTCAGGCTCACGCCGTATGCCAACACTTCAACCCCGGCCGCTTTCGCCTCACGCAAAGCGGCCGCGTAACCCGGATCGATCTCCTCGGCCGGGCGCACCGCGTCGATCCCCGTCAGATTGACGCAGTACAATTGCACCGCACGGACACCGTCCCGCGCCAGACACGCCAGCTCACGCAAGTGCTTGGCGCCGCGCTGAGTCACCGCATCCGGAAACGCCGCGACCTTCGAGCCGTCGAAGCCCAGCGTGACGCTTTTGACTTCGACGAACGCCGGGCCGCTCGGGTAATCGAGGCGGAAATCGATCCGGCTGTTTTCCTGTCCGTACGGCACTTCACGCTTGAGCCCGGTAAAGCCATTGAGCTCGGTGATCAAACCATCACGTAGCGCCTCTTCAATCAAGGCATTGGCCCGCGCCGTATTCACGCAGGCCAGCCGCCCTTGCGGAGTTTCGCTGATTTCCCAGGTACCGGGCAGCTTGCGTTTCGGATCGTTGGAACGGCTGAACCAGACCTGCCCTCCTTCGACCATGCAGTTGAACATCGACCCGGTGTTGGGACAGTGAATGGTCAGTAACTCGCCGCCAACGGTTTCGATATCGGCGAGAAAACGCTTGTAACGACGAATCAGTCGACCTTCTTCGAGAGGAGGATTGAAGTACATCAGCCTTGCCAGCTCCGCAAGCCACGGGCAATCCGCTGTACCGCTTCCTGCAAGCGCGGCAGGCTTTGGGTGTAGGCGAACCGCACGTGATGACCGGCCTGATACCGGCCAAAATCCAGGCCTGGGGTGAAGGCGACGTGTTCGGTTTCCAGGAAGTGCCGGCAGAAGGCAAACGCATCACCGCCAAAGGCACTGATGTCCGCATACAGATAGAAGGCGCCTTCCGGCTCCACGGCGATTCCAAAACCCAACTCACGCAAGGCTGGTAGCAGGAAGTCGCGCCGGCGCCCGAACTCGGCCCGGCGCTCTTCAAGAATGCTCAAAGTGTCCGGTTCGAAACAGGCCAGCGCCGCATGCTGGGCCATGCTCGGCGCGCTGATGTAAAGGTTCTGCGCAAGTTTTTCCAACTCACCGACAGCCGCCATTGGGGCGACCAGCCAACCCAGGCGCCATCCGGTCATGCCGAAATACTTGGAGAAACTGTTCAACACAAAGGCGCTGTCATCGACTTCCAGCACACTGGCGGCGTCGGTGCCGTAGGTCAGGCCGTGATAAATCTCGTCCACCACCAGATGGCCGTGGCGCGCCTTGATCGCGGCGGACAACCCTGCGAGCTCATCGCGGGTCAGGATGGTCCCGGTCGGGTTGGCCGGCGATGCGACCAACGCGCCGACGCTGTCGTGGTCCCAATAGCGCTCGACCAGGTCCGGCGTCAGCTGATAGCGCACGTCCGGGCCGACCGGCACCAGTTGCGCCGCGCCTTCCACCAACCGCAGGAAATGCCGGTTGCACGGGTAGCCCGGGTCGGCCAGCAGCCAGTGTTTACCCGGATCGACCAGCAAGGCGCTGGCCAGCAATAGCGCGCCAGAACCGCCTGGCGTGATCAGGATGCGCTGTGGGTCGATGTTCAACCCGTAACGTTGTTGATAAAACCCCGAAATGGCTTCACGCAACTCTGGAATGCCGCGAGCGGCGGTGTAACGGGTTTTCCCCGCCGTCAGCGCAGCCTGGCCGGCCTTGATGATCGGCTCGGCAGTGGTGAAGTCCGGTTCGCCGATTTCCAGGTGAATCACGTCGTGTCCGGCCGCCTGCAACTCATTGGCGCGCGCCAGCAATGCCATGACATGGAAAGGTTCGATAGCGCGGCTGCGCGCACTGTAGGGCTGAGCCATTAGCCTTCCTTCAACGGGGAAAAGAATTGATTCTACCCAAGCGCAGGAACGAGCGAGAACCTAAAGCGGTCACAACCGGAAGTTCACCCGTAAAAGAGCTGATACATAAGGCTCAGGATTGACTAAAATCAATATCTGATCAGGTCTCCAGACCCACCAGACAAGGCTTTGCAAACTTTTGCAAGCCTTGCGGGGCGCAGCCTCGACATCCGGGAGTAGCGCGCTCCGATTTGATCTGGTAAGTTCGCCCGCTTGCAGCCGCAGGGCCGGCAGGTGTCGGTGATGGAGCAATCCTGCGCAATGGATTACAAGAGTAGAGGCGGTCCATTTCATGCCCACCCAAGCAAAGCAACAGCAGAACCAGTCGATCAGCGGCTTCGAACCCTACAAAGAAGTGAAGGGCGAGGAGTACATGGGCCAGCCCATGCGCGCGCACTTCACCAAGATCCTGAACAAGTGGAAACAGGACTTGATGCAGGAAGTCGACCGTACTGTTGATCACATGAAAGACGAAGCGGCCAACTTCCCCGACCCGGCCGACCGTGCCAGTCAGGAAGAAGAATTCAGCCTCGAACTGCGTGCCCGCGACCGGGAGCGCAAGCTGATCAAGAAAATCGACAAGACCCTGCAACTGATCGAAGACGAAGAATACGGCTGGTGCGAGTCCTGCGGTGTCGAGATCGGCGTCAAACGCCTGGAAGCCCGCCCTACCGCTGATATGTGCGTCGACTGCAAGACCCTTGCAGAAATCAAGGAAAAGCAAGTCGGCAAATAAGCGTCGATTTGAACGAAGAACGGAGCGTGCAAACGCTCCGTTTTTGTTTCTGGCGCCTGAACGCCCGTGGGAGCAAAGCTTGCTCGCGATGGCAATTTCAAGGGCGCCATCGCCGGCAAGCCGTGCTCCTACAGAACCAGACAACGTAACATCGCGCCCATGACTGCCATTAAATCCTCCGCCTACATCGGGCGCTTCGCTCCCACCCCCAGTGGACACCTGCACTTCGGCTCGCTGGTCGCGGCATTGGCCTCGTACCTTGACGCCCGCTCGGTCGGTGGCCGCTGGCTGTTGCGCATGGAAGACCTCGACCCGCCTCGGGAGGAACCCGGCGCCCAGGCGGCGATCCTCAGGGCACTGGAAAGCTACGGTTTCGAATGGGACGGCGAAATGGTCCGCCAGAGCGACCGTCACGACGCCTACGCGCAGGTGTTGAATCAACTCTTCAACCACGGCCTGGCCTACGCCTGCACCTGCTCGCGCAAAAAACTGGCGCCTTATCACGGGATTTATCCAGGCCTGTGCCGCAACGCCGGTCACGCCAGCGAAGACGCGGCGATCCGCTTGCGCGTCCCGGAGTTGGAATATCACTTCACCGACCGGGTGCAAGGCGAGTACCGCCAGCATCTGGGCCGTGAAGTCGGCGACTTCGTGATCCGTCGGCGCGACGGGCTCTACGCTTATCAACTGGCAGTGGTGCTCGACGACGCCTGGCAAGGCATCACCGATATCGTCCGCGGTGCCGACTTGCTCGACTCCACCCCGCGTCAGTTGTACCTGCAAGAACTGCTCGGCCTGCCGCAACCGCGCTATCTGCACCTGCCGCTGATTACCCAGCCGGACGGCAATAAGCTCGGCAAGTCCTACCGCTCGCCGCCGTTGACCGAAGATCAAGCCACACCGTTATTGCTGCGTGCCCTGCGCGCGCTGGGGCAAAACCCCGGCAGCGAACTCGACGATGCCAACCCCAGGGAAGTGCTGGACTGGGGCATCAGGCACTGGGATGCGAGGTTAATCCCGCGCACACTGACACTGCCCGAAGCGCAATTACACTGACTAAGCTTGCAGCTTGGCGCCCATCCGTTACCATCGCCGCACGTTTTCGGGCACGCACACAATAAAGAGAGGCCGGGATGTACATCTATCGCTTGGTCCTGCTCCTGGTAGTGGGGATCTATCTGTTCTCCCCAGCCATCATGGACTGGTGGATCGACGCCACTGGCGCCTGGTATCGCCCTTATCTGCTGTGGCTGATTCTGATCGTTGTGACCTTCATCCTCCAGAGCCAAAAAGATGCCGATGAGCTTTAGCCTGACCCAGATGATCCTGATCAGCGCCGCTTACCTTGCGGTGCTGTTCGGCGTTGCCTGGATCAGTGAACGCGGAATGATCCCGCGGGCAATCATTCGCCACCCGCTGACCTACACCTTGTCATTGGGTGTCTACGCCAGCGCCTGGGCGTTCTACGGCACAGTCGGTCTGGCCTATCAATACGGTTATGGCTTTCTGTCCAGCTACCTCGGGGTCTCCGGGGCGTTTCTGTTGGCGCCAGTGTTGCTGTACCCGATTTTGAAGATCACTCGCACGTATCAGCTTTCTTCTCTGGCCGACCTGTTTGCATTTCGTTTTCGCAGCACCTGGGCCGGCGCGCTGACCACGATTTTCATGCTGATCGGCGTGCTGCCGTTGCTGGCGTTGCAGATTCAAGCAGTGGCCGACTCAATCGGCATCCTCACCCGTGAGCCGGTGCAGCATCGGGTCGCCCTGAGTTTCTGTGCACTGATCACCCTGTTCACGATTTTCTTCGGTTCGCGGCATATCGCGACCCGGGAGAAACACGAAGGTCTGGTGTTCGCGATTGCCTTTGAATCGGTGATCAAGCTGATCGCCATTGGCGGCGTCGGCCTCTATGCCTTGTACGGCGTGTTCGACGGCCCACAACAGCTGGAAGTCTGGCTACTGCAAAACCAGACCGCCCTCGCCGCCCTTCACACGCCGCTGCAAGAAGGTCCATGGCGCACGCTGCTGCTGGTGTTCTTCGCCTCGGCGATTGTGATGCCGCACATGTACCACATGACCTTCACCGAAAACCTCAACCCGCGTTCGCTGGTGAGTGCGAGCTGGGGCTTGCCGCTGTTCCTCCTGCTGATGAGCCTGGCCGTGCCGCTGATTCTCTGGGCAGGCCTGAAACTCGGCGCCACCACCAATCCGGAATACTTCACGCTCGGCGTCGGTATCGCCGCCAACAACAAAGCCCTGGCACTGCTGGCCTATGTCGGTGGATTGTCAGCCGCCAGCGGTCTGATCATCGTCACCACCCTGGCGCTGTCCGGGATGGCCCTGAACCATCTGGTGCTGCCGCTTTATCAGCCGCCGGCCGAAGGCAACATCTACCGCTGGCTGAAGTGGACCCGCCGCGCTTTGATCGTCGCGATCATTATGGCCGGTTATGGTTTCTACCTGCTGCTGGGCGCCGAGCAGGACCTGGCCAACCTGGGCATCGTCGCGTTCGTCGCCACCCTGCAGTTTTTACCCGGCGTACTGTCCGTCCTCTATTGGCCGACCGCCAACCGTCGCGGCTTCATCGCCGGTTTGCTGGCGGGGATTCTGGTCTGGCTGGTGACCATGCTGTTGCCGCTGGTAGGCAATCTGCAGGGCTTCTATATTCCGCTGCTGAACATGATCTATGTGCTCGACGACACCAGTTGGCACATGGCAGCGATCGCATCCTTGGCGGCCAACGTGCTGATGTTCACGCTGATCTCGCTGTTCACCAACGCCAGCACTGAAGAAGCCAGCGCCGCCGAAGCCTGCGCCGTAGACAATGTACGTCGCCCGCAACGCCGCGAACTGCACGCCGCGTCCCCCCAGGAATTCGCCACTCAACTGGCCAAACCGCTGGGCGCCAAAGCCGCCCAGAAAGAAGTCGAACAAGCGTTGCGTGACCTTTATCTGCCTTTCGATGAGCGGCGTCCGTACGCCTTGCGGCGCCTGCGTGACCGAATCGAAGCCAACCTCTCCGGCCTGATGGGCCCGAGCGTTGCGCAAGACATGGTCGAAACCTTCCTGCCGTACAAGGCCGGCGGCGAAAACTACGTCACCGAAGACATTCACTTCATCGAAAGCCGCCTCGAGGACTATCACTCGCGCCTCACCGGCCTTGCCGCCGAACTCGATGCCCTGCGCCGCTATCACCGCCAGACCTTGCAAGAACTGCCGATGGGCGTTTGTTCGCTGGCCAAGGATCAGGAAATCCTCATGTGGAACAAAGCCATGGAGGAGCTGACCGGGATCGCCGCTCAGCGCGTAGTCGGTTCGCGACTGGCCACCCTGGGCGAGCCGTGGAAAGAACTGCTGCAAGGCTTCATCAATCTGCCGGATGAGCACTTGCACAAACAGCACCTGGCGCTGGATGGCCAGACACGCTGGCTGAACCTGCACAAAGCAGCGATCGACGAGCCGCTGGCGCCCGGTAACAGCGGTTTGGTATTGCTGGTCGAAGACCTGACTGAAACCCAGATGCTCGAAGACAAACTGGTGCACTCCGAACGCTTGGCGAGCATCGGTCGCCTGGCGGCCGGAGTGGCCCATGAAATCGGCAACCCGATCACCGGCATCGCCTGCCTGGCGCAGAACCTGCGCGAAGAGCGCGAAGAAGACAGCGAGCTGAAGGAAATCAGCGGGCAAATCCTCGAACAGACCAAGCGCGTGTCACGCATTGTTCAGTCGCTGATGAGCTTTGCCCACGCCGGTAGTCACCAGCACAATGACGAACCGGTCTGCCTGGCCGAAGTGGCCCAGGATGCCATTGGTCTGCTGGCGCTGAACCGCCGCAACTTCGAAGTGCAGTTCTTTAACCTGTGCGATCCCGAGCATTGGGTCGATGGCGATCCGCAGCGGCTCGCCCAGGTGCTGATCAACCTGCTGTCCAACGCCCGCGACGCATCGCCGGCCGGCAGTGCGGTACGGGTAAAAAGTGAAGCCAACGAACACACGATCGATCTGATCGTGGAAGACGAGGGCAGCGGTATCCCATCGAGCATCATGGACCGATTGTTCGAACCCTTCTTCACCACCAAGGATCCTGGCGAAGGCACCGGTCTGGGCCTTGCACTGGTCTATTCCATCGTTGAAGAGCATTATGGACAAATCACCATCGACAGCCCGGCTGACACTCAAAGCCAACGCGGCACCCGTATCCGGGTGACCTTACCGCGTCATGTCGAAGCGACGTCCGCTGTGAACTGAGACCGTCGAGAGAATCGAATCAATGCCGCACATTTTGATCGTCGAAGACGAAACAATTATCCGCTCCGCCTTGCGCCGCCTGCTGGAACGTAACCAGTACCAGGTCAGCGAAGCCGGTTCAGTGCAGGAAGCACAAGAACGCTTCAGCATTCCCACGTTCGACCTGATTGTCAGTGACCTGCGCCTGCCTGGCGCACCGGGCACCGAACTGATCAAGCTGGGCCAGGGCAAGCCGGTGCTGATCATGACCAGCTACGCCAGCCTGCGCTCGGCAGTCGACTCGATGAAGATGGGCGCGGTGGACTACATCGCCAAGCCTTTCGACCACGACGAAATGCTCCAGGCCGTCGCACGCATTCTGCGTGACCGGCAATCGGCGCAAAGCTCCGCGGGTGAACCTGCGGTCGGCAAAGCAGCCAACGGCTCGGCGAAGTCCGCTGTCGATAACAGTAATGGCGAAATCGGTATCATCGGTTCCTGCCCACCGATGCAGGATCTGTACGGAAAAATCCGTAAAGTTGCCCCCACCGATTCCAATGTGTTGATTCAGGGCGAATCAGGCACCGGTAAAGAGCTGGTGGCCCGCGCCCTGCACAACCTGTCCAAACGCGCCAAGGCGCCGATGATTTCGGTGAACTGCGCAGCCATCCCGGAAAGCCTGATCGAGTCCGAACTGTTCGGCCACGAGAAAGGCGCGTTTACCGGTGCCAGCGCCGGTCGCGCGGGGCTGGTTGAAGCAGCCGACGGCGGCACCTTGTTCCTTGATGAGATCGGCGAACTGCCACTTGAAGCCCAGGCGCGCTTGCTGCGCGTGTTGCAGGAAGGTGAAATCCGCCGCGTGGGTTCGGTGCAATCGCAGAAGGTCGACGTACGTCTGATCGCCGCGACCCACCGTGACCTGAAGAGCCTGGCCAAGATCGGCCAGTTCCGTGAAGACCTGTATTACCGTCTCCACGTAATCGCCCTGAAACTGCCGGCCCTGCGTGAGCGTGGCGCGGACGTCAACGAAATCGCCAATGCTTTCCTCGCCCGCCAGAGCGCGCGCGTGAGTCGCACCGACCTGAAATTCGCTCCGGACGCCGAACAGGCGATTCGTCATTACTCCTGGCCGGGTAACGTGCGCGAACTGGAAAACGCCGTCGAGCGCGCCGTCATCCTCTGTGAGAGCCCGGAGATTTCTGCCGAGCTGTTGGGCATCGATATCGAGCTCAGTGACCTTGAAGATGACGAGTTCATCGGCCTGGCACCGCAACAGGGCAGCGCCGGTAACACCAGCCACGAGCCCACCGAAGACCTGTCACTGGAAGACTACTTCCAGCACTTCGTCCTCGAGCACCAGGACCACATGACCGAAACCGAGCTGGCTCGCAAACTCGGGGTCAGTCGCAAATGCCTGTGGGAGCGTCGTCAGCGCCTGGGCATCCCGCGGCGCAAGACCGGCGTGGCCAGCGAGAGCTGAACATCACCTGTCGAGTGCGCGAGTAACACATGACATTGTGAAAAAACTGTTACCGCAGCTTTTTCTCGTAACAGAATCCGGGGCTTACGGTAACGAAGCCCCGGCTTTTTTTGGCCTTGAAAAAAGCGATTAAGGCACCTAACCCCTTGTTTTACTGGAGCTCGAAAAAGTTGGCACGGCACCTGCTATATGTTTGGTACAAGAACAATAACAAGCAATGCAAAAGACAATAAAAATAAGACGAATCGACTCACGCACAATAAAAACAAGACGGCGAGAGGCGTAGCTAACTGATTCTTTTGGAGAGGCGTTGTATTTGGGGCTTGCCCCGCAACCAGGCCGAGAACAACAAAAACTGCCCTAAGACAGAGCCTGAACTGGTTGGATCACTGGATCATTGCAACACAGCGACCAAAGCAATCCGTTTGCTCTTGGCTCCCGATTGGGAGGGCCATGAAGGAAAACTTCATGGCAAGGGCGCTACACAAAAACAAGAAGCCCGAAACCAATAATAAAAATAGAGCACGCAACTACTTCTTGGGGAGCTTCGGCTCCCCTTGTGGTTTCTGGCGTTTGGCAAAGGCGACCTGTAGCAGCTGCCGAGCCCGCGAGGCTGCGTTCGGCGGCGCAGCCGTCGTAAATGCATACACCTCACACTGCCTGACAGACCGCAATTTCAGGTTCTACGACGGCTTCGCCGCCGAACGCTGCCTCGCATAGCTCGACAGCTGCTACAGAGACCTTACGCAGCTTCCTACACCATCCCCCGACTAAATGCTAGAATCCCCGCCCATCATGCGGTCATTCTTCGTTTTGGCCGAACATTCCTTCAAACAGTGCATCCCATGCTGAAGAAGCTGTTCCAGTCATTCCGTTCTCCCTTGCGTCGTACGCAACACATTCGCAGCACGCCTGAAGTGCTCAACAGCGGCCAACACTCGCTGCAACGGGCGCAGTTCAGCCGTTATGCGGTGAACATCGTCGAACGCCTGCAGAACGCCGGCTACCAGGCTTACCTGGTCGGTGGCTGCGTGCGCGACATGCTGCTCAACATCACACCCAAGGATTTCGACGTCGCCACCAGCGCCACGCCGGAACAGGTTCGCGCCGAGTTTCGCAATGCGCGGATCATCGGGCGCCGATTCAAACTGGTGCACATCCATTTTGGTCGCGAAATCATTGAAGTCGCGACCTTCCGCGCCAATCACCCGCAAAACGACGAAGAGGAAGACAGCAACCAGTCCTCGCGTAACGAAAGCGGGCGCATTTTGCGCGACAATGTTTATGGCACTCTGGAAGAGGACGCGCAACGCCGCGACTTCACCATCAACGCCCTGTATTACGACCCGGTCAGCGAGCGCATTCTCGACTACGCCAACGGCGTACACGACATCCGCAATCACCTGATCCGTCTGATCGGCGACCCGACTCAGCGTTACCAGGAAGACCCGGTGCGGATGCTGCGCGCGGTGCGTTTCGCCGCCAAGCTGAACTTCGGCATCGAGAAGCACAGTGCCGCGCCAATCCGCGGCCTGGCACCGATGCTGCGTGAGATCCCGTCGGCACGTTTGTTCGAAGAAGTGTTGAAGTTGTTCCTTTCGGGTCATGCCGCGGACACCTTCGAGATGCTGGTCGACCTGCAGTTGTTCGATCCACTGTTCCCGGCCAGCGCCGAAGCACTGGAGCGCAATCCGACCTACACCCACACCTTGATCAGCGAAGCGCTGATCAACACCGACCTGCGGATCAAACAGAACAAGCCCGTGACGCCAGCGTTCCTGTTCGCCGCCCTGCTTTGGCCTGCC
This sequence comes from Pseudomonas sp. NPDC087697, assembly GCF_044743155.1. Taxonomy (NCBI): domain Bacteria; kingdom Pseudomonadati; phylum Pseudomonadota; class Gammaproteobacteria; order Pseudomonadales; family Pseudomonadaceae; genus Pseudomonas; species Pseudomonas sp. NPDC087697. Next base: position 37,200 of record NZ_JBIUVW010000039.1, on the reverse strand, counting down.
CTGCCGGCCCGCGTATTGCGCCTGCAGGACCGTGGCATGCCGCCGATTCCGGCCATGCAGGAAGCGGCTCACGAACTGATCAGCGAGCAGTGCCAGCGCATCGCGATTCCAAAACGCTTCACCATGCCGATCCGAGAGATCTGGGACATGCAGGAACGCCTGCCACGTCGCAGCGGCAAGCGTGCCGATCTGTTGCTGGACAACCCGCGTTTCCGTGCCGGTTACGACTTCCTGCTGCTGCGTGAAAGCGCTGGCGAACAGACCAACGGTCTGGGTGAATGGTGGACGGACTATCAGGACGCCAACGAAAGCGAACGCCGCGACATGATCCGCGACCTCAGTGGCAAAGACGACGGTGCCAGCGGTGCGCCGCGTAAACGTCGCCGCAGCGGTGGTGCCAAGCGCAAACGTGCCGCTGGCGCACCGAGCACGTCGGGCGAGTAAATCGATGGAACGCATCTACATTGGCATGGGCAGTAACCTCGCTGCCCCGACGGAACAATTGCGCAGCGCCGTTGCAGCACTCGCGCAGTTACCCCTGACAGAGCTGGTGGGGGTTTCGTCCTTCTATCAAAGCGACTCCATGCTGCCGGGCCAGCCGCGTTATACCAACGCGGTGGCCGCGCTCGACAGCACGCTTGCGCCGCTTGAACTGCTCGATGCACTGCAAGCCATCGAAATCGACCAGGGTCGCGAGCGCCATGAACGCTGGGGCCCGCGTACGCTGGATCTGGATATCCTGCTGTTCGGCGATCGACTGATCGACGAGCCCCGCCTCAAAGTCCCCCACTACCACATGCAGGCCCGAGCCTTTGTGCTCTACCCGCTAGCCGAACTGGCGCCAGCTGATCTGCAACTGGCGGACGGCCGCCACCTGCGCGAACTGCTCGCTGCTTGTCCGTTCGTCGGGCTGGAACGCCTCCCGACGATTTGACGCGCGGACCTATGTGGGAGCGGGCTTGCTCGCGAAGCTGACGACTCGGTGCATCTGATGTACCGCGTCATCGTTCTTCGCGAGCAAGCCCGCTCCCACAGGTAACACCAGCGGCGTAACATTGCGGTAACACATCCAATTGACTTCCCGAGTTCTCCTCACGACTATAGGCGTCCCGCTGCCGCCAACCCGGCACTACAGGGCGCAATCCAGGCTTTTCAAGCACGACACGAGACCGTGCGCCTGAGTAAATGAAGAATCACGCGCGTTACTCGCAGTAGTTTCCACAGCGCCTGAATGAGGAACTTTTCATGCCAGCAATCACCCTGACCACCCTGCAAGGTCTGAAGCAAAAAGGTGAAAAAATCACCATGCTGACCTGCTACGACGCCACGTTCGCCCACGCCTGCAATGAGGCAGGTGTTGAAGTGCTGTTGGTGGGCGACTCCCTTGGCATGGTGTTGCAAGGACACGACAGCACCCTGCCGGTGACCACCGCCGAAATGGCTTACCACGTTGCGGCGGTCAAGCGTGGCAACACCGACGCCTTGATCCTCGCTGACCTGCCGTTCATGGCTTATGCCACCATCGAGCAAACGATGACCAACAGTGCCCAGTTGATGCAGGCGGGTGCGCACATGGTCAAGGTCGAAGGCGCGCTGTGGCTGGCCGAGTCGATTCGCCTGTTGGCCGAACGCGGTATCCCGGTGTGCGCACACATGGGGCTGACGCCGCAGTCGGTGAACATTCTGGGCGGTTATAAAGTCCAGGGCCGCAATGAAAACCAGGCCCGGCAGATGCGTGCGGACGCAATTGCCCTGGAACAGGCCGGCGCGGCGATGCTGTTGCTCGAGTGCGTACCGAGCGAGTTGGCCCACGAAATCACTCAAGCCGTGAAAATTCCGGTGATCGGCATTGGTGCCGGCAACGCCACCGACGGTCAAGTGCTGGTCCTGCACGACATGCTCGGCCTGTCGCTCACTGGCCGCGCACCGAAGTTCGTGAAGAACTTCATGGCCGGCAAAGACAGCATTCACGCGGCCCTGAGCGCTTACGTCAGCGAAGTCAAAGCCGCGACCTTCCCTGGCGCTGAACACGGATTCTCTGCATGAACACCGTCAAGACCGTACGCGAACTGCGCGCCGCTGTAGCCCGTGCCCGCAGCGAAGGCAAACGTATCGGCTTCGTGCCGACCATGGGCAACCTGCACAGCGGCCACGTTGCGCTGGTCACCAAGGCTGCCCAGCGGGTGGACTTTGTGGTCGCGAGCATTTTCGTCAACCCGCTGCAGTTCGGTGTTGGCGAAGACCTCGACAAATATCCGCGGACCCTCGCCGCCGACCAGGAGAAGCTGCTGCAAGCCGGCTGTCACCTGCTGTTCGCGCCAACGGTCGAGGAAATGTACCCGGACGGCATGGCCGGCCAGACCCGCGTCAGCGTTCCGCAACTCTCTGAAGGCCTGTGTGGCGCCAGCCGTCCTGGGCATTTCGAAGGTGTGGCGACAGTGGTCAGCAAGCTGTTCAATATGGTCCAGCCGGACCTGGCGATCTTCGGCCAGAAAGACTTCCAGCAACTGGCGGTGATTCGCGCGCTGGTGCATGACCTGAATATGCCGATCCAGATCATTGGCGAACCCACCGTGCGGGCCGCCGATGGCCTGGCGCTGTCCTCGCGCAATGGTTTCCTCAGCGAAGAACAGCGGGCCGTCGCGCCGGTGGTGTACCGCACGCTGAGCGAAATCGCCGAGACAATCAAACAGGGCGAACGCGATTACCCGGCGCTCCTGGCCCGGCAGATCGAGCAGCTCAAAGACGCCGGTTTTCGCCCTGATTACCTGGAAATTCGCCATGCACTGACCCTGCGCCCAGCGACGGCAGATGACCGTGACCTGGTGATCCTGGTGGCCGCTTTCCTGGGCACGACCCGGTTGATCGACAACCTGCACCTGAACCTCGACGCCCCCGCTTAACCACCACAAGACAAATGTGGGAGCGGGCTTGCTCGCGAAGAACGATGACGCGGTGTATCAGATGCACCGAGTCGTCAGCTTCGCGAGCAAGCCCGCTCCCACAGTGGATCAATGTTGGTTTTGTAGATTGCAGTCGGTTTCTCACGTCGTATTGCCGACCTCAAAAGCTTCGGGCAAACTGCCGCGGTTCGGATCAGCCCAAGGAAACATTCATGCACGCCATCATGCTCAAGGCCAAGCTGCATCGCGCCGAAGTTACCCACGCAGTGCTCGACTATGAAGGCTCTTGCGCCATCGACGGCGAATGGCTGGACTTGTCCGGAATCCGTGAGTACGAACAGATCCAGATCTACAACGTCGACAACGGCGAACGCTTCACCACCTACGCGATCCGTGGCGAAGAAGGCTCGCGCATGATCTCGGTCAACGGCGCCGCCGCACACAAGGCCAAGGTCGGTGATCGGGTGATCATCTGCGCTTACGCTCATTACAGCGAAGCCGAACTGCTCAATTTCAAACCACGCATGCTCTACATGGCGCCCGGCAACGAGCTGAGCCACACCAGCAATGCCATCCCGGTTCAGGTCGCCTGAGCTTTCCCCCGTACTCTGTGCACTGAAAACCCGCCTGCCCGGCTACCTCTGCGCCGGTACAAAATAGTACCGGCCACAGGTCAGACAAAGCCAAGACAGATCACACCGCGAGGTTTACTGTAATCGCCCTGCGCTATTTAATCGTTTACTCGCAGTTCGACCGGAGAGTGCCTGTCATCGAACAGGACATTCCGGGTTTTTCAGTGTCCTAAAGGCAGTTCAAGTAAAAGGAAACCCGCAGCGATGGCGTACTACCGCACTCCTCAAGACGTTACCGCTCTGCCAGCCTGGCAGGCGCTGAATGATCACCGCCAAGCCATGCAGGATTTCAGCATGCGCGAAGCGTTCAATGCCGACCCGCAGCGTTTCACCCAATTCACCCTGAGCAGCTGCGGGCTGTTTCTGGATTACTCGAAAAACCTGATCACCACCGAAACCCGCAATCTGCTGGTGGGTCTGGCGAACGAAGTCGGCTTGCAGGACGCGATCAAGGCGTTGTTCAGCGGCGAAATCGTCAACGCCTCCGAAGGCCGTCCTGCCTTGCATACGGCCCTGCGCCGCCCGGTGGGCGACAAGCTATCGGTCAATGGCGTCAACGTCATGCCTGACGTGCACAAGGTGCTGAACCAGATCACCGAGCTGGTCGGGCGCATTCACGACGGCCTGTGGCGTGGTTACACCGAGAAGCCGATCACCGACGTGGTGAACATTGGCATCGGTGGTTCGTTCCTCGGCCCTGAGCTGGTGTCCGAAGCGCTGTTGTCCTACGCCCAGAAAGGCGTGCGCTGCCATTACCTGGCGAACATCGACGGCAGCGAATTCCACGAGCTGTCGGCAAAGATTCGTGCAGAAACCACACTGTTCATCGTTTCCTCGAAATCCTTCAACACCCTCGAAACCCTGAAAAACGCCCAGGCCGCGCGCGCCTGGTACCTGGCCCAGGGTGGTTCCGAAGCCGAGCTGTATCGCCACTTCATCGCCGTTTCGAGCAACAACGCAGCGGCCGTGGCTTTCGGTATTCGCGAAGAGAACATCTTCCCGATGTGGGACTGGGTTGGCGGGCGCTATTCGCTGTGGTCGGCCATCGGTTTGCCGATTGCCCTGGCCATCGGCATGTCGAACTTCAAGGAGCTGCTGTCCGGTGCCTACACCATGGACCAGCACTTCCAGAGCGCGCCATTCGAACAGAACATGCCGGTGCTGCTGGCACTGCTGGGTGTCTGGTACGGCAACTTCTGGGGCGCGCAAAGCCACGCGATCCTGCCGTACGACCACTACCTGCGCAACATCACCAAGCACTTGCAGCAACTGGACATGGAATCCAACGGCAAGAGCGTACGTCAGGACGGCACGCCGGTTTCCACCGATACCGGTCCGGTCATCTGGGGCGGCGTCGGTTGCAACGGTCAACACGCCTATCACCAGTTGCTGCACCAGGGCACCCAGCTGATTCCGGCAGACTTCATTGTGCCGATCGTCAGCTTCAACCCGGTTGCTGACCACCACCAGTGGCTGTACGCCAACTGCCTGTCGCAAAGCCAGGCGCTGATGCTCGGCAAGACCCGCACCGAGGCGGAAGTCGAGCTGCGTGAAAAAGGCATGGCCGAAGACCAGGTGCAAAAACTCGCGCCGCACAAGGTGATCCCGGGCAACCGTCCGAGCAACACCCTGGTGGTCGAGCGCATCAGCCCGCGTCGTCTTGGCGCGCTGGTCGCGATGTACGAACACAAGGTGTTCGTGCAGAGCGTGATCTGGGGCATCAACGCCTTCGATCAATGGGGCGTGGAGCTGGGTAAGGAGCTGGGCAAAGGCGTCTACAGCCGCCTGGTCGGCAGCGAAGAAACTCCGGCCGAAGACGCTTCAACCCAGGGCCTGATCAACTACTTCCGCGGTCGTCACCGCGGGTGATCTAAAACTCGCCCCCACAGGTCAACACCGACCCTGTGGGAGCGGGCTTGCTCGCGATGACGGTTTGATATTCGAGGAAAATGTCGACTGTCAGACCGCTATCGCGAGCAAGCTCGCTCCCACATTGGTCCCCTGTACGACTTGAACCCTCCCCCTACTCGGCGCATCTTTATCACTTGTCGCAATACAAGAATAAGGAACCGTCATGTTCGATATCAGCACGTTCCCCAAAGCCGATGCCGTCCGCCGGGCTGCACAATTGAGTCAAGACGACTACCTGCGCCTGTACCGCCAATCCATCGAGCAACCCGACATCTTCTGGGCCGAACAGGCCAAGCGCTTTCTCGACTGGTCGACACCCTGGCAAAGCGTCCAGCAATCAAATATCAAAACCGGCACGGCACAGTGGTTTGCCGGCGGCCAGCTGAACGTCAGCTATAACTGCATCGATCGCCACCTCGCCCAACGCGGCGAGCAGACCGCAATCATCTGGGAAGGCGACGACCCGGCCGAATCGCTGCACATCACCTACCAGAAACTCCATCACTCCGTCTGCCGCCTGGCCAACGTGCTGAAAAGCCGTGGTGTAAAAAAAGGCGACCGGGTGTGCATCTATATGCCAATGATCCCTGAAGCCGCCTACGCGATGCTCGCCTGCGCGCGCATCGGCGCCGTGCACTCGGTGGTCTTTGGCGGGTTCTCCCCCGATTCCCTGCGTGACCGGATCCTCGACGCGGACTGCCGCACCGTGATTACCGCCGACGAAGGGGTACGTGGAGGTAAATACGTACCGCTCAAACAGAACGTCGACAAAGCCCTGCTCAGTTGCCCGGCCGTCAGCACCGTCGTGGTGGTCGAACACACTCAGGGTGAGGTCAATTGGGTCGAGGGCCGCGACCTCTGGTATCACCAGGCACTTCGCGACGTCAGCGACGACTGCCCGCCAGAACCGATGGGCGCCGAAGACCCGCTGTTCATCCTTTACACCTCCGGCAGCACCGGTAAACCCAAAGGCGTGCTGCACACCACCGGCGGCTACCTGCTGCAAGCGGCGATGACCTTCAAGTACGTGTTCGATTACCGCGACGGCGAAGTATTCTGGTGCACCGCCGACGTCGGCTGGGTCACCGGCCACAGCTACATCGTCTACGGGCCGCTGGCCAATGGCGCGACCACATTGATCTTCGAAGGCGTGCCGAGCTACCCGAACAGCTCGCGGTTCTGGCAGGTCATCGACAAGCATCAGGTGAACATTTTCTACACCGCGCCAACCGCCCTGCGAGCCTTGATGCGCGAAGGCCTGGAACCCTTGAAAGACAGCTCACGCGTCAGTTTGCGGCTGCTGGGCAGCGTCGGCGAACCGATCAACCCGGAAGCCTGGGACTGGTATTTCAACGCGGTCGGCGAGCAGCGCTGCCCGATCGTCGACACTTGGTGGCAGACCGAAACCGGCGGCATCATGCTCAGCCCGCTGGTCAGCGCGCAACGGATCAAACCCGGCTGCGCGACCCAACCAATGTTCGGCGTGCAACCGGTATTGCTCGATGAGCACGGTAAGGAAATCAGCGGCGCCGGCAGTGGCGTGCTTGCCATAAAATCAAGCTGGCCAGGGCAAATTCGCAGCGTCTACGGCGACCCGCAACGGATGGTCGACACCTATTTCAAACCCTATCCCGGCTACTACTTCACCGGTGACGGCGCGCGACGCGATGAGGATGGCGACTACTGGATCACCGGACGCATCGATGATGTTATCAACGTCTCCGGACACCGCATCGGCACCGCCGAAGTCGAAAGCGCGCTGGTGCTGCATGACAACATTGCCGAGGCCGCAGTGGTTGGTTACCCCCACGACCTCAAGGGTCAGGGCATCTACGCCTTTGTCACGCCGATGAACGGCATCGAACCCAGCGACGCGTTGAAGAAAGAACTGCTGGCCCACGTCAGCAAGGAAATCGGCAGTTTCGCCAAACCCGATCTGATCCAATGGGCGCCGGCCTTGCCGAAAACCCGTTCGGGCAAGATCATGCGACGTATCCTGCGCAAGATCGCCTGCAATGAGCTCGACAGCCTCGGTGACACCTCGACCCTGGCCGACCCCAGTGTGGTCGCAGGACTGATCGACAAGCGCCTGAACCAATAATCCAATGATTTAATCCCCCAGGCGCGGCTGCTGGCCGCGCACCCTTTAATGTTGTTGCCACCGAGTTGTCATGGAATTCATCCGTAGCCGTATCGAAACCCAGATCATGAGCCTGTCCGGCCTGTCGCTGGGCAAGCTCGACCTGGAAAACCCCAAGGGCGATCCCGGGCTCTTCGGCCCCGACTCGGTGAGCTGGCAAGTGCATGGCGACTTCAGCAGCATGCTCATCGGCGGCATCAGCGCCTTGATGCTGCAAGCCTTGCACCCGCTGGCACTGGCCGGAGTCTGGGACCACTCGAACTTCCGTAAAGACATGCTCGGTCGACTGCGCCGCACCGGGCAGTTCATTTCCGGCACGACCTTCGGCTCACGCCAGGACGCCGACTGGCTGATCGAAAAAGTGCGCACCATTCACCTGCAAGTGGTCGGCACCGCGCCCGACGGCCGTCCTTACGCCGCCAGCGATCCGGACCTGCTGACCTGGGTGCATGTGGCCGAAGTCAGCAACTTCCTCGCCGCCCATTTACGCTACCGCAACCCGAATTTTTCACCCGCTGATCAGGACCGTTACTACGACGAGATCGCCTTGGTCGCCGAGCGTCTGGGCGCTCGTGATGTTCCGCGCTCACGGCGGGAAGTCGCCGAGTACCTTGAGCGAATTCGCCCCCAACTGCTCTGCGATGAACGCAGCCGCGAAGTGCTGCGGTTGCTCCTCGCTGCACCGTCACCCAGCCGTCTGGCCAGGCCCTTCGGTGGGCTGATGATGCAAGCGGGTATTGACCTGCTGCCCGACTGGGCCAGTGATATGCTCGGTGTCCGCCAGAATCCACTGCAACGCAAACTGATTCGCGCCAGCGTCAATCGCAGTGCACCAATGCTGCGCTGGGCAGTGCGCAATGGTTCGATGCAGCGCGCGAAGCGTCGTATGGGCCTGCCGAGCTGAGAAAAGCTAAAAAGCTTCGCGAGCAAGCCCGCTCCCACACTGGATTGATAAACGACACAAATCCAGTGTGGGAGCGGGCTTGCTCGCGAAGGCAGCACCTCGGTCACGCGCCAAGCTGTTAAACTCCCGCGCCAAATTCCCCAGCAAGGCGCTTTGCATGTCTTCCTTGAATCAGGCGCTGCGCGCCGCCCTCGATCATCGCCAAGACTTGCTCGCGACGCTGCACCAGCAAGGCACCGACTGCTATCGGCTGTTCCATGGCAGCCAGGAAGGTGCCGGCGGCCTGACCATCGACCGTTACGGCCCGCAACTGCTGGTCCAAAGCTTTCACCAGTCGCTGGAACGCGATGACTTGCTCGCGTTGCACGCAACCATCAATCAGCGCCTCAACCTCGACACCCTGCTGGTCTACAACGACCGCTCACGGGGTAACTCGCGCATTGATCGCGAAGACACCGTTTACCGCGCCGAAGAAGCCGCGCTTGCAGACATGGTCGGCCACGAATGGGGCCTGAACTACCGGGTCCGTGGTCGCCACGCCGGACAAGACCCTCTGCTGTTTCTAGACCTGCGCAACGCTCGCGGCTGGGTCAAGGACCACAGCGCCGGCAAAAGCGTGCTGAACCTGTTCGCCTACACCTGTGGCGTCGGCCTTAGCGCAGCGGCCGGCGGGGCACGCGAGGTGTGCAATCTGGATTTCGCCGAGGGCAACCTGGCCGTCGGCCGTGAGAACGGCTTGCTCAACCCGCAACTGCCGACAATGCAGTTCGTACAGTCCGATTACTTCCCGGCCATCCGCCAACTCGCCGGCCTGCCGATCAGCCAGCGCCGGGGGCAGAAGCTGCCAAGTTATCCGCGCCTGGAACAACGTCAATATGACCTGGTCCTGCTCGATCCGCCGGCCTGGGCGAAGAGTGCATTCGGCACCGTCGATCTGCTGCGCGACTATCAAAGCCTGCTCAAACCGGCGCTGCTGACCACCGCCGACGATGGCGTGCTGATCTGCTGCAACAACCTGGCAAAAGTCAGCATGGACGACTGGCGTGAGCAAGTGCTGCGCTGCGCAGAAAAAGCCGGACGCCCGGTGCGTGACTGGAAAGTGCTGACACCCGGCAGCGATTTTCCGTCGATGGATCAGCAGCCGCCTCTGAAAATCCTGATCCTGCAACTCTGACCTCTCGCGAAAAAACCAGAAATTTGCTGTTCAAGGTGATTGCTTCGCAACCTTAATCGCGTGCCATACTCCAAGGCACTCCCGATCCAGATAGATGAAGCCACACATGCCCAAAGGATTGATTCGCGCCATCGGCGCCTTGTTGACCGCTGTCGCCCTTTATAGCTTGTTGGGGTTTCTGATTTTGCCGGGCATCGCCTTGCGGGTCGCCAATCAACAATTGGCCAACTACGCGACGGTGCCGGCGCACGTTCAACGGATTGAACTCAATCCCTTCAGTCTTGAACTGACGGTGTGGGGTCTGAATATCGGTGAGCCGGGCAAAGAGCAGATCGCCTTCGAGCGCCTGTACGCCAACCTGCAAATCGACAGCCTGTGGACCCGCGCACTGCACCTGACCGACATAGAGCTGGACAAGCCGAAAACCGAGATTCTGTTCAACAAGGACGGCAGCCTGAACCTCACGCAGCTGTTCAAGTTGCCGGCGAGCGAACCGACGCCCGCTGACCCGAACGCCAAACCTTTCCCGCTGCGCATCGACCGGATCAATCTGGCCGGTGGTTACGTGCACTTCCAGGATCTGCGCCCGAGCGAGCCGATCGAATTCCTCTACGACAAGCTCGACTTCGAACTGAAAAACCTCAGTACCCTGCCCGACGACAACGCCGCCATGACCCTGGTCGCTGCTGGCCCGGCCGGAGGTCAGATTGACTGGACCGGCCACATCAGCCTGGTGCCCATCACTTCCGAAGGCACGTTGAAAGTGACCGACGGCAAGATGAAGTCCTGGTGGCCTTACGTGCGTGACGCGTTGCCGCTGGTTCTTGAAGACGGCACCCTGAACCTGAGCACCGATTACAAGTTCAACCTGGACAAGGGAACCGAACTGCTGCTGAACAACGCTTCGGTGAGCATCGCACCGTTCGCCATCAAGGCCCCGGATGGCCGGCCACTGGTGCGCCTTGAGCGCCTGGACGTCAGCGAGACCACGGTCGATCTGGCCAAGCAACAAGTGATCGTCGGCAAGATCCGCAGCCAGAAACTCGAAACCTGGGTCGCCCGCGAAGCCGATGGCCAACTCGACTGGCAGAAACTCTTCGCCAGCCAACCGGCCAAACCCGCCACAAAACCCGAGTCAACCAAGGCCCCGGCTGCCGCAGACTCGCCGCAACCAAAACCCGATCCCGCCGCACCGAGCAAACCCTGGCAAGTGCTGCTCAAGGATGTAGAGCTGCGCAACTATCAAGTGCACCTGACCGACCGTCAGGCACAACCGGCGGTGGCACTGGAGCTCGGCCCGCTGAACATCGACGTGAAGAATTTCGATAGCCTCAATGGCTCGCCGTTCTCCCTCAAAGTCGATACCGGCCTGGGCAAGCAGGGCAAGATTCTCGCGGACGGTGAGGTCAACCTCGCGCCGATCAGCGCCAAACTCAAGGTCCAGACCAAAGACATCGACCTGCGTGTCGCCCAGTCCTACATCAACCCGTTCATTCGTCTGGAGCTGCGTTCCGGGATGCTCGGCAGCGACCTGGCGGTTGACCTGAAAAGCACTGACCCACTGGCATTCAGCGTCACCGGCAGGGCCCAGGTCGATCAACTGCACACCCTCGACACCCTGAAAACCCGCGACTTCCTCAAGTGGCAGCAAGTGGTGGTCGAAGGCCTGAACTACCAACATGGCGACAGCCTGTCGATCGACAAGGTCAACCTGTTTCAGCCGTATGTGCGCTTCATGATCAATGATGACCGCACCACCAACATCAATGACCTGCTGATACCGCAATCGGCCGACAGCGGTAGCAAAACCGTCGCCGCAAAACCTGCCGCGAGCAAGGACAAGCCACTGGGCATCCACATCGGTGGTATTGCCATCAACGACGGCTCGGCGAACTTCGCCGACTTCAGCCTGACACCGAACTTCGCCACCGCCATTCAACAGCTCAACGGCCAGATCGGCACCATCGACAGCCGCCAGGTCAAACCCGCCGCCGTCGACATCAAGGGCAAGGTCGATCGCTACGCCCCGGTGACCATCAAGGGCAGCGTCACCCCGTTCGACCCGATGGCCTCGCTGGATATCGCCACCAGTTTCAAACGGGTCGAACTGACCACCCTGACCCCCTACTCCGGCAAGTTTGCCGGCTACCGGATCCGCAAGGGCCGGCTCAATCTCGACCTGCACTATCAGATCACCAAGGGCCAGTTGAAAGCCGAAAACAAAGTGGTTGTGGAGCAACTGCAACTGGGCGAAAAAGTCGACAGCCCGGACGCCGTGAGCTTGCCGCTGAAACTGGCTATCGCACTGCTCAAGGACTCCGATGGCAAGATCTCCATCGAGTTGCCGATTACCGGTGACCTGAACAACCCGCAGTTCAGCGTGATGCCGATCATCTGGCAGACCCTGCGCAACCTGATCGTGCGCGCGGCCGAGGCGCCCTTCAAGTTCATTGGCGGACTGATCAACGGCAGTGGGGCCGAGGACCTGGGCAGCGTGTCGTTCGCCCCCGGTTCAAGCGAGCTGAGCAAGAACGCCGAGTCGGCGCTCGATACCCTGGCCAAAGCGCTCAAGGAACGTCCGGCCCTGCGCCTGGAAATCGAAGGCACCGCCGCCCAAAGCAGCGACGGCCCGCTGATTGCCGAACAGCGACTGGAACGTGAATACCAGTACAACTACTACAAAATGCTCCAGCGTCGCGGCGACAAAGTCCCTGCTCAGGCCTCGTTGCTGGAAGTCCCGGATAGCGAAAAAGGCCCGTTACTCGAAGCCATCTACCGCACACGCCTGAAAACCCAGCCACCGGCCGAATGGACACAACTGGGCAAAGCAGAGCGCACCGCCAAACTGCGCGAAGGTGTGATCAAGTTCTGGGCTTCAGACAACGTGCTGCTGCGCCAACTGGGTCAGGACCGCGCCAGCAGTATCAAGGACTACCTGGTCGATAAAGCCCAACTGGCCGATGACCGGGTGTACTTCGTCGACGCTAACCTGGGTGAGGCCGAAAGCGATGGCCGGGTCGTCACGCCAATGCACCTGGACGCGGAGTAAGCATGAATAACCGATTGCTGATCAGCCTGGCACTGACGTTCTTCGCCAGCCACGTCCAGGCCCAGACTGATACCTTGCGTTGCGGCAGTCAGTTGATCAGCGTCGGCGATCGCGCCGGTGAAGTGCTGCAAAAATGCGGCGAGCCGGTGGCACGCGACTCCTTGGGTTACAAACGTAGCCCCAACCGTCGGGAAGAGTTTCCGGTTGAAGAATGGACCTACGGCCCGAACAGCGGCATGTACCAATACCTGCGCTTTGAAGGCAACCGCCTGGTACAGATCACCAGCAAACGCGGAAGCTGAAGTTACGACGATTTAATGTGGGAGCGGGCTTGCTCGCGAAGGCGGACTAACATTCAACATTGATGCTGAATGTTATGGCCTCTTCGCGAGCAAGCCCGCTCCCACATTGGTTCTACGGTGTTCATTAGATCCCTTCACCCAAATAAAACAGGCCCCGACACGAATGTCGGGGCCTGCAATGACCACATCCTTGTAGTCGGTCGCATGAACTCTAAAGTGGCGGCAGGCGTATGACTCGGCCCGCCTGCCGCACCTTCTCCCGGTTCAGGCGAGAAGCCTTGAGTCTTACTGGGTCATCAGGCCATCAGCCGAAACGCCTTTGACACCTTTGATTTTTTTGGTGATGGCCACTGCAGTGTCCTTTTGAGCCTTGGTAAGGGCTACTGTCGACGACAGCGAGACAACGCCCTTGTTGGTTTCGACTTTGATGTCGGAGCCAGGAATACCTTTCTCGGTGAACAGATCGCTTTTCACTTTAGTGGTGATCCAGGTATCGGAAGTAGCTTCCTCGGCCTTGGTCACTTCACCGGTAGCGACCACCATCGGCGACTGAGTGGTTTGAGTGGTCTGCGCAAATGCAGCGTTGGCCATAGTCAGGGTCAGAGCGGTAGCAGTTGCGGCAGCAATAGCGAACTTTTTCATGCGAGTAACTCCTGTTCTTCCAAAAAGTCTGCTGCATGCCTTCTCAGCAGGGCTAATAGAGAGAGTGCGAAGGCTGTGCCAACATCCGACAACCCAATAACCCGATACAAATCAACACGTTATAAAAAAATCAAAACCCTGGAATCATGCAAAATGCATGACCCGAGCGTTGTTGACATGCAAGTTGCGGTTTTTATCGAAGATTCAGAGCCAGAATTGCCGGGATGTTCTCGAATCACCGTCAGACCACCGAACAGTGAACAAAAAATGCCCCGCGTCCGCAGAGGCGAGGCATTGATGCGTCGATGCAAGATCAGACGCCCGTGCAACCCTTGGGCGCGTAGTCCTGCAATACCGTGGTCCCGCAGCTCCAGCCAGTCGTTGCTGACCGCGTGAGCGTGATGGTTTTGCCAAGCACCGGCCCTGGCGCATTGAGAATCGTGCAAGCAATAGTGCCTACACCAGTGGCGGCAGTACCCGATGCCGTGATCGTGCAGTTACCGGTAGTTGCCGTACCGTTGATCAGCGCCAGCGTCGGGTCAGTGCCCTGATTGATGATGTCTTCAAAAGGCACCTTCAGCGCCGAAATTTCCGCCACCCCCGCCGTCACCTTGGCCCGCGCCTGATATTTGGAATACATCGGCAGCGCGAACGTCGCCAGAATGCCGATGATTGCCACCACGATCAGCAGCTCGATGAGGGTAAAACCTTTTTGATTATTCATAGAACAGGCTCCATGCATGAGGCGAAATCTCATGTCCTGAACCAGTCAAAGCACAGCACATGCCAAGCCCTTCGCCCCCTGCTTACAGGGTGTCGGATCGGCAATAGCCCGGCGCAAACCCCGAGGAACCGCACTATCTGACACTTTTTGTCACCTCAAGAGCGCTGGTGGGGTTCCATCCGTTGACTAGGCTATAAGTCTCGAACTGTCTGTGTCTGGTATTCGAATGAATGACATTGCCCTCAGCGGTCTGGCCAAGCAATTGGTGCTGGCCGAACTGCTCACTGACCAAAGCGCGCAACAGGCGGATCAGCAAGCCCACCGCAATCGCATTTCCCTGGTCAGCTATCTGGTACAAAACAAACTGGTGAACAGCCGCCAGGTCGCGGAAGTTGCCTCTGAGCATTTCGGCGTGGCATTCCTCGACCTCAACTGTCTCGACAAAGACTCCCAGCCCAAAGATCTGGTCAGCGAAAAGCTGATTCGCCAGCACCATGTCCTGCCGCTCTGGCGGCGCGGCAACAAACTGTTCGTGGGCATTTCCGACCCGAGCAATCACCAGGCGATCAACGATATCCAGTTCAGCACCGGCCTCACCACCGAAGCGATCCTGGTCGAAGACGACAAGCTCAGCGACGCCATCGACAAATTCTTCGACAGCCCCAGTTCGGGTCTGGAAGACATGCCCGACGTCGACCTCGAAGGTCTGGACATTGAAACCATCGACGACAGGCACCAGGACGCCATCACCGGCCAGGATTCCGACGATGCCCCGGTGGTGCGCTTCGTCAACAAGATGTTGCTGGACGCGATCAAGGGCGGTTCCTCGGACCTGCATTTCGAACCCTACGAAAATACCTACCGGGTGCGGGTACGGACCGACGGCATGCTGCGCGAAGTCGCCAAACCGCCGATTCAACTGGCCAACCGCATCGCCGCACGCCTGAAAGTGATGGCCAGCCTGGACATCTCGGAACGCCGCAAACCTCAGGACGGACGGCTCAAGATGCGCCTGTCGAAAAGCAAATCCATCGATTTTCGGGTCAACACCCTGCCAACGTTGTGGGGCGAAAAAGTCGTGATCCGGATTCTCGACCCCTCCAGCGCACAGATGGGCATCGACGCGCTGGGTTACGAGCCCGATCAGAAAGACCTGTACATGGCGGCGCTCAAGCAACCTCAAGGGCTGATTCTGGTTACCGGGCCAACGGGTTCAGGGAAAACCGTGTCGCTGTACACCGGACTGAATATCCTCAATACCGTCGACATCAATATCTCTACCGCTGAAGATCCGGTAGAGATCAACATGGAAGGCATCAACCAGGTCAGCGTCAATCCAAAGCAGGGCCTGGACTTCGCTCAGGCATTGCGTGCGTTCCTGCGCCAGGACCCGGACGTGATCATGGTCGGCGAGATCCGCGACCTGGAAACCGCCGAAATTGCGATCAAGGCTGCGCAAACCGGGCACCTGGTGCTTTCCACCCTGCACACCAACAGCGCGGCTGAAACCCTGACCCGGCTGCACAACATGGGCATCCCGGGATTTAACATCGCCACTGCCGTGCACTTGATCATTGCCCAGCGCCTGGCTCGCAAGCTATGCAGCCACTGCAAAAAAGCCCTCTCGATTCCCGACGAAACACTGTTCAAGGAAGGCTTCCCTCGGGAGCGCATCGGCTCCTTCACGATCTACGAACCCGCCGGTTGCGAACACTGCAACAACGGTTACAAAGGGCGAGTCGGTATTTATGAAGTGGTGAAAAACACCCCGCAGCTGCAACGGCTGATCATGGCTGAAGGCAATTCTCTGGAAATCGATACCCAGATGCGCAAGGACGGCTTCAACGACCTGCGCACCTCGGGCCTGCTCAAGGCCATGCAGGGCGTCACCAGCCTTGAAGAAATCAACCGGGTCACCAAGGATTGAGTCATGGCGGTCAAAGCAATCAAGGTCAGCGTCTACGCCTGGGAAGGCACCGACAAGAAAGGCAGCAAAATAACCGGCGAGCTGAGTGGTCATAACCCGGCCTTGATCAAGGCGCAGCTACGCAAACAAGGCATCAACCCCGGCAAGGTACGGAAAAAAACCACTTCGCTGTTCGGTGTCGGCAAACGTATCAAGGCGCTGGACATTGCCCTCTTCACCCGGCAAATGGCGACCATGATGAAAGCCGGAGTGCCGCTGCTGCAGTCGTTCGACATCATCGGCGAGGGCTTCGACAACCCGAACATGCGCAAGCTGGTGGACGAGGTGAAACAGGAAGTCGCCGCTGGCAACAGCTTCGCCACCGCGCTGCGTAAAAAGCCGCAGTACTTCGATGAGCTCTATTGCAATCTGGTCGACGCGGGCGAGCAGGCCGGCGCTCTCGACACACTGCTGGAGCGGATTGCGACCTACAAGGAAAAAAGCGAAAGCCTCAAGGCCAAGATCAAAAAAGCCATGACGTATCCGCTGGCCGTGGTCTTTGTCGCGCTCATCGTCACCGGCATTCTGCTGGTCAAAGTGGTCCCGCAATTTCAGTCGGTGTTTTCCGGATTTGGTGCAGAACTCCCGGCCTTCACGCTGATGGTGATAGGTCTGTCCGAGTTCATGCAGGCATGGTGGTGGCTGTTGCTGGGCGGCCTGATCGTCGGGTATCTGGGCTTTCGCCACGCCCTCAAACGCTCACAACGCTTTCGCGACTGGCTGGACACTCAACTGCTGAAACTGCCGATAGTCGGCACACTGCTCTACAAATCGGCGGTGGCCCGTTATGCCCGCACGCTGTCGACCACCTTCGCCGCTGGCGTGCCCTTGGTCGAAGCCCTGGATTCGGTAGCGGGCGCCACGGGCAATATCGTGTTCAAACGGGCGGTCTTGCGCATCAAGCAAGATGTCTCCACCGGCATGCAGTTGAACTTCTCGATGCGCACCAGCGGGGTATTCCCCAACATGGCGATTCAAATGACCGCCATCGGCGAGGAATCCGGCACACTGGACGACATGTTAGACAAGGTTGCGACCTACTATGAAGCTGAAGTCGACAATATGGTCGACAACCTCACCAGCCTGTTGGAACCGTTCATCATGGTGGTGCTCGGTGTCATTGTCGGCGGGCTGGTGGTTGCCATGTACCTGCCCATTTTCCAACTCGGCACAGCGATCTGAACATGCCCTTGAGTGAATTTATGGCCGGTTACCCACTGGCGTTTGTTATCACCGCGCTAGTGCTCGGGCTGGTGATCGGCAGTTTTCTCAACGTGGTGGTCTGGCGCCTGCCGAAAATGCTTGAGCGCGACTGGCAGCAACAAGCCCAGGACATATTGGGTTTGCCGAGCGAAGCACCGGGCCCGACCTACAACCTGATACTGCCGCACTCGCAGTGCCCGCATTGTGCTCATCGAATCCGCGCCTGGGAAAATATTCCGCTGTTCAGTTATCTGGCACTGCGCGGCCGATGCTCAAGTTGCAAAGCGCCGATCAGCGTCCGCTACCCTTTGACCGAACTGGCCTGCGGCGTGCTGTCGGCGTTTGTCGCCTGGCACTTCGGCTTCGGCTGGCAGGCGGCGTGGGTGCTGGTCTTGAGTTGGGGGTTGCTGGCGATGTGTCTGATCGACACCGACCACCAATTGCTGCCGGATGTGCTGGTGTTGCCGTTGTTGTGGCTGGGGTTGATCGTCAACAGCTTCGAGCTCTTCGTATCCTTGCATGAGGCGATGTGGGGCGCGGTGGCCGGCTACCTGCTGCTGTGGTCGGTGTATTGGCTGTTCAAACTGATGACCGGCAAGGAAGGTATCGGTCACGGTGACTTCAAGCTCCTGGCGCTGCTCGGTGCCTGGGGCGGTTGGCAGATTCTGCCGCTGACGGTCCTGCTTTCATCGCTGGTGGGCGCCGTGGGGGGAGTGATTTTGCTGCGCCTGAAAGAGGCCAAAACCTCGACGCCGATCCCCTTCGGACCGTATCTGGCAATTGCCGGCTGGATTGCCTTGCTCTGGGGTGGTCAAATAACCGACTTCTATTGGCAGTTTGTCGGTTTCAAATGAATACCCCTGTGGAAAAACCCTGGATTCTCGGCCTGACCGGTGGCATCGGCAGCGGCAAAAGCGCGGCTGCCCGGCATTTCATCGATCTGGGTGTGCATGCGGTGGATGCCGATCATGCCGCGCGCTGGGTGGTCGAACCCGGTCGCCCGGCGCTGGCACAGATTGCCGAGCACTTCGGTGCCGACGTACTGCAAGCCGACGGCCAATTGGATCGCGCTGCACTGCGTAAACTGATCTTTGAAGTACCCGAGGAACGCCGCTGGCTCGAAGCGTTGCTGCATCCGTTGATCGCTCAGGAAATCGCCGCTCACCTGGCACGCGCACAATCACCTTATGCAATTCTGGTGTCGCCGCTGTTGATCGAGTCCGGGCAGTACGCCATGACCCAACGAGTGCTGGTGATCGATGCGCCAGAACACTTACAGATTGAACGAACCTTGCAGCGCGACCAGACCAGCGAACAGCAGGTTCAGGCGATCCTCAAGGCCCAATCCAGCCGTCAGGACCGCATCAGCCATGCCGACGATGTGGTGGTCAACGACCGCGACCTCGCCTGGCTGCACAGCGAAGTCGAACGCCTGCATCACTTTTACCTTACTTTGCGTGGAGGCCAGTCATGAGCCAACCCCCTGTCGTCGAATGTCCAACCTGCGGCGCCCCAGTTGAATGGAGCGAGGCCAGCACCTTCCGGCCATTTTGCTCGGACCGTTGCAAACTGATCGATCTGGGCGCCTGGGCGTCGGAAGAACACAAGATTCCGGTCAGCCCGGACGCTGAAGATGATCTGTTTTCAGAAGACTTCGACCCGCGTCACTGATCCCCACCATCAGGGCCGCATGAACCCGTAGTCCTGGCCGTCATCGAGATTCTCCGCCAGAAACTGCAACTCATCGGCCAGATCCTCGACACTGCGTACGTCCTTGCTCTGCTGCACCACCGCACTGAGCAAGGCGCGCAGGGTCAAACCCGGTTCAAACCCAGCTTCCTGCGCCGATTCCAGACTGTTGCGCAACTCCTGCCTTGCCCATTCGTAAATGCTCATGCCGCTGCTCCCGAAGATTTTTCAGAGCATGGGATCGCAGGCGATTTGAGCATTTGATATGGATCAAGGCTTATCGTCGTCCTTCCACGGCGCCGACAAATAACGGGTCCGATTGAACGTTTCCAGCCAATCCGGGCAGAACACCACCAACGCGCTGATCACCATACCGTTGATAAACGCCTCGGGAAAAATGATCAGCCACAGGTAACCGACAAAATCCTCCAGCCACTCCGGCATCGCAAAACGCTCGTCGAACCACAGCAACCCCAGCCCCACCAGCAGGCAGAGCAACGCCGAGAGCCCGGCGGCAAAAAAGCCCGAGCAAAAAATATACACAAAGGGATTACGCGGTTGCGCTCGCTCCACCAGGATCGCGCAGCATTCGGTGACCAGCACCGGTAACAGAATCAGCAACGTGCCATTGACCCCCATCGCGACCAAGTCCTGACGCCCGAGCAGCACCAGCCCCACCTGCGCAACCAGCCCGCCGACAATCGCCAGCGGCCAGTCCAGAAGCAACGTCACCGCTGTCATGCCGATAATGTGGTAGGAGACGCCGGTATCGAAGTCCCGTCGCACCAGCCAGAGCATGAACAGCGCGAACACGGTGCCAAACAGCAAATGCTGACGTCGACTGTCGGTAAACAGCTCCACCCACGGCGCACGCGCAATCGCCCAGATCAACACCGGCAGGTAAATCAGCCAGCCGACGGTCAGGGTTTCCGGCGACAGCAACCCGGCGCCGATCATGAGGGTAAATCCTTTAATTGCACCGCAGACTCCTTGATTGCAGCCCCTTGCCCAGGAGTCTACACCGACGCCAACATTGCTCCACTCAATGCAAAGCTCTTTCAGCGTGTCGCATTTGATATTGAAGAATAAAGTCTGTCGCGCGTATGACGGGTGTAGGTCCCTATTCGGTGGGTAGAACGTGTGGCGAGCGTGTTGCAGCGCGACATCCCAGTATTGAAACAGGCAACAAGCGACCCTCAGTCGCTACCGGGAAGCGTTATGCCGACACTCTCTGTTCTTGAGAAAATCCGCAAAGAAGGCGTGATCCGCGTCGGTATTCAGCGGCACACACCGCCGTTTTCGTATTGCACCCAAACCTCGTTCGCGCCGCTGGGCTATTCGGTTGACCTGTTCCGCCAGGTCATGGCCGGCATTGGCCGCCGACATGGCATCGACAGCTGTGAAATTCGTGCGGTTGAAGTGACGTCCTCAACACGTCTGGCACTGCTGGAAGACGGCACCATCGACGTCGAATGTGGCTCCACCACGATCACACCAGAACGGAAAAACAGTAACCGCTTCAGCCGACCGATCTTCTTCACGGCGCACCGGATTCTGGTCAAGAACGCCGTGCTGAGCAGCGCCGGCAAACCCAAGGGGCCGATGACGGTCGTCGGCATACAAGGATCGACCAGCCACGCAGCGCTGATGGAGTGGCCTGGCGCCGATGTCGACTATCGATTCTGCGGCAGTGCAAACATCGCATCGGCTTTCGAACGCTTTTGCCAGGATGAGCAGGTCGATGCCATGGTGGCTGATGAGGTCATCCTCAAGGCCCTGACGCTCAACGCGGCGATTGCCGATGTGCAATTGCTGCCACATCGCATCGGTGGTGAACCCTACGGCTTCATGATTCGCCTGGGCGACGCGACGTTCCAGGCTGAGGTTGACGTCGAGCTGGAGCGGCTCATGGCTGAGCGTGCATTTGAAACCACCTACGCCACTTGGTTTACCGGGCAGCTTCCAGGCATGGGGTTCGACCTGGATATTCCCCTGACCGGCGAAATGCGTGAGCGGCTTAACGCCGTGCAATGAATCCATTGCTCAACAACACCCGGATGTTGTGGTTGAGTAGCAGAACAAAAAAGTCTTCGAACAGAGTGAGTCAGTCATGAAAATAGGTGTATTGGGATTCGGCAACGTCGCCTCGGCGACGGTACAGAAGTTCATGTCGAATCGGGACTTGATCGCGTCCAAGACCGACGCGCAACTGGAGATCGTCAAGGTCGCCACCCGCACCGCGGCGCGCGCCGAAGGGCATGTACCCGAAGGCTGCGAGATCGTCACGGACTGCTGGGCGGTGGTCGACGATCCCGCCATCGATGTCGTCATAGAGCTCATTGGTGGCACGGGTATCGCCAAAGATCTGGTGATGCGTGCGATTGCCAACAAGAAGCACATCATCACGGCCAACAAGGCCCTGCTGGCCCATCATGGTGAAGCCATCTTCGAGCTCGCCGATCGAATGGGAGTGTGCGTACTGTTCGAAGGCGCCGTGGCAGTCTCTATCCCGATCATCAAAACGCTGAAGGAGTCGGTGGCCGCCAACCGGGTCACCTCGCTCATCGGCATCCTCAACGGCACCTCGAACTACATCCTGTCGCAAATGAGCCAGCATGGCGCGTCGTTCGACGAGGCGCTGGCCCAGGCTCAGCAGAAAGGTTACGCCGAAGCGGATCCGACCCTCGATGTGAATGGCGAAGACGCAGCGCACAAAATCACCTTGCTCAGTTCGCTGGCTTTTGGTGTGCCGGTCAATTTTGCGGCGGTGGACTTCAAAGGCGTCACCGAGGTTGAAGCGGTCGACATAGCGGCGGCGGCCCGACTCGGTTATCAGCTCAAACTCATTGCCCAGACCCAACTGCAAGGCGATGAAGTGTGGGTGTCGGTGGCCCCGACGCTGGTGCCGAACGCGTCCATGCTGGCACATGTCAACGGTTCCATGAACGGCATCGCGCTGACTGGTGACCTGTTCGGTTCAGCCTTCCTCTACGGGTCCGGTGCCGGTGGCGTACAGACCGCGAGTGCGGTGCTTGCCGACTTGATCGATCTTGCTCAAGGCTCACGGGGTGACCACTACGTGGGCCTGCCGAACATGGGCTTCAAACGAAACGCGATCAAGGCCAGGCCGTACCTTGCTGCCGACGCCAGGCAGAGCCGCTTCTACTTCAGGATGAAGGTAGAAGACAAAGTGGGTGTGCTGGCCGAGGTCAGTTCAATATTTGCCAGCGCCGACGTTTCGGTCAGCGCCATATTCCAGGACGAAGGCGAGGGCGATCTGACTGACATCATCATCACCACCCACAGCATCACAACGGGCCAGGTACAGGAGGTGCTGTCTGCGTTGCAGGGTTCAGCCGCTTCAGGCCATGGGATCGTTATCTATCCGGCGCTGGACGAATAAACCTCAGCCAATAAACCAACTGGAACCCATAGAGCGGAGCCTCACTTGAACGGACTCATTGCGTGCCAGATTCAGGACGTCAACCGACTGGCCACCGACATCCTCGGCATCACGCTGGCACTGGATACCGACAGCTTTTCCTATCGTCCAGGCCAGTACATTGACCTGGTCCTGGCCGATGGGGCACGGCGAAGTTTTTCCATTGCCAGCGGCACCTGCACGTCAAAAACTATCGACGTGCATGTCCGGGAAGTCACGAGCAGTCAGTTCATCGCCAATGTGCTGGAAACCCGAGGCAAGCCTGGCTGCCTGGCCATTGCCGGCCCTTTTGGGGAACTCTACTACCGTGGTGCACCCGAAGTACCTGGCTCGGCGATCATTCTGATGGCCTCGGGGACCGGGTTCAGTTCAATCAAGGCGATCATGGAGGCCCTGCTTGAATCCGGTTCGCAACATCCGATATACCTCTACTGGGGCGGTCGCTGTGGTGCCGATCTCTACCTGAGGACGTGGGTGGAGCAGGTCATGAAGGCGATGCCCGGCCTGTCGTTCATTCCTGTGCTGAGTGCTCCGGAGCCGCAGGACCGGTGGACCGGGCGTAGCGGAAACGTGCATCAGGCGGTCATGGCTGACTTTCCGGATATGCGCAATTGCCACATCTACGCCTGCGGCGCCCCCATTGTCGTCGAGTCCGCTCGCAGGGACTTCAGCGACCTCTGCGGCCTACCAAAGTCGCAATTCGTCGCATAGAGTGCAATCTTCATCCTCCTGGATCATCACGATCCAGGATAACGTTTTGCCCTCTTGTGTTCCGAAAACCAGGAATGCATCGAATCCGTTGATTTCCAGGTCGTCAACTCGCCAAAAACGCCCCCAAACGCGACAGACTTTATTCTTCTGCGACAGACTTTATTTTTTTGTATCACATTTGGGCGCTAAGCTTGGCCTATGGATGACTCAGATTATTTGCGCCTGCTGACCATCGCGGCCGAGCAAGCCAATGCGTTCTTGTCCAATGCCCGCAAATGGGAGCGTGAGCGTTGGGTCTGCCAACGCCTGCTGCAAGGCTTGAACATTCCCTACCGCGTTGACGAATTCAGCCCTGCCGGGGAGCCGCCAGACGTACTGTTTCGCGAGGCGAATTTCGAGGTGTTCTTCGTGCTCGACGAAGGCCGACGGCTGAACGACGAGTGGCGCGACGAACTGCAACGCCGGCGCAGTGCTTTTTCCCTGAGCCAACTGGTGCGCCGCGAAGCCAAACCCAGGCGCATTCCAGCCAACGAATTCTTGCTGAGACTGGCGCCGACGTTGCGCAAAAAAGCGCACAACTACAAAGAACGCGGGATGGACCTGGGCGAACTGGACATCATCGCCTTCGCCAGCCTCAAGCGCGAAGTGCTCGACCTCAACAGTCATTTTCCACCGCCCACCGAATACCTGCGCCAGGGCTGGCGCTCGCTGTCACTGGTGGGCCCGACCTTCGCCCGCGTGCTGTTCGCCCACCCCGAGGCGCCGGACTTTCTGCGCGGCAACCTGGGACGCAGCATCCTCTTCGACGTCGGGATCAGCCTGTGAGCGTCGAGCCCTTCCCTGCCAGCGGCTATGCTCCGTTCACAGGGGGATAAATTCCCTGTAGCTTCTACACATTCAGCAACGTCTACCCCTGACGAGGCCCGATATGACCAGCCGCCTGAAACCCGACGACCAACAGCGTGTCGAAGAGTACCTGCAACTGTCCCAGCACCGAGTCGAGCGCCGGCCTTTCCGGCCGTGGATGCTCCTCGTGGTGGTATTGGCAGTGACGATTGGCCTGGGCCTGCTGAGCCGACTTGTGAGGTACCTGACGCTATGAGCAGCATCGCGCTCGCTCGGGTAACTGCACCGATTTCTTTTAGCCTTGCGAGATATCCCCATGACTCATCGTATTGTCATCGTTGGCGGCGGCGCCGGCGGTCTGGAGTTGGCTACCCGTCTGGGTAAGACTCTGGGCAAGCGTGGCACGGCCAGTGTGATGCTGGTCGACGCGAACCTGACGCACATCTGGAAACCGCTGTTGCATGAAGTGGCGGCAGGTTCCTTGAACTCTTCCGAAGACGAACTCAATTATGTCGCCCAGGCAAAATGGAACCACTTCGAGTTCCAGCTGGGGCGCATGAGCGGGCTCGATCGCGCGCAGAAGAAAATCCAGCTGGCCGCCACCTACGACGAAAACGGCCTGGAACTGGTGCCAGCACGCGAGGTTGCATACGACTCGCTGGTGATTTCAGTCGGCAGCACCACCAACGATTTCGGCACTCAGGGCGCGGCGCAGCACTGCCTGTTCCTCGACACCCGTAAACAGGCCGAGCGCTTCCACCAGCAATTGCTCAACCACTACCTGCGCGCCCACGCCGGGCAATCCGATGCAGTGCAACAGATCAGCGTGGCCATCGTCGGCGCGGGTGCCACTGGCGTCGAACTGGCGGCGGAACTGCACAACGCGGCCCACGAACTGGCGGCATACGGCCTGGACCGCATCCTTCCGGAAAACATGCATATCACCCTGATCGAAGCCGGCCCACGGGTGTTGCCTGCCCTGCCGGAGCGGATCGGCGGCCCCGTGCATAAAACCCTGGAAAAACTCGGGGTCAAGGTTCTGACCAACGCGGCAGTCAGTGAAGTCACCGCCGATGCGCTGATCACTGCCAGCGGCCAGGAGATCAAGGCCAGCCTGAAAGTCTGGGCGGCCGGGATTCGTGCGCCAGGTTTCCTCAAGGACATCGACGGTCTGGAAACCAACCGGATCAACCAGCTGCAAGTGCTGCCGACCCTGCAAACCACTCGCGACGAAAACATTTTCGCCTTTGGTGACTGCGCGGCCTGCCCGCAGCCGGGCACTGATCGCAACGTGCCGCCACGTGCGCAAGCCGCGCACCAACAAGCCTCGCTGCTGGCCAAATCCTTGAAACTGCGCATCGAAGGCAAGCCGCTGCCTGCGTACAAGTACACCGATTACGGCTCCCTGATCTCGCTGTCGCGTTTTTCGGCTGTGGGTAACTTGATGGGCAACCTGACTGGCAGCGTGATGCTCGAAGGTTGGCTGGCGCGGATGTTTTACGTGTCGCTGTACCGCATGCACCAGGTCGCGCTGTACGGCCCGTTCCGCACGGCGATGCTGATGTTGGGCAGCAAGATTGGCCGTGGCACTGAGCCGCGTCTGAAGCTGCACTAAAACCCGGTTCAGTGTGGGAGCGGGCTTGCTCGCGAAGGCGATGTAACAGCCAACATTGATGTTGAATGTTATGGCCTCGTCGCGAGCAAGCTCGCTCCCACAGTTGATATTTATTGCCCCGACGATCCGTGTCTCTCTGTACCTCTCCCCCCGATTACACCTGAAAGCGCCGTACCATGCCCTGCAACGCATTGGCCAGTTTCGACAGTTCGTGGCTGGAAGCGCTGGTCTGATCCGCACCCGCCGCAGAACGCACCGACAAATCACGGATGTTCACCAGATTGCGGTCCACTTCCCGCGCCACTTGCGCCTGTTCTTCGGCGGCACTGGCGATCACCAGATTACGCTCGTGAATTTCATGCACCGACGCGGTGATGGTTTGCAGGGCTTCGCCCGCCCGCTCGGCCAGTACCCGCGTACTGGCGGCACGGGAGGCACTGGCCTGCATGGACTCGAGTGCCAGGCTCGACCCGTTGCGCATGCCCTGCACCATCTGCTCGATTTCCTGGGTCGACTGCTGCGTGCGATGCGCCAACGCCCGCACTTCATCGGCCACCACCGCAAAACCTCGCCCGCTCTCCCCCGCGCGTGCGGCTTCAATCGCGGCATTTAGCGCCAACAGGTTGGTTTGCTCGGCGATGGCGCGAATCACATCCAGCACCTTGCCGATGTCCTGGGATTGGTTGGCCAGCGACTGCACCAGTTCACCGGTGTGCTGCACCTCGCCGGCCAGGGCGCTAATGGCACTGGTGGTTTCACTGACCCGCTCCTGACCCAGATGCGCCGACTCACTGGACTGGCGGGTTGCATCGGAAGTCGACACCGCATTGCGCGCGACTTCTTCCACGGCGGTGGTCATTTCGGTGACGGCGGTGGCGGCTTGTTCGATCTCGTTGTTCTGCTGCTGCAGGTTCTGGGTACTGCCGAGGGTCACCGCGTTCAACTCATCCGCCGCCGCGGCCAATTGGGTGGCCGAACCACTAATGCCTTGCAGGGTTTCGCGCAGGTTCTGCTGCATGGTCGCCAGCGCCTTGAGCAAACGGCTGACTTCGTCGTTGCCATGAGTTTCGATAGGTTGGGTCAGGTCGCCCCGCGCCACGTTTTCGGCTGCATTCAGGGCTTCGGTCAGAGGGCGCACAATGCTGCGAGTCAGCAACATGGCGAGTCCGACGGTGGCCAGAGCGGCCAGACCGATGAACAGGCTGACAATCAGGCGCGAGGTTTGGTAATGCGCTGCAGAGTTCTGGCTTTCAGTGGCGACCTGTTTGGCGAACAGCTCTGCCAGGTCATTAAGCTGCTTGCCGGAACCGTCGACCACGGTTTTCATGTCGACCAGCAGCAGCTTGGTCAGCTCGTCACGCCGACCTTGCTCGGCCAGGACGAAGGACTGGGCGATGCCCGCACGATAGGCCGCGAAGGTTTTTTTGAACTGGTCATACAACTCTTTGCCTTCGGCGGTGGTGACCAGTTTGTCGTAGGCCGCGATCTTGTCGCTCAGCTCCTTGTCGCGGGTGTCCATCTGGCTGCGGTACTGCGCAATGTTCTTCAAATCTGGATCCAGGGCCATGCGCAGGGAAATGGTACGGATGCGCAACATGATTTCGCGAATCTCGTCGCCGCCACGAATGCTTGGCAGCCATTGGTTCTCTACCGCGACCTCACTGTCGCGAATGCTCGACATCTGTCCCAGCGCGAACACACCGAGCAAGGCGACCAGCACCGCAATAAGAGCAAATCCCAACGCTGCGCGAGGAGCGATATTCAACTGACGAAGCAACATAACGAGCGCCCTTTTTCTTGTCGTGGCTTGAGTAAAGGGGCGTTACTGCGGCAGTCCCCCGTCAGCTCGTTATCGGCAGGTTGTACGATGACTTGAAGGCGACGGGGATTTTTCAACAGGCAAAAAAAATCCCCGTATCTTTCGATACGAGGATTTTTAATATGGTCGGGGTAAGGGGATTCGAACTCCTGACATCCTGCTCCCAAAGCAGGCGCGCTACCGGACTGCGCTATACCCCGGTTTGAAATTGGCTCCGTGACCAGGACTCGAACCTGGGACCCAATGATTAACAGTCATTTGCTCTACCGACTGAGCTATCACGGAACTACATATTTCAATTACAACTGTGAAGCTTGCTTCACCTCTTCGACCCGTTCGCATCGCTGCGTTCGTGTGTCTGAGGCGCGCTATTCTACAATCTTAAGCACCTCTGTCAACCCCCTAAATTGCTTTCAAGACAATGATTTGCAACTTATTTCAGATTTCTCCTTGGGGAGAAGAAACCGCTGGGGCGACTTACTGCGGGGCGCACTTTACAAGCCTTTTCCTTACAGTTCAACACCCTAAGAAAAAAAAGGCCCCGCGATGCGGGGCCTCCTCCATTACCGTGCAGCGAACGCTCAGTTGAAAACGATTTCGTCGTTCGCAACGGTGGCCGTAACGGTGGCGCCTGGCAGGAAACTGCCGGACAGAATCAGCTGTGCCAGCGGGTTTTCGATCCAGCGCTGGATTGCTCGTTTGAGCGGCCGTGCGCCATAGACCGGGTCGTAACCCACCGCAATCAACTTATCCAGCGCTTCGCTGCTCAGATTCAGTTTCAGCTCACGCTCGGCCAGACGGCTGCGCAGGCGACCCAACTGGATCTCGGTGATGCCGGCAATCTGATCACGTGCCAACGGTTCGAAGATCACCACCTCGTCGATCCGGTTGATGAACTCCGGACGGAAGTGCGTCGACACCGCATCCATCACCGCCGCACGTTGCGCTTCACGATCACCGACCAGTTCCTGGATCTGCACCGACCCAAGGTTGGACGTCATGACGATCACCGTATTACGGAAATCCACGGTACGCCCGTGACTGTCGGTCAGACGGCCATCTTCCAGCACTTGCAGCAACACATTGAACACGTCCGGGTGGGCCTTCTCGACCTCGTCCAGGAGGATCACCGAATACGGCTTGCGACGCACCGCCTCGGTCAGGTAACCGCCCTCCTCGTAGCCCACGTAGCCTGGTGGCGCCCCGATCAGCCGTGCCACGGAATGTTTCTCCATGAACTCGGACATATCAATGCGCACCATCGCCTCTTCGGTATCAAAGAGGAACTCGGCCAAGGCTTTGCACAACTCGGTTTTACCAACACCGGTCGGGCCGAGGAACATGAACGAACCGCTCGGGCGATTCGGGTCGGACAACCCGGCACGCGAACGGCGTACTGCGTTGGCCACCGCCACCACGGCTTCGTTCTGGCCGATCACGCGTTGGTGCAACAGGCTTTCCATCTTCAGCAGCTTGTCGCGCTCGCCTTCGAGCATTTTCGAGACCGGAATGCCGGTCCATTTCGACACGACTTCGGCGATTTCTTCTTCAGTCACCTTGCTGCGCAGCAACTGGTTTTCGCTCTTGCCGTGCTGATCGACCATTTGCAGGCTGCGCTCCAGGTCCGGGATCACCCCGTACTGCAATTCGGCCATGCGGTTAAGGTCGCCTTTGCGGCGGGCGGCTTCCAGCTCCTGACGGGACTGTTCGATTTTCTGCTGGATCTGAGCAGAACCCTGCACTTCGGCTTTTTCCGAATTCCAGATTTCTTCGAGGTCCGAGTACTCACGCTCGTGACGAACGATTTCTTCCTGGAGCTTTTCCAGGCGCTTTTTCGCTGCTTCGTCGTCTTCTTTCTTCAGCGCCTGGGATTCAACCTTCAGTTGAATCAAGCGCCGCTCCAGACGATCCAGCACTTCCGGCTTGGAGTCGATTTCCATGCGAATGCGGCTGGCCGCTTCATCGATCAGGTCGATGGCTTTGTCCGGCAACTGACGGTCAGTGATATAGCGATGGCTCAACTTGGCCGCCGCAATGATCGCGCCGTCGGTGATCGCCACCTTGTGGTGAACCTCGTAGCGCTCTTTCAGGCCACGCAGGATCGCGATGGTGTCTTCTTCGCTCGGCTCGTCCACCAACACTTTCTGGAAGCGCCGCTCAAGGGCCGCGTCCTTCTCTATATATTGGCGATACTCGTTGAGCGTGGTCGCGCCGACGCAATGCAACTCGCCACGGGCCAGAGCCGGTTTGAGCATGTTGCCGGCGTCCATCGAGCCTTCGCCTTTACCGGCGCCGACCATGGTGTGCAGTTCGTCGATGAACAGGATGATCTGACCTTCCTGCTTCGACAGCTCGTTGAGCAGCGATTTCAGGCGCTCTTCAAACTCGCCACGGTACTTGGCACCGGCAATCAGCGCGCCCATATCCAGCGACAGCAGGCGTTTGCCCTTCAGGCCATCCGGCACTTCGCCATTGATGATGCGCTGGGCCAGGCCTTCGGCGATCGCGGTTTTACCCACGCCAGGCTCACCGATCAGCACCGGGTTGTTTTTGGTGCGGCGTTGCAGGACCTGGATGGTCCGACGAATTTCATCGTCACGGCCGATCACCGGGTCGAGCTTGCCTTCTTCAGCGCGCTTGGTCAGGTCAATGGTGTATTTATCCAGCGCCTGACGCGACTCTTCGTGATTGGCGTCATTCACCGCCTCACCACCGCGCAGGTTATTGATCGCGTTTTCCAGGGCTTTCTTGCTGACGCCCTGACCGAGCAGCAATTTGCCGAGTTTGCTGTTCTCGTCCATGGCGGCGAGTAGCACCAGCTCGCTGGAGATGAACTGGTCACCCTTCTGCTGGGCCAGGCGATCGGCCTGGTTGAGCAGACGCGCCAGGTCCTGCGACATGTTCACATCGCCGGTGGGATTCTGGATTTTTGGCAGATGGTCGAGCTCTTTGCTCAACTCTTTGCGCAGGCTGTTGATGTCAAAACCCACTTGCATCAGCAACGGCTTGATCGAGCCGCCCTGCTGCTCAAGCAGCGCTTGCATCAGGTGCGCAGGTTCAATGCCCGGATGATCGAGGCCGACAGCCAGGGATTGAGCATCGGATAAGGCTAACTGCAATTTGCTGGTTAAACGGTCTATACGCATTGGTCACCTTCCTTTTGAGCAGGCCGGAGCGATGGACACACCTAAATAGAGAAACCTGCCAGATACCCCACTAGATGCGGTCGATTCTGGAAGATTCAAGCGCAGCAGGATTGACGCAGATCAGATAAGTCTAGCGTTCCAGCCAGACCAGGGAGGCAAACCGACCGGTGCGAGGACTGCGGCGGTAAGAATAGAAGCGAAGATCGGTCACGGTGCAGAAGCCGCCACCGTACACGGCGGTGACGCCGCATTGCGCCAGACGCAGGCGTGCCAGCAGATAGATGTCGGCCATGAACTTGCCGGCATTGTGGCTCGGGACAAAAGCCTGAGCGGCGTCAGGAAGTTGCTGGACAAAGACCTCGCGGACTTCCGGGCCGACTTCGAAGGCTTTCGGACCGATGGCCGGGCCGAGCCAGACGAGCACCTCCGCAGGGTCTACGGCCAGGCTTTCGACAGTTGCCTCAAGCACACCCGCCGCCAGACCGCGCCAGCCGGCGTGAGCGGCGGCGACGCGAGTACCGGCGCGATCACAGAACAATGCAGGCAAACAGTCGGCCGTCATTGCCGCACAGGCAATGCCCGGCGTGGCAGTCCAGCTGGCATCAGCCGTCGCCACCGTAGCCGGGTCAGCATGGGCCACGGCAATGCCGTGAACCTGTTGCAACCAGGCTGGCTGAATAGAAAAGCGATCTGTCAGGCGTCGGCGATTCTCGGCGACAGCCGCAGGGCTGTCCTCGACATGATCGCCCAGGTTGAGGCTGTCGAACGGCGCCAGGCTGACGCCGCCCGTTCGGGTGGTGACGCAGGCTTTCACCCTGGCCGGCGCGGGCCAGTCAGGAATCAGCCAGTCAATCATCCGATGAACGCCTCACGGTCTTGCTTGAGCAGCGACAGCAACCAGACGAAATCGTCCGGCAGTGGCGATTCCCAGCTCATGCGCTTACCGGTGGTCGGATGATCCAGTTCCAGGAAACGCGCATGCAGCGCCTGACGCGGGAAATGTTTCAGGGATTCGACCATGGTCACACTGGCTGCCGGTGGAATACGGAAGCGACCGCCGTAGGCAGGATCTCCGACCAACGGGAAGTTGATGTGGGCCATGTGCACGCGAATCTGGTGCGTACGACCGGTTTCCAGCTTGACCCGCACGTGTGTGTGGGAGCGGAAGCGTTCGAGCACGCGGTAGTGACTGACCGCCTGCTTGCCGCCTTCCATCACCGCCATGCGCTGACGCTGCTGGCCGTGACGACCGATCGGCGCGTTGATCTTGCCGCCGGCAGTGACCACACCGATCACGATGCATTCATAGATCCGGCTGACGCTGCGGCTCTGCAATTGCGTTACCAGTTGCGTCTGTGCCTGAATGGTCTTGGCCACCACCATCAGACCGGTGGTGTCCTTGTCCAGACGGTGCACGATACCGGCGCGCGGCACATTGATGATGTCCGGCACGTGGTGCAGCAAGGCGTTGAGCAAGGTGCCGTCGGCGTGACCGGCAGCAGGATGCACCACCAGGCCCGCAGGCTTGTTGATCACCAGGATGTCGTCATCTTCATAGACGATGTCCAGGGCGATGTCCTGAGCAATCCATTCTCCTTGAGCTTCCTGCTCGGCAGTCAGCTCAAGGATGGCGCCGCCGTGGACGATGTCTCGCGGGCGGATAACCGCTCCATCCACAGTCAGGCGGCCGTCTTTGATCCAGGCGGAAAGGCGCGAGCGCGAGTGCTCAGCGAATAATTGTGCGGCGACTTGATCGAGGCGTTGGCCGCCCAGTTCGGACGGCACCTCTGCGCGAAGTTCAATTTTATCGGACATGCTCAGACTAGGCGTCGGCTACAGCCTTTGGTTTCGGCTGCGCGCTTGTGGTTAAATACGGCGTCTTTTGCCCCGAGGCTTTCAACGGGGTACTCATCATAACAGGACGGCCCCGCCCAAGACAGCGGCCGTCATAGGGACGCAAGCCGCCATGCAAGTGAAACACCTGCTGCTGATCGCCATCCTCGCATTGACCGCTGCTTGCTCATCGAAGGAAGTCGTCGACGAAAACCTCAGCGAGGTCGAGCTGTACCAGCAGGCTCAGACCGACCTGAACAACAATAGCTATACCAGCGCCACGGCCAAGCTGAAGGCCCTGGAATCGCGTTATCCGTTCGGTCGCTACGCCGATCAGGCTCAACTCGAGCTGATTTATGCGAACTACAAGAACGCCGAGCCTGAGGCTGCCAAGTCTGCCGCCGAGCGTTTTATCCGTCTGCACCCGCAGCACCCGAACGTCGATTACGCGTACTACCTCAAGGGCCTGACCTCCTTTGACCAGGACGTCGGCCTGCTGGCGCGCTTCCTGCCGCTGGACATGACCAAGCGTGACCCGGGCGCCGCACGTGACTCCTACAACGAGTTCGCCCAACTCACCAGCCGTTACCCGAACAGCCGCTACGCGCCAGACGCCAAGCAACGCATGATTTATCTGCGTAACCTGCTGGCGTCCTACGAAATTCACGTAGCCGACTACTACCTGACCCGTCAGGCGTACGTCGCAGCCGCCAACCGTGGGCGTTATGTGGTGGAAAACTTCCAGGAAACCCCTTCGGTCGGTGACGGCCTGGCAGTGATGGTCGAGTCCTACCAGCGCCTGCACCTGGACGAGCTGGCCAACAGCAGCCTCGAAACCCTGAAGCTGAACTACCCGAAGCACCCGACCCTGGTCGACGGCCAGTTCGTGCCACGGGTAGCCGAAGCCGACAACCGTTCGTGGCTGAGCAAGGCCACCCTGGGCCTGATCGAATCCCGTCCACCGCTGCCGCCGGGCGAAACCCGCGCCAACCAGGATGTGATGAAGCAGTTCCAGGATGCCAAGGACGCGATTCCTTCCGACCTCAAGCCTAAGGAAGGCGATGCGGTTCAAGAGCAGCAGCACGAAGCGGAAGGCAACAACAGCGACCGTTCGTGGTTCAGCTACATGACCTTCGGTGTGTTCGACTGACACCCGTGAGGTACCAAAAAGGGAGACTTTCGAGTCTCCCTTTTTTATTCCCGCGTTTCATTGCGCTGTGCGCTTCTCCTGTCCTTGGCTAAACTGCCGGATTATTCATCGCAAAGCGGCCTCACCATGCTTCGTCTACTGTTCTGGATTGCCCTGATTGCTGCTGCAGTATGGTTCTGGCGCAAGTTCAAGCGCTCCGCCGAAACCTCCCATACGCCCAGCGAACTCGATGCGCCGCCCATGGTTCGTTGCGCCCATTGCGGTGTTCACCTGCCACGCGACCGCGCGCTGAGCCTTCAACAACAGTGGTATTGCAGCCAGGCTCACCTCGAGCAAGGCCCGAGCTCACGTGATCGCTGAGACCTCAAGTCCCGGCGGCAAACAGGCCCAGCGACTGCTGCGCCTCTATCATTTCTACCGTTTAAGTATCGGCATCCTTCTGGTGCTGTTGATCTCCAGCAACATGGACAACCAGTTGCTGGAGTTCGCCAACAGCGACCTGTTGCGCACTGGCAGCTGGTTGTATTTGATTCTGAATATCCTGCTGGTGGTGTTTCTGGGAAACCCCAGGCAACCCGCGCAGATCTTCAGCCTCGCGCTGGCCGACATCCTGCTGCTGTCAGTGTTGTTCTATGCCGCAGGCGGCGCACCCAGCGCCATCGGCAACCTGCTGATTGTCTCGGTAGCGATCAGCAACACCTTGCTGCGCGGACGCATCGGACTGTTGCTCGCGGCGGTCGCCACCATCAGCATCATTTCCCTGAGTTTTTACCTGAGCGGCAGCCACTCGACCGGTGCCAATTACTACCTGCAAGCCGGCACCCTCGGCGCCCTGTGCTTTGCCGCAGCGTTACTGGTGCAGGGTTTGACCCGACGAGTGGAGATCAGCGAGAACCTGGCCGAGCAACGCGCCAGCGAAGTGGTTGGCCTGGAGGCGCTTAATGCGCTGATCCTGCAACGCATGCGCACCGGCATCCTGGTACTCGATAGCGAGCGCCGGGTTCAGTTGGCCAATCACAGCGCCTTGAGCCTGTTTGGTCAGGAACGCCTCGACGGCCAGCTCATCGACGATTACTCGACAGCCCTGGTCGAGCGCCTGCAACTCTGGTTCAACAACCCGACCTTGCGCCCACAGAGCCTGAAAGTCGCCCGTACAGGCCTGGAGCTGCAACCGAGCTTCATTGCGCTGGGCCTGAACGAACAACGTCAGACTCTGGTGTTTCTCGAAGACCTTGCGCAGGTCGCGCAACAAGCCCAACAACTCAAGCTCGCAGCACTGGGCCGACTAACCGCCGGGATTGCCCATGAAATCCGCAATCCATTGGGCGCCATCAGCCATGCGGCGCAGTTGCTGAACGAGTCTGAGGAAATGATGGGCGCGGATCGGCGTCTGACGCAGA
Organism: Pseudomonas sp. NPDC087697; assembly: GCF_044743155.1. Taxonomy (NCBI): domain Bacteria; kingdom Pseudomonadati; phylum Pseudomonadota; class Gammaproteobacteria; order Pseudomonadales; family Pseudomonadaceae; genus Pseudomonas; species Pseudomonas sp. NPDC087697. The sequence goes on along the minus strand of NZ_JBIUVW010000039.1, from coordinate 1,999 downwards.
TTATTCAAGACCACTCTCAACGCATGAACCGAGTGATAGAAAACGTCCTGCAGCTTTCACGCCGCCAGCAAACCGTACCCCAACGGCTCGACTTGAAGCTGTGGCTGGAACAGTTCGTGCGCACGGTGCGCGAAGGTGCCACGGATCGCCAGAAGATTCATCTGAGCACAGGTTCAGGAACCTTCACCACATTGATGGACCCTGACCAACTGACTCAGGTGCTCGATAACCTGCTGCGCAATGCCTGGCGCCACAGCGCCCTTGCGCACGAGCAGGCCGAGGTCTGGCTCACGCTTTGTCTCGACCCCGACAGCCAGCTGCCCACCCTGGATGTGCTGGACAACGGCCCCGGCGTTTCAGCGGAGCAACAAGCGCATCTGTTCGAACCGTTCTTCACCACCAGTAGCCAGGGCACTGGCCTGGGTCTCTATCTGTCCCGTGAGCTGTGCGAAAGCAACCAGGCCCGCCTAGACTTCAAACCACGCCAAGGCGGCGGCTGCTTTCGCATCACCTTTGCTCACGGACGGAAACAAAGTTGAACATCAGCCCACGACAAAAAGTCCTGATCGTCGATGACGAACCGGATATTCGCGAACTTCTGGAAATCACCCTCGGCCGAATGAAGCTCGACACGCTGAGCGCACGCACTGTCGGCGAAGCCCGAACGTTGCTGGACAAGGAACGGTTCGACCTATGCCTGACCGACATGCGCCTGCCCGACGGCACCGGCCTGGAGTTGGTGCAGCACATTCAGCTGACCCATCCACACGTGCCGGTGGCGATGATCACCGCTTATGGCAGCCTCGATACCGCCATCAACGCGCTGAAAGCCGGGGCCTTCGATTTCCTGACCAAACCAGTGGACCTGACCCGGCTGCGGGAGCTGGTGGTCAGCGCCCTGCGCCTGCCGGTCGCCGGCGGCGCTACCAGCGCCATCGAGCGCCGCCTGCTCGGCGACTCATTGCCCATGCGCAGCCTGCGCAAACAGATCGACAAACTGGCGCGCAGTCAGGCGCCGGTGTACATCAGTGGCGAGTCCGGCAGTGGCAAGGAATTGGTCGCCCGGCTGATTCATGAACAAGGTCCACGCAGCAGCCAGCCATTTGTGCCGGTGAATTGTGGGGCGATTCCGTCCGAATTGATGGAGAGCGAGTTTTTCGGTCATCGCAAAGGCAGTTTCAGCGGCGCTATCGAAGACAAACCCGGGTTGTTCCAGGCGGCCAACGGCGGCACCCTGTTTCTCGATGAAGTGGCCGACTTGCCGCTGGCGATGCAGGTCAAACTGCTGCGCGTGATTCAGGAGAAGGCTGTACGCAGCATCGGCGGACAGCAGGAAGCCATCATCGATGTGCGAATACTCTGCGCCACCCACAGGGACCTGGACGCCGAAGTAGCCGCCGGACGCTTTCGGCAGGATTTGTACTATCGGTTGAATGTGATTGAACTACGCGTCCCGCCGTTGCGCGAGCGCCGTGACGACATCGAGTTGCTGGCCAGTCATGTGCTCAAGCGTCTCGCGGCAGGCAGCGGCTTGCCGGCCGCACATCTCCATCCGCAAGCCCTCGATGCACTCAAACACTACCGTTTTCCGGGCAACGTCCGCGAGCTGGAAAACATGCTCGAACGCGCGTACACCCTTTGTGAAAACAAGCAGATCGAAGCCAGCGACCTGCGCCTGACAGACGGTAATTGCAGTGCCGAAACCGGATTGCCGGACCTGACAAAAATCGACAATCTTGAGCAGTATCTAGAGAACGTCGAGCGCAAACTGATTCTCCAGGCCCTCGAAGAAACGCGCTGGAACCGCACAGCGGCGGCCCAGCGGTTGAATCTGTCGTTTCGGTCGATGCGTTACAGGCTGAAAAAGTTAGGGCTGGATTGAGGCCTTAAAAGATCGCCGCCTACGGCAGCTCCTTGTATCTCGACTATCGCTCCGTCAGGAGCGATAGTTCTCGACTGATCATCGAGGGAGGGACCTGGAAGCCGCGCAGCTCCTTAG
>NZ_JBIUVW010000038.1:0-66674 GCF_044743155.1 Pseudomonas sp. NPDC087697 | reverse complement strand
GCGCTTTCCAGTGGCGTCAGGTTACGCCCTTCATGCTTGAACAGCGGGCAGCGCAGTGCGCTTTCCAGCGAGTGAATGGCCCGGTGCACGCTGACATTGCTGGTCTGTAATTCGGCCGCCGCACGGGCCAGGTTACCGGTGCGCATGAAGGCGAGGAATACCTCCAGCTTTTTCAGGGTCAGTTCTTCGTCAATCAACATTGCGCAGGCTCTTTTTCAATAGCCTGATTGTGCACTACTGGGCGATCTTTGGCTCAAGGGTTTATGGCCACCTGGTGTGGCCGGCAGTTGAGGTAGGCCGAGGATTTCATCCAGTGCTGGTCGGGGTACCAGGAAAACATGAATTGGCCGTCTTTGAGTTTGTCGATCACCTGACGCGCCACTTGCGGCCGCACTGCCGGGCAGCCCTGACTGCGTCCGATGCGGCCCTGACGCTCGCTCCACATGGGGTTCACGTAGTCGGCCGCGTGAATCACGATGTCGCGATCACGTGCGCGGTCATTGAAACCCGGTTCCAGACCATCCATGCGCAGCGAGTAGCCGTGGCTGCCCTGATAGCTTTCCTGGGTGCGGAACAGGCCCAGGCTGGACTGATAGCTGCCGACGCGATTGGAGAACTGCGTGGCGAAATTTTCCCCGGACTTTTGTCCGTGGGCGACCAGATCGCGTAGCACCAGGGACTTTTTGCGCAGATCGAAGATCCACAGCCGACGTGCCGTGGAAGGTTGCGAATAGTCGATAACAGCCAGGCGCTCGGCTTGTCTGGCGCCACTGTTGACGGCGCATTGCATGGCATTCAGGGCACTTTGTAGCGCTTGGGGATTGAGTTCCGGAGCGACGTGCGCGAGGCTGTTATACAACGCTTGGTTGTGGGTATTGGCAGCGAGCGCCGGAGTGCAAATCGCGCCCAGAGTCGTCGCTGCCAGACAGAGTCGGCGCAGAAAGGTCAGCATGCGTAGAGAGTCCCATTGTTATTGTTGGCTCCCGACGTCCTGTCATTTCCCCGGCAGGCCTGTTTATACGCTGGCCTTATTGCTTGCCGCACCGACTGCAGAGGTTGACCGTCTACGTGACGGCCATGGAGTGGAGTAAAGCAGTTGATCAAAAAGTACGCATGTTACTTGAGCATTTTCCTGCTCGCTGCGCCATTGGTCGCGACTGCCCAGAACGAGCTGGCTGATCACGACAGTCCATTGCAATTGGCGCTCACTCAATTGCCGGTCGATTGCCCACGCCTGGCCGCGCACCTGAGCGCGCCAGCACAAATGCTGTTGCAGGCTTTTTATCAGCAGCAGAACTACGTCCTGCTCTGGTCTGCCAACGGACGCTTGTCGGCATTGCAGGCGCAGTTGCAGCAGCTGGCTGATGACGGCCTGGACCCCACTCGTTACAGCCTGCCCACGGGCGGTACCGAGGGCGATGAGCTGTGTGCCGACATCGGCATCAGTCAGCGTTACCTGCAAGCCTTGCAGGACCTGCACTACGGTCGCTTGCTGCAATCGCGTTTCGAGCCGCTGTGGCATGCGCAGGCGTTGCCGCAGGATCGACACGCCGAGGTGCTTGCCATCGCCGGGCCGGGTCTGGAGGACATTGCGGCGGCTTTTGCGCAGGCCCGTCCAAGCCTTGAGCTCTATCAGAGTTTGCGCCGCGTTTACGCCCGTCAGCGCCAGCAGGCGTTGCCCCATTGGCCAGCGGTCGCCAGCGGGCCCTTGTTGCGCCCGGGCGCGCATGATGCGCGACTACCCGAGTTGGCGCGGCGGCTGTTCAGCGAGGGCTATCTGGCCAGCGTTTCCGCGAGTATTGGCATCACCTACAACGCGGAACTGGTGAGTGCGGTGAAAAACTTCCAGCTAAGCCATTCGCTGCAGGCGGACGGCATGGTTGGACCTGACACTGTGGTTGAGCTGAACGTCAGTCCGGCAACGCGGCGCGAGCAGTTGCGCATCAACCTCGAACGCTTTCGCTGGCTGGCGCAGGATCTGGAGCCCAATGGCCTGCTGATCAATGTTGCCGCGGCGCAGTTGACCGTCTATCAGGGCGGTGTGCCGGTCTGGCAGACACGCACTCAGGTAGGGCGTGCCGAGCGGCCGACCCCGCTGTTGAAATCGCAGGTCACGCGCCTGACCCTGAACCCGACCTGGACGGTGCCTCCGACCATCATGCGTGAAGACAAGCTGCCGGAAATTCGCCGGGATCAGACGTTCCTGAGCAAACAAAACCTGCAGGTGCTGGATCGCGACGGCCATCCGTTGGTGGCGGACGATATCGACTGGGACAACCCCGGCAACATTATCTTGCGCCAGGATGCGGGACCGAAGAACCCGCTGGGACAGATGGCGATCCGCTTTCCCAATCCGTTCTCCGTGTACTTGCACGACACCCCCAGCCAGGCGCTGTTCAACAAGGGGCTACGGGCCTTCAGCTCGGGCTGCGTGCGGGTCGAGCAAGCGATGCAGTTGCGCGATCTGTTGTTGAGTCCGGCTGAGCGTGTGCGTACCAACGAGTTGCTGGCGACAGGGCTTACCCACGAATTCAGGCTGGCTAAACCGGTGCCGATCCTGCTCAGTTACTGGACCGTGCAAGCCGACAGCCATGGCCAGTTGCTCTATGCCCCGGATATTTATGGGCGTGATGCAGCACTGTCGGTCGCGCTGGGAAGCAAGTCCTGAGCGCTACTTTCACCTCTGTCTGGAGGTACACGCCATGAACAATGAACTGCGTGAGCAGAGCGAGCCGTTCAAGCGGCTGTTTTTCGCGCTGCCCTGCGCCACTGCACAACGTCGAGCCATCGCCCAATGGCGAAGCGCTCTTGGGCTCGGTAGCGGGCGCCCGGTGCCAGCGGAAAACTTTCATCTGACGCTGATGTTTCTGGGATCTGTGGCGGTGGCGCAGATTCCAGGTATCTGCGCGGCTGCCGCCGAAGTACGAACACCAGGCGAGCCGTTGACGGTATCGCTCGATCATCTGGATGCATGGCGTCGAGCCGGTGTTTTGTTACTCGCGCCAAAGCAGGCGCCGCTGCCTTTGCGTCAGCTGGTTTATGCCTTGCAACAGGCGATGTTGCCGTTTGGGTTTGTGGACGATCCCCGGGAATATCGTCCTCACTTGACCTTGATGCGGGACTTTCGAGAGCCTGTCCCGGAGTCTGACACGCCCCCCGATTTTCATCTGAGTGCCAGGCACTTCGCCCTGTTCGAATCGCATAAAGGTCGCTATCGGGCGCTGGCCGAATGGCCTCTGTTATCAATGACAGAGTCAGGACAATAGCGGGCTCGCTCCGGTCAGTTGGTTGTACATCTTGACCCTTCGATGGCTGCGCGCATAACCGCCCATCGCTGAAACCGTCCCGCTTTGGATATGGTCCAGATAACGGAATATCGTTCGTGGCGAAATAAAGCCGATCTTGTAGTTCAACGCCGCCATTCGATCTTGCAGCTCATAACCGGGATTACGCTCATCCATCTGGAAGTGCAGTCCGTGCTGTTTGATCAGTCGCGCATTCCACAGGGTACAAAAGCTCTTTAAATGAACTTCTTTGAACGGTTTCGGCGTCTTTGCATTAAACCCCAAGGCCAGCAGACTACGCCGTGTGTAGTGTTTGAAAAACCGTGAAGTCAGGCGCCAGGCCGATCGGGCCACGCCTCGATTCAATTGCTCCAGGCAGCCGACAGCCGCCACCTCCCGTGGGCCAGCGCACTGGCTGAGCATCAGGCTGAACACTGCCGGGTCATAAATGAACGTATCCGTGTGCAACAAAAACAGGTACTCGGTTTCAACCTGCTCCAGGGCAAGATCCAGGGCCCGGCCGTGAGCCATACTCCCGGCTTCAGGGCCGTTGCTTTTACGCTCGATCAGGTTGATCCAGTCGAGCGTGCGCAGGTATTCGCTGCTCGCATCGTTCGAATAGTTGTCCACTACAAACACCGGCACGCCAGCCGCCTGCACATTCTCGCGCAGCAGTTCCAGGCAGGTTCTGGTCAGTTCAAGCGATTTATAGTTGACCAACACAATGCTGTAGTTGGCCTGGGTCGTCAGTGGATGCGTCATCAGTGGGCGAGCCTCGATTGCTGCCTGAACTTCAGGCTTGGGCTCATCCTAAAGAGGGCAACCTTTCGGCCTTTTCCCGCGTGGTTAAATTTTTTGACAGGATTGTTTCTGATCCCCATGAGCGGGGGAGGCGGGGGAGGCGAAGGGGATAGATCTATTCGAGAGAGGACGAGGACAGGTTCTTACGTGGAAATGAACCTGTCCTCGCGTGCTTCAGGGCATCACTCTGCGTAGCAGCCGGAACTCAACGCACCAGGCAGGGCTTTTTGTTATCGAACTTCCAGCCGGGAATCATGAACTGCATCGCCACGCTGTCGTTGCGTGCGCCCAGCCCCATGCCTTTGTAGAGTTCGTGAGCCTTGGCAACAGCGTCCATGTCGATATCGACGCCCAGACCGGGTCTGGCTGGAACCTCGATGTGACCGTCGACGATTTGCAGTGGCTCTTTGGTCAGGCGTTGCCCGTCCTGCCAAATCCAATGGGTGTCGATTGCGGTGATGTCTCCCGGTGCCGCCGCCGCTACCTGGGTGAACATCGCCAGCGAAATGTCGAAGTGGTTGTTGGAGTGAGAACCCCAGGTCAGCCCCCACTCATGGCACATCTGCGCCACGCGCACCGAGCCTTGCATCGTCCAGAAGTGCGGGTCTGCCAATGGAATGTCCACCGACTGTAGCTGGATGGCATGACCCATTTCGCGCCAGTCGGTGGCAATCATGTTGGTCGCAGTCGGCAGGCCGGTGGCTCGACGAAATTCGGCCATCACCTCGCGACCGGAGTAACCGTTTTCAGCGCCGCACGGATCTTCGGCATAGGCCAGCACATGATGTTGATCGCGGCACAGCGCAATGGCTTCCTTCAAGGACCAGGCGCCGTTCGGGTCAAGGGTGATGCGCGCGTCGGGGAAGCGCTCGGCCAATGCGCTGACCGCCTGGATTTCCTCCTCACCGCGCAGCACGCCTCCTTTGAGCTTGAAGTCGTTGAAGCCGTATTTGGCCTTGGCTGCCTCGGCCAGACGCACGATGGCTTCAGGTGTCATCGCCTGCTCGTGACGCAAGCGGAACCAGTCATCCGCGTCGGGTTCGCTGCGGTAAGCCAGATCGGTCTGGTGACGGTCGCCAATGTAGAACAGATAGCCGAGCATCTTCACCGCATCACGCTGCTGGCCTTCGCCGAGCAATGCCGCCACCGGGACTTCGAGGAACTGACCGAGCAAATCCAGCAGTGCCGCCTCCATGGCGGTCACGGCATGAATGGTGATGCGCAAGTCAAAGGTTTGCAGGCCACGGCCAGACGAGTCGCGGGCCGCGAAAGCGCTGCGCATGGCGTTCAGGATGCTTTGGTATTTTCCGATGGGTTGGCCGACCACCAGGCTGCGAGCGTCTTCCAGCGTTTCACGAATGCGCTCGCCGCCGGGGACTTCGCCGACGCCGATGTTGCCGGAGCTGTCCTTGAGAATGACGATATTGCGGGTAAAGAATGGGCCGTGGGCGCCGCTGAGGTTCATCAGCATGCTGTCGTGGCCGGCAACCGGAATGACCTGAAGACTGGTGATCAGCGGGGCTTTGCCGGTGTGGTGCAGGTGTTCGGTATTCATGCTCGTTTCCTGTTTTGTCCGTTCGATTCAAGCGCTGATCAGTGCGATTTACCCAGCACGGGTTGGTGAATGTCCGTGTCGGCTGCGTCCGTTACCGAGGGTTTTGTCTTGGCGAAAAACACCAGCAGCGCCGCGATGATCGAGGTGCCCGCCAGGCCATACAGCCCGCCCTGAATCGAGCCGGTGGTTTGTTCCAGAAAGCCGAAGGTCGTGGGGGCGACGAACCCGCCGAGGTTGCCGATGGAGTTGATCAAAGCGATGACTGCGGCAGCAATCCGGGCATCGAGGTAGCCTTGGGGAATCGGCCAGAACAGCGAAGAGGCTGACTTGAAGCCGATCGCTGCAAAGCAGATGGCGACAAAGGCGAAGATCGGCCCGCCCGTGGTAGACAGGAACATGCCCGTGGCGGCGATCAATAGCGCAGCGGCAACCCAGGCCTGCTGAAACTTGAACTTGCCCGACAGTGCGGCGAAGGCATACATGGCCACAATCGAAATCAGCCAGGGAATCGAGTTGTAGAAACCCACCTGAACATCGCTTAGGTCGCCCATTTTTTTGATGATGCTGGGCAGCCAGAAAGTGGCGGCATAGATCGTCAGTTGAATGCAGAAATAGAGTGCGCAAAACAGCATGATCTGACGGTCCTTGAGCAACTTGCCCAAGGTCGGCTTGACCGTGTGGACGGCGTCGCGCTCACGTTGTTCGCGCTCGATTTCACCAACGAGTGCGTCCTGCTCTTCACGGCTCAGCCACTTGGCATCATGCGGTTTGGAGTCCAGCCAGAACCAGACGAAGAAGCACAGAAGTACCGACGCCATGCCTTCAATGATGTACATCCACTGCCAGCCATGCATGCCCAGGCCGCTGATTTGCAGCAGCATGCCGGACAACGGGCCAGAGATCAGCGAGGCGAATGCCGAGCCACTGAGGAAGATCGCGATGGCTTTACCGCGCTCGACACCGGGCAACCACCGAGTGAAGTAGTAGATGACGCCCGGGAAGAAACCGGCTTCGGCCACGCCCAGCAGAAACCGCAAAATGTAGAAGTGGGTTTCGTTCTGGATGAAGGCCATCAGCGTGGCGGTAATGCCCCAGGTGAACATGATCCGGGTCAGCCAGAAACGCGCACCGACCTTTTGCAGCAGCATGTTCGAGGGTACTTCGAACAACGCATAACCAATGAAGAACAAACCTGCACCGAGCCCATAAGCCGCGGCACCAATGCCCAGGTCGTGTTCCATGTGGGTGCGGACGAAGCCGATGTTGACGCGGTCGATGTAATTGACGATGAACATGATGACGAAGAGCGGGAGCACATGGCTCTTCACTTTCGAAATGGCGCGCGCCAGGACAGGATTGTCCGGCGAGACGGCAGGTGCGTTGCTTGAGTTGCTCACGATTCATGACTCCCACTGATTATTTTTATGCGGGTGTGGTGCAGCAGTGTTGTTTTGCGACGTAAGTTGCCAGTCATCATACAAGTGAGGATTTTGCCTCGCAATACGAGTCTTGCGACCAAATAGCTATAAAAACCAGATTTGTAAGATTTAAATGTCTGTTTATGACGCGCTTTCAGCGGTTTAAGCTCGATATTGACTCGACGCTTCAGTTTTCAAGATGAGTGTTTGGGTCATAATGCAGGCGAGGGAGTCGAATAAAACTGCTGAAACAGCTATGTTGTCTGACGTGTTGAGGTGCAAAATCAGCACAATTCCCGTAGCAGCTGGCGCAGCCTGCGTTCGGCCGCGCAGCGGTCGTGAAATCAGACACCACATTTTTTCAGGTTAACCATGGAGGCAGGATTTACGGCTGCTTCGCACCCGAACGCAGGCTGCGCCAGCTGCTACGGATTGTGTAATGACGGTAGTAGTATTCTGGAGCCTCATTTGAACGGGTCGGACCACATGCAAAACGAATCCAATGGTTCAGGCCGCAAGCGTGCGCCAGGCCTGGCGCACGATATTGTTGCCGAGCTGACTCAACGCATCCTGCTTGGGCAGATCGCGCCCGGTGAAAAACTGCCCTCGGAGTCGACGATTGTTCGTGAGCACGGCGTCAGTCGCACTGTGGTTCGCGAGGCCATCTCCAAGTTGCAGGCGTCGGGGCTGGTTGAAACCCGGCATGGCGTGGGAACGTTTGCCCTGGAGCGTGACCAGCATCAGGGTTTTCGCTTGAACAGCGACACCGCCATCAGTGTGCGGGGGATTCTCGAACTTCGCTTGGGGCTGGAGACGCAAGCCGCCGCCCTTGCCGCTAAGCGCCGAACGGAAGATCAGCTTGCCCGGATGCGCCAAGCGCTGGACGATTACCAGAACTCATTGGCCAATAACGACAGCAGCGTTGAGCCCGACGTGCGCTTTCATCGGCTGATTGCAGAGGCCACCGGGAATTCGTACTTCACCGACATCATCTATCAGCTGGGTAACTCGGTCATACCTCGCACGCGGATCAATGCGCAGGAACGTGGCAGCACCGATCTGATGAAGCTGGGCCAGTCCGCCAATCTGGAGCACGAAGCGATCTTCAATGCGATTCGCCGGCAGGACCCCGACGCGGCCAGAGCGGCCATGCTGCTGCATTTGAGCAATAGCCTGGAGCGTATGGCGGTTGAATGAGGCAATGTCAGAGCAACGACATCGCCCCTCAAACCAACAACTGCAGCGTTTCAAACAGCTGTCGATCTTCCTTCTTCGCCGAACGCGCATGACGCCGAATCACCTGTAACAGACAGTCGGTAAAACACAGCGCCGGATTGCTCAGCGAGCCATTGCGTCGGGTGACGATGCTCAGTTGTCTCGACTCGAACTGCTCGGTCAGGTTCAGGGAAACCAATCGGCCGAGGAAGGGCGGGGCAGTGCTCAGGATGGTCGGGCCCCAAGTGCACATGTCGGCCCGCTCGAGCATCATTTGCAGAATTGCCAGTGAATGGGCACGGACGATGCGTTTTTCATCTATTTGCGCACTGTACCGCCAGAACAGTTCCTGCATCAGCGCATCGTGACCGTCTGGCGCGTAGTTCAGCGTCCAGTCCTGGTCGAGCAATTCGTGGATCGACCGTGCGTTCTGTCGCGGATGACCTCGGCGAACCAGTACCGAGGTCTGGTAATCCAGCAGGGTCTCGCAGGCAAACTCCGGGGTCGCTTGTGCGGGGTGAAGCTGGCCGATGGCGAAATCCATGCTGCCGTCACGCAGCAGCGGTTGAGCCACCGCCATCAGGCTTTCGAACAATTCCAGTTGGATGTCCGGCATTCGTTCTCGAAAGGCCAATACGACTTCGGGCAAAAAGGTTAACGCGACCCATGGCGTGACCCCGACGCAGAGTCGCCCCTGGGCTTTACCGCGCATGTGATCGAGTTCGGTCTGCGCATGCTCCAGTTGCTTGAGGACCAGCCGGGCGTGTGTCAGCAGCACCTTGCCAAACTCGGTGAAATTCAGGCCACTGGGGGTTCTGACGAACAGCGGTAACCGTTGTTCGGTTTCCAGCTCGCGCAGGGCTTTGGTCACGGCGGCCTGGGACATGTCCAGCGAGCGCGCAGCCGCGCGGATGCTGCCGGTCTCGGCGCTGGCGATCAGGGCTTGTAATTGATGCAGTTTCATCTGCTCACCATGGCGACAACTATTGGTTGTCATCATAACCAAACTGAGCCTCCCCAGCCTATGGTCCATTCCCTAAGATCGAATCCAACAGCGCCTTGGGCCATTGAGTCTCGGGCAGCTGAATGATCTTATCGAGGAGCACACCCATGAATGCTGACCACGTCCTGCCGGGAATCGCTGCGCTGCAGGATGAAATGATCGCCCTGCGTCAGCGTATTCACGCGCACCCCGAGTTGGGGTTTGAAGAGTTCACCACCAGTGAGCTGGTGGCGCAGTGTTTGACGCAGTGGGGGTATGAAGTCAGCAAAGGGGTGGGCAAGACCGGCGTGGTCGGGACCTTGAAAAATGGCGAAGGCCGATCCCTCGGGCTGCGCGCCGACATGGATGCGCTGCCGATTCAGGAAGCCACGGGCTTGCCCTATGCCAGTCGGATCGACGGCGTGATGCATGCCTGCGGCCACGACGGTCATACGGCAACCCTGCTGGCGGCGGCTAAATACCTGGCGCAAACGCGAGACTTCAACGGCACGCTGAATCTGGTTTTTCAGCCGGCCGAAGAAGGGTTGGGCGGTGCGCAGAAGATGCTCGAGGACGGGCTGTTCGAACGTTTCCCGTGCGATGCGATATTTGCCATGCACAACATACCGGGCTATCCCGCCGGGCAGTTGGGGTTTTACAGCGGGCCGTTCATGGCCTCTGCCGATACGGTCACGATCAAAATCATCGGCACCGGTGGCCATGGCGCGGTGCCGCATAAGGCGGTCGACCCAGTGGTGGTCTGCTCGTCGATCGTGATCGCCCTGCAAAGCATTGTCTCGCGCAACGTCAACCCGCAAGAAACGGCGATCATCACCGTGGGTTCCATTCATGCCGGGAACGTTTCGAATGTGATTCCCGCGTCCGCCGAAATGATCCTGAGCGTGCGCGCGTTGACGCCTGAGGTTCGCCAATTGCTCGAGCGCAGAATTACCGAGCTGGTAAACGGACAGGCCGCGAGTTTCGGCGCGCGGGCCGAAATCGATTATTACCATTGCCATCCGGTGCTGATCAACGATCCCGAGCAAACCGCGTTCGCTCGTCAGGTTGCACGGGAGTGGTTGGGAGAAGGGCAACTGATTGAAGACCTGCGGCCCTTCACCGCCAGCGAGGACTTCGCGTTCATCCTGGAAAAATGCCCCGGCAGTTATCTGGTGATCGGCAATGGTCAGGGCGATGGCAGCTGTTTGCTGCACAATCCCGGTTACGACTTCAATGATGCCTGCCTGCCAGTGGGCGCAAGCTATTGGGTGAAGTTGGCCGAGGGGTTTCTGCGTTAAGGCGCACAGTTTTTGAACATCAATATTTTCGAGCATCACGGTTGTAAAAAAACGGTCGGTAACCCGACTCGGCGAACCCCTGGAGGAAAATAACAATGAATAAGATGATCGCGGCGGTTTCACTGGTTTTCTTGACGGCATCCGGCCTGGCCGGCGCGGCCGATTGGTCCGGCAAAGTGCTGAGACTGGGTGTCGACCCGACGTATCCACCGCTGGAATTCAAAAACCAGGATGGCACGCTGACCGGCTTTGGCGTCGACATCGCCGACGCGCTGTGTGCGGAGTTGCACGCTAAATGCGTCTGGGTTGAAAGCAGTTGGGACGGGATGATTCCGGGGCTGCTGGCGCGCAAGTTCGACGCGATCGCTTCGTCGATGACCGTCACCCCCAAGCGTCAGGAGCAGATTGCGTTTAGCGACAAGGTCTCCAACGCGCCGGCACGCCTGGTCATCAAGCGCGGAGCGGATGTGCAGCCGACCGTCGAGTCGCTCAAAGGCAAGCGTGTAGGCGTGGAGCAGGGCTCGACTCAGGAGGCTTTTGCGAAAGCCGTCTGGGGCAAACAGGGCGTGGAAATTCTCTCTTATCAAAATCAGGACCAGGTCTACGCCGACCTCGTGGTGGGCCGGCTCGATGCGGCTTTGCAAGGCTCGATTCAAGCCAGTTACGGGTTTCTGAATAAGCCGGTGGGCAAGGACTACGAGTTTGCCGGTGGTACGCTGGATAATCCGGAATTCTTCGGCGTCGGCGACGGTATTGGCGTGCGCAAGAATGATGTTGAACTGCGTGAAGACCTGAACAAGGCCCTGGCGACGATTCTTGCCAACGGCACGTACGCGAAGATCAACAACAAGTACTTCGACTTTGACGTCTACGGCGCGAAGTAAACCCCCCGCTCGACACACCCCCCGTAGCAGCTGGCGAAGCCTGCGTTCGAGGACGAAGTCCTCGCAAATCCCGTGCACACGGTTTGCCTGGAAGAACGCGTTGCCCGACTTTACGACTGCTACGCAGCCGAACGCAGCCTCGCGGGCTCGGCAGCTGCTACGGATTGAGTACTGGCTTAATGTTCATTGAAAAAGAGACAGGTTCATTCTGCGAAAAAGCGAAAGAACCTGTCCTTTTTTGCTCTGCGCCTTTTCAGGCGTCGACTACTTGCCCAGCGCCGCTGCCAATAGCGGAGCCGCCTGCTCATCCGTTAGCGCGGGGAGAATCTCCATGGCCAGGAGGTCACTCCATTCGAGCACCCATTTCTGTATCAGTGTGACATCACTGGCCTCTGCAACACCAAAACCGGTCATGCGTCCTACGGCATGCCAGCGTCCCAGCATGGTGACGCCTGCTGGTGGAGCCCCACCTGTCTTGAGAAAACGTTCGATCGCGCTATTACGGCGTTCCGGAGTGATTGACCAACTGACGATGTAGAGCATCTGCCACCTCCTGTCAGGGATTGGCACCGGTTTTTCTCTGCGCGCGCGAGGTTGGCGCCGCGACCATGGCCACGCATCGGTTTGCAGCTTGTCCCTTGGCTGGCTTGATCGAAAACTCCCATGAGAAGGCATAGCAGCCCCCCGAGCGTTGCGTATGACCGCTGATCCTCTTTCCCATCTCTAGAACAAATCCTGGGCACTTCAATATTTAGCAAGGCAGGTTTATGTTGAGTGATTGAGGTCATAAAAGAGGAGATCAGCCATGCAAGGTTTTCTGGTGATTTTCTTTACCCAGCAAAACCGTCGTCATCACGGAAAGATGCTCGGTGACTGGCTCATTGATCTGGCGAAAGAAATGGGCCTGCACGGGGCCACCCTGGCCACCGGCATCGAAGGCTTCGGGCATTCCGGGAAACTGCATTCCGCGCATTTTTTCGAGATGGCCGATCAGCCCGCCGAGATCCGTCTGGCGATTACCGAAGAGGAGTGCAATCGCCTGTTTGAGCGACTTGAGGCCGAAGACATCGCCTTGTTTTACATCAAGGCACCGGTTGAATTCGGAACTGTCGGCAAAAGGGCCGAGCCGTCCGGTCACCAGCCTTGATATCTCTGGCCCAAGCCGAATCAGCACGAACGTGGGTGAGGGCACCTACGTCTAAACTCAGGTGTACAGCCCGGTCCAGGGGCATTCCTCGAATGTGTCTTTGCCTGTTCGAATCAGCGACTGTGCCGGGTTTCCATTCATCCGTTTTTTATCAGGAAGCCTGTGATGCTGCATATAAGAACACCCTTGGTGCTACATCCGGGGCTCTCGACGCCGAGCAGGCGCATCTGGCTCAAGCTGGAAAACCTGCAACCCAGCGGTTCATTCAAATTGCGCGGCATGGGCCTGCTCTGTACCCGAGCGGCCGAGCAAGGCATGAAGAAAGTGGTCTGTCCTTCCGGCGGCAATGCCGGATATGCGACGGCAGTGGCCGCCGCAGCGTTGGGCCTGGAGGCGAGCATTATCGTGCCGCACACCACCCCTGAAAGCACTCGAGCGCGGATCGCCAAAACCGGGGCGCAAGTGATCGTGCACGGTCAGGTGTGGGACGAGGCCAACCAGTTGGCGCTGGAGCTCGCCAAAGAGCCTGATACCGAATATGTGCCCGCGTTCGACCATCCGACGCTTTGGGAAGGGCACAGCACGATGATCGATGAAATCCTCCAGGACTGCCCTCAGGTCGACACGATGGTGGCGTCGGTTGGCGGTGGTGGTTTGCTGGCCGGGATCCTGACCGGTCTGGAACGCCACGCTCGGCTGGATTGCCGGATCATCGCGTGTGAAACCGAGGGCGCAGCCTCATTCGCCGCAGCGGTCAAAGCCGGACATCCGGTCAGGCTCTCCGAAATCAACACCGTCGCCAGCTCACTCGGAGCGCTGCAAGTCGCGCAATGGCCGGTTGAGCACATCCAGCGCTTCCAGCACGCCTGTGTGGTGCTGACGGATGCCGACGCCATCATGGGCGTCGTTCGGTATGCCGATGACCTGCGCCAATTGGTGGAACCGGCGTGCGGTGTCTCGCTGGCCGTGGCGTATCTGGATCTCCCGGCGATTGCCGGTGCCCATGATGTGGTCATCGTTGTGTGTGGCGGGATCAGCATCAGTGCGCAGAAGGTTGCCAAGTGGGCGAAGTCTTGACGTGACGTCTGAGGGAAAGGCCCGGAACCGTACGGTCCCGAGCCTGTCGACACGAAGCTGCTTTTAACTGATGACCTGATAGCAGGGCACATACTCCGCGCCACCTGGCAGTTTCATGCGGTGTTGCGCGACAAATGCTTGCAGCAGTTTGTCCAGCGGTTGCATGACCGCTGCGTCGCCGTGGATCTTGTAAGGACCATGTTTCTCGATCAGGCGGATGCCCTTGTCCTTGACGTTACCGGCGACGATGCCAGAAAACGCGCGGCGCAGGTTCGCTGCCAGTTCGTGTGGTGGCAGGTCGTGGCGTAGTTGCAGGCTGGCCATGTTTTCGTGGGTTGGATCGAACGGACGCTGGAAGCCTTCGTCGATCTTCAGCAGCCAGTTGAAATGGAACGCATCGTTGCGTTCGCGGCGGAACTGCTTGACGGCCTTGAGCCCCGCAGTCATTTGCCGGGCCACCTCGGCCGGGTCGTCAATGATGATCTCGTAATGACTTTGCGCTTCTTCGCCCAGTGTGGCTCCGACGAACGCGTGCAGCTGCAGCAAGTACGGCTCCGCGCTCTTCGGTCCAGTCAGAATCACCGGGAAGGGCAGGTCGCGGTTGTCCGGGTGCATCAGGATTCCGAGCAGGTAGAGGAACTCTTCGGCGGTACCGGCGCCCCCCGGAAAAATGATGATGCCGTGGCCAACGCGCACGAAGGCTTCCAGGCGTTTCTCGATGTCCGGCAGGATGACCAGTTCATTGACGATCGGGTTCGGCGCTTCGGCCGCGATGATTCCCGGCTCCGTCAGCCCCAGGTAGCGGCCGTGGGTGATCCGTTGCTTGGCGTGGGAAATGGTGGCGCCCTTCATCGGGCCTTTCATCACCCCAGGCCCGCAGCCGGTGCAGACATCCAGGCTGCGCAGGCCCAGTTCGTGACCGACTTTCTTGGTGTACTGGTATTCCCCGGAGCTGATCGAGTGACCGCCCCAACACACCACGATCTTCGGCTCCACGCCGGGACGCAGAGTGCGGGCGTTGCGCAGCAGGTGGAAGACGTAGTCGCTGATGCCTTGCGAAGAGCTCAGGTCGATGCGCTGGCTGTCCAGCTCGTTCTCGGTATAAACGATGTCACGCAGGGCGCTGAACAACATCTCGCGGGTGCTGGCGATCATCTCGCCGTCGACGAAGGCGTCCGCGGGTGCATTGAGAAGCTCCAGGCGGACACCGCGATCTTGCTGATGAATGCGAATCTCGAAGTCCCGATAGGCTTCAAGGATGGTCTTGGCGTTGTCGACATGGGCGCCGGTATTGAGGATGGCCAGGGCGCACTGGCGGAAGAGTGAGTAGATGCTGCCCGATCCGGCGGCGCTCAGTTGCTGAACTTCGCGTTGGGACAGCGTCTCCAGGCTGCCCTTTGGGCTCACCGAAGCATTGATTACTTGTCTTGCGGTCATTCGATATTCCCTGAGAACGATGTTAGCGAGCCCGACAGGCTCAGTTACATCAGGATAGTCAGTGCTAGAGCGATCGTGCTGCGGTCATCTTCTCCGGCGACCGGGCGAGAATGCAAACTTCGCGGGCCGGTGCGAGCCAGATTGTTCGTTTCATGATGCACCGGACGGCCATCAAACAGGATTCCTGGCGGGCGGGCAATCGAAAGTCACCTACGCTTAGTCAGGTGACACGTGCTGTCACCTGCCTAGCAGATCGCGCGCCGAGGCCAGCATGAAAGGCACTGTTCGAGACTTTCCACAATTCGCCGTTAGCCAGCGTCTCACCGCGCTCATGGTGGCCGTTTGGTTATCAATTCCCGGTGTTTTCGCTGCTCAGCAGGAAAAGAATCCCCCCGGCGATATTCCTGACTCTCAGGTTTTTGTCAGCTACCAATCACCGCTTGGGCTTTCACTGAAGGTTCCAGAAGGCTGGGCGCGAACCGAGCGTGCAGACGGCGCGCGTTTCGCGGACAAATACAACGTGGTTGACGTGAGCGTTACTGCGGCAACAGTCGCGCCCAGCGAGGCGTCGGCCAGGTCTGTCGAATTGCCGGCACTGGTCAAGGCCGGAAACAACGTTGAACCGGGCAAAGTGGATAGCGTCACGCTGAAAGGCGGGCCGGCCATCCGCATTCGCTACAAAACTGACTCAGAACCTAACCCCGTGACCCACCGTCAGTTGCGTCAGGAACATGAACGCTATCTGCTCTTTCGCGATGGCCGGCAAGCCGCCCTCGATCTGTCGGCCCCGGTGGGCGCTGACAACGTCGATCAAT
This sequence comes from Pseudomonas sp. NPDC087697, assembly GCF_044743155.1. NCBI lineage: Bacteria > Pseudomonadati > Pseudomonadota > Gammaproteobacteria > Pseudomonadales > Pseudomonadaceae > Pseudomonas > Pseudomonas sp. NPDC087697. The sequence goes on along the minus strand of NZ_JBIUVW010000038.1, from coordinate 50,761 downwards.
GGCAGCTGATGGCCAATTCGCTTCGCTGGAACTGACATGCTGCCGCTCTCGGCCCGTGGGCTCTACCGCTTCTACCACAACGGTGATGTGGAGACAGCGGCGCTCAAGGGCGTGTCCCTGCAGATCGCTGCAGGCGAGTTTGTAGCGGTCACGGGACCTTCCGGCAGCGGCAAGTCTACGTTGCTGGCGTGCCTGGCCGGGCTGGACGACCCGGATGGCGGCATCGTCGAAGTGATGGGGCAGCGCATTTCCCGGCGCACCGAGCGCGAGCGCGCGGGTTTGCGTGCGCGGCATATCGGCATTCTGATGCAGTCAGGCAATCTCTTCGAACACCTTACCCTGGAGCGCAATCTGCGCTTGCAACTGAAGCTTGCAGGCTTGCGCGAGCGGACCGGGATCGATGCCATGCTGCAGGCCCTAGGGCTTGTTCAGCGTTTGCAGGCTCGCCCGTCGCAGCTTTCCGGCGGGGAGGTGGCGCGCGCAGGACTGGCGCTGGCGCTGTGCACTCGACCAGCGTTATTACTAGCGGACGAGCCGACCGCTGAAGTCGATGAGGCGACTGAGTCGGGCATCCTCGACTACCTGAAAGGACGTTGTCGTGAAGGGGGCTCGATGTTGATCGCGACCCACAGCCCGGCACTCGCGAGCAAGGCTGATCGCCTGCTGCGACTCGATGATGGACGGTTGCTTGAAAATGGATTGATCAATGACCTCGCCACTGGTTGAGGCCAACGGCCTGGGGCGTCGTTACCAGCAGGCAGGGGAGGCCGTGGTAGCGCTGAGTTCAGCGACGCTACGCATCTGGCCCGGCCAGCGGATCGCACTGGTCGGGCGTTCCGGCAGCGGTAAATCGACGCTGCTGCATCTGCTCGCCGGACTCGATAAGCCCAGCGACGGCAGCCTCACGTGGCCGACACTGGGGCTGGTCGAGTCGTTGCTTCCGGAAAAAATTGCTCTGGTATTTCAGGCACCGAGCCTGCTGGACTCACTCAGCGTGGCCGAGAACGTTGCCTTGCCGCTGTTGATGGCTGGCCGCAGTCAGGATTGCGACGCCCGCGTGACCTTTGCGTTGAACACCTTTGGCCTGTTGTCGCTGGCCGACAAATTGCCGCAGACGCTGTCCGGCGGACAGATGCAACGCGTTGCCATGGCTCGGGCTATCGTCGGCGAACCGCAGCTGATCCTCGCCGACGAACCCACCGGGCAACTTGACCAGGTCAGTGGTCATGCGCTGATTGACGCATTGCTCCGGCACCTGGCCGGGAGTGAGTGCGCCTTGCTGATTGCCACTCACGACCCGGTGATCGCCTGGAGGATGGAAACTCAGTGGCAGATGGAGCATGGCCGGCTGAGCGGCTGCGAGCGATCTGGAGGTTCGCGATGATCTGGCTCTGGCTCGGCGGCCTGCTTCGTGCGCGCAAGGCGCGCCTGGCTGGCAGCGTGGCCGGCGTCGGTCTCACGGTTGCGCTGCTGGCCTTGTTGGGGGCTTTTCTGACGCAGAGCGGTACCAGCATGACCGCCCGGGCGGTCAGGGAAATTCCCGTGGATTGGCAGCTTCAACTGGTACCAGGGGAGGCGGTTGCGGAGATCTCCAGCGCCGCCGCCAAAGCCGCTCGCATCGACCGTCAACAAACGGTCGGTTATGCCAGCGTGGAAGGCTTTCAGGCGCAAACGGGTGCAACGGTACAGACCACGGGGGCCGGTAAAGTGCTCGGGTTGGGCGAGGGTTATGGCCGGGACTTTCCGGGTCAAATCCGTCTACTGACAGGGACCGACGACGGTGTGCTTATCGCTCAGCAAACAGCCGCCAACCTGCACGTGGCACCAGGCGACAGGGTGACGATCCAACGGCCTGGGCTGACACCTGCTGAAGTGCAGATTAGCGGAGTGATCGATCTGCCCACCGCCGACTCGCTGTTCCAGGCCATCGGCGTACCGCCCGGCGCGGCACCTCAGGCGCCGCCGGACAATGTGCTATTGCTCGCGCTGCCGCTCTGGCATGCGTTGTTCGATCCGCAAGCGCATGTCCGGCCGGACTCCGTTCGGCTGCAACTGCATATCGCACTCGAACGTAGCCAACTGCCGGACTCCCCGGAAACGGCCTTCATCTTCAGTCAGCGTGCCGCGCACAATCTGGAAGCACGCATCGCCGGGCGTGGGGTTCTCGCCGACAATCTGGCCGCGCGGCTTGATGCGGTGCGCGGCGATGCGCTTTATGCGCGCGTGCTGTTTCTGTTTCTTGGCGTGCCGGGCTGTGTGCTGGCGATGTTTCTCACACTGGCGGTCGCCGCGTCTGGCAGTGAACGACGTCGGCGCGAACAGGCGCTGCTGCGCATTCGCGGTGCGGTGGTTGCCGATATTCTCTGGTTGGCTGCCGCCGAGGCAGTCATGGTGGGCATCGGCGGTTTGTTCGTCGGCGTGGCATTGGCCGTGGTGTGGGCACCGCTGCTGTTGACGGGCGGCTTATTGCAGTTGGCGAGTGTTGTCTGGCTGGGCATCGCCATGCTGATCGGCTTGCTGCTGGCGCAGCTGGCCATTGTGCTGCCTGCCTGGCACGACCTGCGGCAGGTGACCGTCCAGCAGGCACGCACGGAGGGTGTGCAAGGGCGTCCACGGATCTGGCAGCGTATCGGTCTGGATTTTATCTGTCTGGGGCTGGCGGGAGTGACCCTCTGGCGCACCTCAAGCAGCGGCTATCAATTAGTGTTGGCGCCGGAAGGTGTGCCGACCGCCCAGATCGATTACCAGGCCTTCCTTGCGCCGCTGCTGTTCTGGCTGGGCATGGGGTTGCTGATCCTGCGGCTCTGCGAACTTGCGCTCAAGCATGGCCGCCGACGCTTGGCGTACCTGTTGCAGCCGCTGGCCGGGGCCCTGGCGGATCTGGTGGCGGCGTCCATCAGCCAGCAGCGCCGACGTGTGACGCAGGGCATTGCTCTGGTCGCGCTGGGCTTTGCCTTCGCCACGTCGACGGCAATCTTCAATACGACGTACAACGCTCAATCGCGGGTCGATGCCGAATTGACAAACGGCTCCGACGTGACCGTCACCGGAACGATGCAGGCACCGGCCTCCAGTCGTCTGCCCGAATTGGCTCGGCTGTCAGGTGTGAAGGCTGCTCAGCCGTTACAGCATCGCTATGCATACGTGGGCAACGATCTGCAGGATCTGTATGGCATCGATCCCTTGCATATCGGCGAGGCAACACGGCTGGTCGATGCCTACTTTCAAGGCGCAAGCGCCGCGGCGCTGCTCGGCCTGTTGGCGACGACGCCGGACGGTGTGCTGGTCTCGGAGGAAACGGCACAGGATTTTCAGCTGCAGCTCGGCGACGAACTGAACCTGCGACTGCAGAGCAGCGTCGACCAGCAGTACCACAGCGTAGCCTTCCATTTTATCGGCCTGGTGCGGGAGTTTCCGACCGCTCCCCATGACTCCTTCCTGGTCGCAAATGCCACGTATGTCAGCCAGCAGACAGGGGCGCAAGGGGCTGAGATCGTCCTGCTGCGCAGCGATGCGGCGGATCTTGAGGGGCTGGCCAACGCTGCCCGAAAGGTGGTCGCCGACCTGCCGGGCAACAAGGTCAGTGACCTAGGCGAAGCGCGCCGATTGATTGCCTCCGGCCTGACGGCGGTCGACCTTCGCGGGCTCGCGCTGCTGGAATTGAGTTTCGCCGTGCTGATGGTGACCGGCGCCAGCGGGTTAATGCTGGCCCTCGGTCTGGCTGAACGGCGCCGAACGTTCGCCATTCTCTCGGCATTGGGCGCCAAGCCTCGCCAGCTCGGCGCCTTCATCTGGAGTGAGGCGCTGCTGCAGTTTGTTGCCGGCGCCAGCCTGGGGGCGCTGACGGGGTTCGGTCTGGCCTGGATGCTTGTCAAATTGCTGACCGGCGTTTTTGACCCGCCACCCGAGAGTCTCGAGATCCCGTGGCGCTATCTGATCGCCCTGATTTTTCTCGCGCTGCTGTCTATCGTCCTCGCGGTCTTGGGGGCTTTGCGCGATACGCGAGTGCCGGCGGTACAGCGAATGCGCGAACTGTAGGATTCTCAAAGTCGACGTATATTCCTTGCAGGAATGTGGTTTATAAAATTAATGAATTTTTATTATGGGAATGTGTGATGTAGCTTGATTTGAGGCCACATGGAGAATCGCCTTGAACTCATCCCCGCTCAATTCTGCTGCAAAATTTGATACGTCGCGTGCGACTGAATACGCCCAACAAAGCCGCATTGCATTGGCTGGATATGACGCCTGCCATGACTTGTCTGCGTGCATGCTGGCGGCAAGCCTCGCAGGTATCCGTTCAGTGAAAGTACTGGTGGTCGGCGCGGGCGGCACCGCCCAGGAAATTCTCGCAATGGCAGCGCTGGAGGCCAACTGGCGCTTTACCGCCGTCGATCCGTCAGAGCCCATGTTGGCGGCAGCGACGCAGCAGTTGATGGCGAGCCATTTGCTGGAACGAACGGATATCCATCTTGGGACAATCGACGACCTGCCTTCGGGCGAGTTATACGATGCCGCCACGGTGATCGGCGTGCTTCATCACCTCGAAGGGGATGATGCCAAGCGCCATCTGCTGCGATCGGTTCTGGACCGTCTCAAGCCCGGCGCACCGATGATTCTGGCGGGGAATCATTATGCTTACGCCAGCCAGCCCTTGCTGCTCGATGCGTGGGCGCAGCGATGGCGGCAGCAGGGTGCCCGTCCGGATGAAGTCAAAGCCAAGCTGGATAAAATTCTTCAAGGCGCAGACCCACCTCATTCAGAGGCCGCTGTTCAACAGCTGTTGCACGACACGGGATTTGGAGACGCCACTCGCTTTTTCTCCAGCCTTTTCTGGGGCGCGTGGCTGGTCCGGAAAATTTAACTAAAGGTGGAGCTGAATGTTCGTCTATGGCCGGATGCATTCGATCAACTGGACCGGTCCCTCGTTTAATAAAAAAGCCCGGCGCTGGGCCGGGCTCTATTAGCGTTTGAACGTTGTTTAGCTCAGAAGCCCGGTACTGACCGCGACAATCAGGAAAATACCCAGTGCCGCCCGGTAAATAACGAAGGGCCAGGTGGAAAACTTTTCCAGGAACTTCATCAGGCCCCAGATGGCACAAAATGCCGACACGCTGGCGATCACCAGCCCGAAAATCAGGTGCGACCACGCTTCGGCCGGGATCTGTGCATGAAACAGTACCCACAGCTCTTTCAGGCCGGCCAACGCGATAGCGGGAAGCCCAAGCAGGAAGGAGAAGCGTGCGGCTTCTTCGCGTTTGAAGTTAAGAAAAAGCGCTGCGGTGAGTGTGGAGCCGGAGCGGGAAACACCCGGTATCAGCGCGCCAACCTGCGCAATGCCGACGATCAATGCATCCCGCAGGCGCATCTCTCCCACGACACGCTGATGGCGGCAGCTGAGTTCGGCCGCAGCCAGCAGAACGGCCATCACCACGCATGAGATACCAATCACCATCAGACCTCGCAAGGGTGAATTGCAGGTATTGAGTAGCGAGGACAAGGCCAGGCCCGCGATGCCAATCGGGATGGTTGCCAGCACAATGGCAACGGCCAGCTTGAACGACTGGTTGCTGTAATCACGTTGTCGTACGGCACCGATGCTTCCAGTGACGACTTCCCGTACGTCACGCCAGAAATAGCTGACGACCGCGGCCAGTGCGGCCAATTGCATGGCAGCGGAAAACGCCGAGCCAGGATCGGGCCAGCCGAGAAGGGCAGGTACGACTCGCATGTGCGCAGTGGATGAAATGGGTAATAGCTCGGTGATGCCTTGAATGATGCCCAGGATGCCAATTTGCATGTAATCCAGAGAAGCAAAGCCAATATCAAGGCCGCTGGTACAGACGTTTGTCAAAATACTTTCCTTAAGAAGTAAGGCTTCTCCACTACCCCGAAACCACGCTCGGAAAAGCTCGGCAGTGGACAAAAGATCCTGGACTGAACCGCTCTATCAGACGGTCGTTCATGGTGACTGCGAGCTGAATGATGGCCTTATTTGTAACGGTTTGCTACCGGCTGTTGACATCATTTTTCTAACAAAGAGCACCCACGAAGCCCTTGTGCATTGGTCTGGACGGGCTTTTATGTTCAGTTCATGGACGACATTCGACGTTCCTCAGTCCCAGCTAAGTTTGCCTGCGTAGTCTCTCCTTACGCCAATTGCAGCACCGTTAAGGAGAAGCACCCACATGAAGCCGCTTACAAAAGCCGACTGGCTCAACAAAGTCCCCGAAGTGACGCTGTCATTCTGGGTCATCAAAATCATGTCCACCACCGTGGGTGAAACCGGCGCCGACTTTCTCGCTGTCGATGCAGGTCTGGGGCAGAGTGTCACCAGTATCGGCATGGCCGTACTGCTGGCGATCGCACTGTTCGGCCAACTTCGCACACGCGCCTATACCCCCTGGATTTACTGGCTAACGGTGGTGCTGGTAAGTGTCGTCGGGACGCAGATTACCGATGTGCTCACCGACAAGCTGGGCATCAGCCTGTATGCCAGCACGGCGGTATTTTCCGTATTGCTGGCGATCAATTTCATGGTCTGGTACAGGTCGGAGCGCAGCCTGTCCATCAATGAAATCGTCACGCCGCGCCGGGAGTTGTTCTATTGGACGACGGTGCTTTGCACCTTTGCGCTGGGCACGGCAGCCGGCGATCTGGCCACCGAGGCACTGGGCCTTGGCTTCACACTGGGCGCGGTAATTTTCGGCACACTGATCGCCGTGACGCTCGCCGCCTGGCGCCTGGGTGGCAATGCGGTCCTGACCTTCTGGATCGCCTACATCCTGACCCGTCCGTTCGGTGCCTCCCTGGGCGACTTGCTGACTCAAGCCAAGACCTATGGTGGCCTCGGCATGGGCGCCATGTGGACCAGCGCGATTTTCCTCAGCGTCATCCTGATTTTGGTAGCCGCCGCGCAGATGAACGTCGGCAATCGCAACCTCGTCACTGAATAACTCGTTCAAAAGCCTATCAAGGAAAAATTATGTTTTGCATTCAAACCGCTATTCGTAAAGCCGCCATCCTTTCCACCATCGTCGTGTTGGGTCTGGCCGCCGGGTGTTCGAAGCCTGCTGACGCTCCTAAAGTGAGCGCTACTTCGGGCGCGGCCAGCGTTCAGACTGCTACGATCCAGAGCTCGGCCTCGAAACTGGGCGACCTGTCGGCGTTCCAGAGCATTGCAACCAGCGTTGCCGGCCTCGTCGACAAGAGCGACTTGCCAGGCGCGAAAGCCCGGATCAAGGACCTGGAATTGTCCTGGGACTCCGCCGAAGCCGGCCTCAAGCCTCGTGCTGCCAGCGACTGGCATGCACTGGACAAGTCCATCGACAACGCACTTGAGGCCTTGCGCGCCAGCAGCCCGAAACAGAGCGACTGCAAGGCGGCAATGGATGTATTGCTGAAAACCTTCAACTCGCTGCAAGGGAAATAATGACGGCAAGCCGCGAAGCGGACGGCTTTCAATACCAATAAATAGCTTCGCGCACGCTTGAACAGGTGATTCAATGCAGGCTCGATACTCATTGCGCAGGTGTATACCCGCGTGAGTGTCGAGCCTCACTTATTCACCGGAGAGGGACATGCGGATATTACTGGTCGAAGACGACCCCATGATTGGGGACGCGATCCAGGGCGCATTGAAGGATGCCAGTTACGCCGCCGACTGGGTCACGGATGGTCTGACCGCCCTTACTACGCTGGACACTCAACATTATGACCTGGTGCTGCTTGACCTCGGCCTGCCCGGCAAGGACGGACTGTCGGTACTGAGCAGCATTCGTGCCCGCAACAACGGCGTTCCGCTGCTGATCATCACGGCCCGTGACAGCCTCGATGATCGCTTGCGCGGTCTCGATGGCGGCGCTGACGACTACCTGCTCAAACCCTTTGAAATGGCAGAGTTGCTGGCCCGTATGCGTGCCGTTCTGCGCCGCAAAGGTGGCAGCGCGCTGCCCGTGTTCAGCAACGGCGTGGTGTCGCTGGACCCGATCTCGAAACAAGCCAGCACCGAAGAAAATCCTGACATCCAGCTCTCCAGCCGCGAGTTCTCGCTGCTGCAGGCGCTGTTGATCAGGCCGGGCGCGATTCTTTCGCGCAGCGAGCTCGAAGACCGTATCTATGGCTGGGGCAATGAAGTGGAGAGTAATGCGGTGGAGTTCCTGATCCATGCGCTGCGTCGCAAGCTGGGTAGCCACGTCATCAAGAATGTCAGGGGTATGGGATGGATGGTTTCAAAAAGCGACTGAGTGAGTCGATCCAGGTCAGGCTGTCTGTTTCGCTGTCGCTGGCCATCCTGATCGTCGCTATCGTGGCCGGTATTTTCGCCTTCGTCTCGGCATTTGATGAAGCCCTGGAAATGCAGGACAACACCCTGCATCAGGTGGCCGTGCTGTTCGAGCGTCAGAAGATGACCCTGGCCTATCCGCAGCATGGCGAGGGTATCGAGGGCGACGATGAAGAATCCAGGGTCATCGTTCAGTACCTGAACGATGGCAACAAGGCGTCGGGCACCGTTGACGCCGGCGCACCGTTGCCACTGCCGACCACGCTGGCCGACGGCTTGTCGACGTTTGAGGTCGGTGGCGAACCGTTTCGTGTGCTGGTCAAGACCCTGGCCAGTGGCGAACGCATAGCCGTTGCGCAGGAAACCGGCGCGCGCGACAAGGACGCCCGCGAGAGCGCCTGGCGCGGCCTGCTGCCGTTTCTCATCCTGTTTCCCGTGCTCTTGCTGGTGGTTGCCGATCTGGTACACAAGCTATTTCGACCCATTGCGGTACTGGCTTCTGAAATCGATCAGCGCGGCGAGCAGGAACTTCACCCCATCGACGAAAACCATCTGCCCGCGGAAATCCGCCCCTTCGTGCTCGCCATCAATCGACTACTCAACCGTGTGGATCAGTCGATGGAAACCCAGCGCCGCTTCGTCGCCGACGCCGCCCACGAACTCCGGTCGCCGCTGACGGCCCTGTCCCTGCAAGCTGAACGCCTGGCTGCCGCAGACATGTCGACATTGGCCCGGGAGCGTCTGTTTCCGTTGCGGCGGGGAATTGAGCGCGGCAAGAATCTGATTGATCAACTGTTGGCGCTGGCCACCGCACAATCGACCTCGATGCTGCCCGCATCGCCGGTCTCCGTGCATGGCGTCTATCGTCGCGTGCTGGAAGACCTGCTGCCCCTGGCCGAGATCAAGCAGATCGACATCGGCGTCGAGGACGAACAGGATGTGCAGGTGCTGATCAATGAGATCGATCTGCTTGCGGTGGTCAAGAACCTGGTCGATAACGCCATTCGCTATACACCTGTGGGCGGGCGGGTGGATCTTTCGGTGGGCATGGAGGAGGGCGGGGCGCTGTTGCAGGTCAAGGACTCCGGCCCCGGGATTGCCGCTGAGGAACGGGAGCGTGTGTTCGATCCGTTTTATCGCAGCCTGGGGAGCCATGAGGTGGGGTCCGGGCTGGGGCTGTCCATCGTCAAGGCGATAGCGGATCGCAACGGGGCACGGATCCGCCTGGGATTTTGCGATGAGGTGGAAAGAAGCGGGTTGTGTGTCTCGGTGTGGTTACCGTCAGCGATTTCCCGCAGCACTCCACCGTAGGTGCGGATTGATCCGCGGAAAGAACACATAGCTGGCTCATACATACCCCTTGGCCAGCCATGGATACTCATAAAAGGATCACCCATGCTTTTAAGCAAACGCGATCAGGCGCGAATCGAGCGTCGCCTGGTGGTTACCCTGACCGAGGCTTGCGAGACGGCCAAAGCGGAAATAGTGGGGTTCTCCTGGCTGACCCACGAGGTGGATTACACGGCGTTCCCCGCCAGCCTGATGGTGACCTGGGTCTTTGATACGCTGGCCAACAAGAACCAGGCCCTGGCCAGTGGGCAAGCTGAACGCATGGTCGAACTGACTGCCGTGGCGTTAAGTGAAGCGGATATTCTCGTCAGTCCGGTCTCGGCCCATGTGCAATTTGATACTGAAGAGCAATGTCAGCGCGCCAATGCCGGAAACTGGCAGCAACGCTTGGCACGCACGCACGCACGCGCTCGACTCGGGGTTGAACCATGGCCAAGGATATCGAAAACCCGTGTATCGCCGTCAACCGCTCGTGCGGGCATCTAACGTGCCTGAGTGGGGCAAGCGCTAGTTCGTATTTTTCCTCATTGTGGCGCTGATCAGATCATAAGCAAGATCCTGATTGACGCCGTCGGGGTTTTCCAGATCCTCACGTTTATACCATTCTTGATCTGCCTCGGGATGCGGGCCTACAAGGCCGACAGTGCCTTCCCCGAAGTTATATATTGCTGCGGCGATATCGTTGTTGGGGTATCTGGCAAGAACGAGTGGGGTGGATCCTTGCGGATCAGCAGGAAGAGCCGGGCCATCCTGGAAATACATCCATCGTTTCTTACCACGCCAAATGACGGGTGTAACCGTATCAGCTGAGTTGTGGACGAGCGAATCAGGTCGATTCACTTCGGAATCAACCTTTGCATTGACCAACCCGAAACCCACGTTCCCGGCCAGATAGGCCCCCATGCAAACCCCCAGGTAATGCCCGCCATTGCGGACATAATTCTGCACGGCAGCCAGCGATGCATTACCAATGCTGTAGCTGGCAGAAACGTCATCATCGCCACCGCCCGGTTGGGCATACAACGCCGCCTTAGCCAAGTTGGCTTCAGTGATTTTCAGTTTCTCGTTCGGGCCGACATACTGAATTCGGAAATGGTACTTCGAGGTTTTCAGCACCTCGACCACCGCCTCAGAGCAGCCCTCACACCCCGCCGGACCGCGATAGACCAAGGCGAGGGGGCTGAGTCGTCTTGCTGAATGTCCACAGTCGATTGCGCCTGGATGCCGATTGACAGGCCCATCAACATGGCAAGGGTCGTGACGGTGAGGAGGAGACGTTGACGCTTCATTGATGTGTCCAGTCTTTGTGGCGTATCGCCAGTCGGGTGCCGCTTTTCTTTCGGGGCGGCGCTATCCTGCTCCGCAGCCATAGGTTTGCGCAGCAGGAATATGATATTTGATTAGCCGGTTAACGATGGGTTAAGGCCGATCACACTGGAGACGCTCGAGTATAGGGAGGGGGGGCAGAAGGCGGTTGCAGGACTGAGTGCAACACCTTAACTGTGATCCGCAGCATCTGGCCGGGGGTGGTGCATCAAAGGAGTTTGTATTACCCGAATCTTGACCGTTAGGCATCGTCCTGGGCTCTAGTTAAGGCGCGTGTCCCTGCCTGTTACGTCTGACCGAAATCGACCCGGAGTGTGTAAAAACTCTGAGGGATTGCCGCGGATTCGCTACACCGCACTGCACTGCACTGCACCGCACTGCACTGCACTGCACTGCACTGCACCGCACTGCACTGCACCGCACTGCACCGCATCGACCGCCAGTTCGGGCTGAACCAGAACGTGGCGCAACTGGCGCTGGAGTGCTGTGATTTCTCTCGGCTGTTGCTTTAGGCAGGCGTAACGCTTTTTCGAGCTGAGCCTTCGCCGTCATGGCTTCAATCAGTGAGTTGTTGCTCAGACCTACACAACGCTCTGCTTTGGGCGACAGTGGCGGGCCCTCATCGAGGCAAGCAGTGATAGACGGTATCGGTGTGTTGAACTGATCCGTATTTTTCTTTGCTGTCTGCTTCTGTAACGAATCCAGCCCCCGCCTCACAATGACGGTGCGACCATAGACTGATGATTCTGGAGGGCTGATGTTGAAGATGGCAATTTTTCTGGGTGGATTTCTGGCGTTAACCATCGTGATTGGTGCCCTTGCCACAATCTCTCCGATTTAACCGGAAGAAAGCGAGTCAACTGATTGAGGATGTCTTTGTCGTCAGCATTCCGCTCGATGGCTTCAAGGAATAAACCGGTAACCAATCCCCGTTTCGGTAACGAGGTGTCGTGGCTGCGACGGGTCTGCTTCGATTTTTTTGCGCAGGCCTCCCATGAAGACCCGAAGGTACGGCGTATCGGTGGTGTGCGAAGGACCCCATACGGCTTTGAGTAGCTGCAGGTGCGTCAGCACCCGGTCCGGATGCGAGCACAGATGAACCAGCAAACGGTATTCCAGCGGTGTGAGGTGCAAAGGAGCACCGGCGCGTTCCACGACGCGTCGATCCAGATCAATTTGGATGTCGGAGAAGGCCAGAACCGCGCGGTTCTCGGCATCTTTCACGCGCCTGCGTAACAGGGCGCGGACGCGGGCGAGCAGTTCTCCGGTGCCGAAGGGTTTCACCAGGTAGTCGTCAGCCCCGGTGTCCAGGGCGAGGATCTTGGCGGACTCGGCGCCACGGGCAGACAGGACAATGATCGGCACCTCTGACCAGGTCCGCAGATCCCGGATGAGGTCAACACCATCACCGTCAGGAAGTCCCAGGTCGAGCACGATCAGGTCCGGCCGGCGCGTCCCCGCGTCGATCAGGCCGCGCTGAAAGGTATCGGCTTCATGCACTTCCAGGCCATCGGCTTGCAGGGCCATCCGCACAAAACGGCGGATTTCCTTCTCGTCTTCAATCAGCAGGACACGCAGTACGGGCTCGCTCATGGTGGGTCCTCGTCAGTCTGCTGCGCAAACGCTTCGATGATCGGAGGCTCTTCGCGAGGCAGACGCAATGTGAAGCGCGCACCGCCTTCCGGGCGTGTGATACCCAGCATGGTTCCTCCATGAGCCTGGGCAATGGCCCGGCAAATGGCCAGGCCCAGCCCGACACCGGGAATCGAGCTTTCCTTTTTGCCACGCATGAATTTGTTGAAGATCGCTTCTTCGTGACCGTGGGGCAATCCCGGCCCCTCATCGGCGACCCATAATTCGATGCTCTCGGGCGTAGCGCTGGCTCCCAGAGTGATGGCGGTGTCGGGCGGGGTGTACTTGACGGCGTTCTCGATCAGGTTGATGAGGATGCGCTCGATCAGTACGGCGTCGATGCGCACCGGTGGCAAGTCATCTTCCAGTGCTACCTGCACCGAGCGCTCTCCCAGAATCGGATGGATAGCTCTCAGGGCGCTGCCGACCACGTCTTCGATGGGTTGCCACTGACGATTCAACACCACCTTGCCAGATTCGAGGCGAGCCATGTCCAGCAGGTTATTGACCAGCGTATTCATGCGCAGCGCGGATTCACCCACCGCCGTGGCGATCTCGGCGGCGTCTCCGGTCAAGGGCGGCCTGGTCAGCTTGAGCGCTTCGGCGAGCCCGACCATGACTGAAAGAGGCGTCCGCAGGTCGTGGGAAATAGCCGAAAGCAACGAGTTACGTAACCGCTCGGACTCCATCTGAACCGTCGTGTCCTGGGCTACATGGATGTAGTGAATCCGTTCGAGCGAGATGGCCAGCAACGACGCACAGGTGTCGAGCAGGCGTCGCTGTTCTGGCACCGCTAGCCGGGTTGCGTCTAGCGGTTGCACGGCCAACACCCCGCGTACCCGCATGGGCGCCGACAGGGGCAGGTAAAGCGTTGTGCTTGAGGGCAGCGTATCGGTGCCGTATCCGGCCGGTTCGGTTTTATCGAACGACCACTGGGCAATGGCAAAGTCGACTTGCGGTGCGTCCCCAGTGACCATGGGGGCTTGCAGTTTATTGTTGTCGTCAGCGACCAGCAGTGCCGACCTCGCGCCAAACTCGGCGGTCAGAAAGCGTGCGCCGATTTCGGCGACCTGCTCGGTCATCAGCGCGGCGGACAACAGGCGCGACATCTCGTACAACGCCCGCATGCGGTCTTCGCGCCGTTGCGCAACCCGCGCCTGGAAGGTCAGGCCGGCGGTCATTTGCCCGATGACCAGAGCGACAACCAGCATGACACTGAAGGTCACCAGGTACTGGATATCGGCAATGGCGAACGAAAAACGCGGCGACACAAAAAAGAAGTCGAAGGCCCCGACTGACACAAAGGCCGCCAGAATCGCCGGGCCGCGCCCAAAGCGCACCGCGACGGCGACGACGGCCAACAGAAAGATCATGACGATGTTGGCCTGTTCCAGCACCTGGAACAGGGGCATGGCCACCAGGGTCGTCACCGCACAGAGCGCCACGCTCCATAGATAGGCCTGCCACGCGACCGGGTTCTCGTTCGCCGTGGACGTGGTTTCGGCCTGCGTGCGCTGGCTGCTCGGCAGCGAGACCTGAATCACGTCGAGATCGGCACCGAGCACACCAATCTGATCGGCAAGCACCCGCCGCCAGAGTCGGTGACGCGGACGTTCGTCACGGCCCAGCACGACTTTAGAGAGGTTGTACTGCCGTGCGTACTTGACCAGTGTTTCGGCAATGTCCTGACCGGCCAGGGTCGAGATCTGTGCGCCCATGTTCTGGGCCAGTTTCAAGGTCGCCAGAACACGACGACGCTTTGCCTCGGGCAGGCGCTGCAACGCTGGGGTTTCGACATACACGGCGTGCCACGGCACGCTGAGTTGAGCGGCCAGGCGCGCCGTCGAGCGTACGGTTTTTTCTGCCTGTTCATGGGGGCCGATACAGGCGAGCAGCGAGTCGCGGGTTCCCCAGACCGGTTTGACCGCACTGCTTTGGCGGTACTGCAGCATGTCGCTGTCGACACGGTCGGCAGTTCGGCGCAACGCCAGTTCGCGCAGGGCGATCAGGTTGCCTTTGCGAAAGAAATTCTGCACCGCACGCTCGGCCTGTTGCGCCAGATAGACCTTGCCTTCCTTCAGGCGCTGCAACAGGTCGTCGGGTGGCAAGTCGACGATGACCACTTCATCGGCGGTGTCGAAGACATGGTCGGGCACGGTCTCCCAGACGCGAATGCCGGTAATGCCGCCGACAATGTCGTTCAGGCTCTCCAGGTGCTGAACATTCATCGTCGACCAGACATCGATACCGGCGCTGAGCAGTTCCTCTACGTCTTGCCAGCGCTTTGGGTGCCGGGAGCCAATGGCGTTGGAGTGCGCCAGTTCGTCAATCAGGATCAAGCCCGGTTTGCGCGCGAGGGTGGCGTCCAGGTCGAATTCGGTCAGTGTGCGGTTCTTGTCGACGATCTGTTTGAGGGGCAGTTGTTCGAGACCCGCTGTCAGTGCCTGGGTTTCGGCGCGGCCGTGGGTCTCGATCACGCCGATCAGCACATCGATGCTTTGCAGCTTCGCGGTCTGGGCGGCCGCCAGCATCGCGTAGGTTTTGCCGACACCCGCACTGGCGCCGAAAAAAATCTTCAGCCGACCGCGTTTGGCTTGCGCTTCTTCTTCGCGAATCTGGGCCAGTAGCTGGTCCGGATCAGGACGTTCTTCGGCCATCAAGCTCACCGTGTTAGTGCTCAGTGTGCGGCGTCGAGTGCCAGGTTCAGAGCCAATACGTTGACCCGAGGCTCGCCGAGGAACCCGAGCAGCATGCCGTCAGAGTGTTCGTTGATCAGATCACGAACCTTCTCGATGGGCAGGTTGCGTACCCGCGAAACCCGGCCCGCCTGATACAGCGCTGCGGCAATGCTGATATGCGGATCAAGACCACTGGCGGAACTGTAGACCAGGTCGGCGGGGACCGTGGCGGTGTTGCCCGGATCAGCTGCGCGCAACGCGTCGATGCGACCCTTGATTGCATCTGCGAGTGCCGGGTTCAGCGGTCCCAGGTTCGAGCCTCCCGAGGCCAGCGGGTTGTAGGCCATGGGGCTGGTGGCGGAAGGGCGGCTCCAGAAGTATTTCGGATCACTGAAGCCCTGACCGATCAACAGCGAGCCCACGGTTTTGCCATCTCTTTCGACCAGGCTGCCGGCGGCCTGATGGGGAAAGACCAGCCTGGCGATCCCGGTGGTGACCAGCGGATAGGCCAGTCCGGTGATCAGTGACAGTGCAATCAACAGGGTCAGCGCCGGACGCAGCAGAGATACCATGACAGTGCTCCCTCAAGTCAGACCGACAAGGGTTAACGCCATGTCGATCATCTTTATGCCAATAAATGGAACGATCACCCCACCCAGCCCGTAGATCAACAGGTTGCGGCGCAGCAGCAGGGCTGCACCGACCGGGCGGTATTTCACGCCTTTGAGCGCCAGGGGAATCAGGAAAATGATAATCAGCGCATTGAAAATCACCGCCGACAGCACCGCTGAGTTCGGGCTCGTCAGGCCCATGATGTTGAGTGCCGCGAGCTGCGGGTAGGTGGTGACGAAGGCCGCCGGCACGATCGCGAAATACTTGGCGATGTCGTTGGCAATCGAGAAGGTGGTCAGCGAGCCACGGGTCATCAGCATCTGTTTGCCGGTTTCCACCACCTCGATCAATTTCGTCGGGTTGCTGTCCAGGTCCACCATATTGCCGGCTTCCTTGGCAGCCTGAGTCCCGGAGTTCATCGCCACGGCAACATCCGCCTGCGCCAGTGCCGGGGCGTCGTTGGTGCCGTCGCCGGTCATGGCCACCAGCCGGCCTTCGGCCTGATAGCTGCGGATCAGCTGCAACTTTTGTTCGGGTGTCGCTTCGGCAAGAAAGTCGTCGACACCGGCCTCGGCGGCGATGGCGGCGGCGGTGACCCGGTTGTCGCCCGTCACCATGACCGTCTTGATCCCCATGCGACGTAGTTCGACGAAGCGCTCCTTGATGCCGCCTTTTACGATGTCCTTGAGTTCGATGACACCCAGCACCTTGGCCCCGTCGGCGACCACCAGCGGCGTACTGCCCCGACGCGCCACTTCTTCGACGACGGTCTGTACCGCCTCTGGAAACTGCCCGCCCAGACTCTGGACATGCCGCACGATCGCTTCGCCGGCACCCTTGCGCAGTTGCCGGTCATCCAGGTTGACACCGCTCATGCGGGTCTGCGCTGAAAAGTGTACGAAGTGCGCGTGGAGCGCAGCGATATCGCGTTCTCGCAGGTTGAACCGTTGTTTGGCCAGGACCACGATGCTGCGCCCTTCAGGCGTTTCGTCGGCCAGGGACGCGAGCTGCGCCACATCCGCCAGTTCCGCCTCCTTGATGCCCGGCGCCGGTAAAAACGCCGAGGCGTGACGGTTGCCGAGGGTGATGGTCCCGGTCTTGTCGAGCAGCAGCACATCCACATCACCGGCGGCCTCCACGGCCCGGCCGGAGGTGGCGATCACGTTGGCTTCCATCATGCGACTCATGCCCGCCACACCGACCGCTGACAGCAGCCCGGCGATGGTTGTGGGAATCAGGCACACGAGCAGTGAGATGAGCACGGTGATCGACACCGGCGCCCCGGACTTGGCTGCCGCAACCCCGAACAGGGAGAAGGGCAAGAGTGTCACCGTCACGCCGAGGAACACGATGGTCAGCGCGACCAGCAGGATCGACAGGGCGATTTCATTCGGGGTCTTTTGCCGTTTGGCGTTCTCGACCATCGCGATCATGCGGTCGACGAAGGTTTCGCCAGGGTTGGTGGTCACGCGGATGACGATCCAGTCCGAGAGCACCCGCGTGCCGCCGGTCACTGCCGAGAAGTCGCCGCCAGACTCACGTATCACCGGGGCCGATTCGCCGGTAATGGCCGACTCGTCCACCGAAGCGGCACCTTCGATCACTTCGCCGTCGGCGGGGATCACCGAGTCCGCTAGATCGCCAGCCTCAACGACCACCACATCGCCTTTGCACAGGTCACTCGACTGAGCCAGTTGCCACTCGGCGCCGTAGTGCGGTTCGTGCAGTTTCTTGGCCCAGGTTTGCTTTTTCAGGTCGCGCAGGGAGGCCGCCTGGGCCTTGCTGCGGCCTTCAGCCAGCGCTTCGGCGAAGTTGGCGAACAGCACGGTGAACCACAGCCATAAGGCAATCGCGAGGATGAACCCGGTACTGGCCTCACCCTTGCCGCTGAGGGCCTGGACCCACAGGCCGGTGGTGATGATCGCGCCGATGTAGACGACGAACATCACCGGATTGCGCCACTGGATTCTGGGGCTGAGTTTGCGCACAGACTCGACCATGGCCGGAGTTATCAGTTTCGGGTCGAACAAGGAGAACGCTTTGCGTGTCATGTTCGTGGTCTCACTTGATCATGATGAGGTGTTCGACGACGGGCCCCAGCGCGAGCGCCGGCACATAGTTCAGCAAGCCGACCAGCAACACCGTGCCAATCAACAGAACAACGAACAGCATCCCGTGGGTGGGCATCGTTCCGCCGGTCACCGCCAGGCGTTTCTTCGCGGCGAGGCTGCCAGCGACCGCGAGCACCGGCACGATGACGCCGAAGCGGCCAAACCAGCTGACGATCGCCAGCATCGTGTTGTAGAACGGAGTGTTGGCCGACAGACCGGCGAAGGCACTGCCGTTGTTGTTGGCCGCCGAGGTGAAGGCGTAGAGGATTTCCGAAAAGCCATGGGCGCCGGGGTTGGCGATCCCCAGCTTGCCGGCCTCGGCCATGACCGCGATGGCGGTCCCGAACAGCACCAGCAGCGGCGTCACCAGAATCGCAATGGCGACCATCTTCATCTCGAAGGCTTCGATCTTCTTGCCCAGGTATTCAGGTGTACGGCCGATCATCAGGCCGGCGATAAACACCGCGAGGATGGCGAACACCAGCATGCCGTACAGGCCCGAGCCGGTGCCGCCGAACACCACCTCACCGAGTTGCATCAGCACCAGCGGCACCGCACCGCCCAGCGGAGTGAACGAGTCGTGCATCGCATTGACCGCACCGCATGAGGCTGCTGTCGTCACGGCTGCGAACAGGCTTGAGGCGCTGATGCCGAAGCGCAATTCCTTGCCTTCCATGTTGCCCGCCGCCGTATCGATGCCCAGCGCGGAAAACTGTGGATTGCCGAGTTGTTCGTAATGAGTGACGGCCACCACGGCGATCACGAAGATGATCGTCATCGTCGCCAGCAGCGCCCAGCCTTGGCGTATGTCACCGACGACGTGGCCAAAGACGAAACACAGTGCCGTCGGGATCAGGAAGATCGCGATCAGTTGAAGGAAATTGGTGAGCGCTGTCGGGTTCTCGTAGGGGTGTGCCGAGTTGGCGTTGAAGAAGCCGCCACCGTTGGTGCCGAGCATCTTGATCGCCTCTTGCGAGGCGACCGGCCCCATCGCGATGGTCTGCTTGTCAGTGCTGCTGGCTACAGTCACCGGATTGCCCTGAGCATCGAGGGTCGGCAGGCCGGCGGCATTGAGCACGGGCGCCTGGTACTGCATGACCTCCATCGTCGTGACTTCCTTATAGGGGTCAAGATTCTGGATCGCCCCCTGGCTGACGAAGAACAGCGCGAATATCAGCGACAGCGGCAACAACACCCACAGCGTGATGCGGGTGAGGTCGGTCCAGGCATTGCCAATGCTGTCCGCGCTGTGGCGTGCGAACCCGCGAATCAGGGCAATCGCCACCACAATGCCGGTGGCGGCGGACAGAAAGTTCTGCACCGTCAACGCGAGCATCTGGGTCAGGTAACTCATCGTTGATTCGCCGCTGTAGCCTTGCCAGTCGGTGTTGGTGACAAAACTGGCCGCAGTATTGAACGACGAGTCGGGCGTGACGGCAGCAAACCCCTGCGGATTGAACGGCAGGACACCTTGCAACCGTTGCAAGGCATACACCGCCAACAATCCGAGGGCGTTGAACAGGATCAGGGCGAGTGCGTACTGAAGCCAGCCCATCTGCGTTTCAGGCTTGACGCCAGCCAGGCGATACAGCGGCGACTCGATGCGTGAACCAAAGGCAAATTTGCCCTCCATCACGGTGGTCAGCCAACGTCCAAGGGGCCAGGCCAGAATGCCCAGCGATAGAAGAAAGGCCCCGAGCAGGACCCAGGCTTGAATAGTCACAGGAAGTCCTCCGGAAACAGCAGCGCGGCGATGAGATAAACCAGCAAACCGGCTGCTATCAGGCCGCCGAACAGATAGAAACCCGTCATGACCGTCTCCTGTTAAGCGCCGCACAGCCATGCGCCAAGCCGACCAGAATGATGAAAAACAGTGCACCGAGTAGCAAAAAATAGAAGTCCATGGCGTTCCCTCCTGCGATGAGGCAAGCCTAGTTGGACGTTTAGTAAGTTGTTAAAAGAATTGGGGGGCGGGAAATAAAGATCTGATAAAGACGCCATTCAAGTACGACGACCCGATCGAATGCCGGCAGATGAAAGGTCCAGGACTGCATCAACACAGGTCCTACATCAACCTAAGAGTCCCTCACCTCGACCTGCAGACACAACAATTGAGTGCCAGTGTCGGCCTCGTCAAAGTGCTCGGTGGGGGATGGGTCTCCACCGAGCTTGCTGTGGAAGTTCGATGAAGGTCAACCGGGGGAGGGGCGCTTCGCAACGATGCCGAGGCGAGGGGCGTCTGGGCCGGTTTGAAAGCCGGCCTGAGGCTCTTGATGATCCCGCATGGGGAAAAACAGCTCGAAACAGGTCACGCCATTCTCGCTGGTGACGCTGTAGCGGCCACAATGCAGCTGCATGATAGTGGCTACGATCGAAAGCCCCAGGCCATTGGACAGGGCGGAGCGCTCGCGTGATTGATCAACGCGGTAGAAACGCTCGAATAATCTTGGAAGGTGTTCCGCCGGGATGGTTGTTCCGTAGTTGCGCACGCGCAGATTGATGCCATCCTCGGACGGCGTGGCCTGGATCAACAGTTCGGAATGAGGTGCACCATATTTAATCGCATTGGCACACAGGTTAGCCAAGGCGCGGCGTAGCAGCGTTGGCTCGGCCCAGATAAGGCCCTCGCCCTCCGTGCGGATGGTGATATCGACGTCCGCGGCCAGACCTTCAAAGTAATCGGCTACGCGTTCCAGCTCGTCGGCGGCGCTCAGTTCCTGGCGCTGATCACGAGCGCTACCGGGGTCAGTACGAGCGAGGAACAGCATGTTGTCGAGCATGCGTGTCAGGCGTTCGAGTTCTTCGACGTTGGAGGCGAGCAACTGCTGGTAATGTTCCATGCTGCGGTTCTGCTGCATGGCGACCTGGGTTTCACCCAGCAAGTTGTTGATGGGCGTGCGTAGTTCGTGGGCCATGTCAGTTGAGACCTGGCTCAGTTGCGCAAAACCCTTGGCGAGTCGCTCAAGCATGGTGTTGAAAGAGTCGATCATCGGGAGCAACTCCTTCGGGGCGCCTCGGCCGTCGAGTCGCTCTGTCAGATTGCCAATGCCGATACCGTGGGCTTGATGCGCCAGGCGTCTGAGGGGCAGTAAACCGCGGTGAACCATTAGATATCCAGCCAGCGCCAGGACAATGGCCGCGAGACCGGCGAGGACGTATACGCTGAGACGATAACTGGCGAGCACTGCGGTTCGCTCGGTCATCAGGCAGCCAATGGTCATTTTCAGTTTGCCCGAGTCGATACTCGCGGAGATGGCCGCGAAGGGGGTACCGTTCACGGCAGGTAGATGCTGTACATCTGTCAGTGCCAGGGAGTGGTCCATTGCCACGGGAGTGAGGTCGGGAATCTCGATATCTCTGGGATTGACCTGTAGTAAAGGGGCTTCCCCTGAAACGCCAACAGTGAGTACGTACTCGCGATTGCCCAGCATGTTCTGAAACAGCACAGGTTTGGTCCTGATCAGTTCCAGCGTATTGCTGCCATTGAGAAAATTACGCAGCTGATCTACGCGGTAGACCAGGGTGGACTCGTCGCGTTGTATCAGTTCGCGTTCAAGATCGCGGTACAGTGCGACGCCGGTGGTTGCCAGCAGGGCGAAGGCCAGCAAGGCAAACACCACAGCCAGGCGCAGCGTCAGGGAGTAATGGCGAAGGTTCATGGTTGCGTATCAAAGCGGTAGCCAATGCCCCGCACACTGTGGATCAGCTTCAGCTGGAAAGGGTCGTCGATTTTCAAGCGCAGGCGTCGCACAGCCACGTCCACCACGTTGGTGTCGCTGTCAAAGTTCATATCCCAGACCCGGGAGGCGATCAGTGAACGAGACAGCACCTGATCCTGATGCGTGGCGAGCAGGTGCAACAATGCAAACTCCTTGTTTGTCAGCGTTACTCGCACGCCGGCGCGGGTGACGCGGCGTTTGATTACATCAATCTGCAGGTCAGCGATCTGTAGTTGCTCTTCTTCCCGGGTCGGACCTCGGCGGGTCAGCGTGCGCAGGCGTGCGACCAGTTCGGCGAAAGAAAAGGGTTTGATCAGGTAGTCGTCGGCCCCCAGTTCCAGGCCTTTGATTCGGTCGGCGATGTCATCCCGCGCGGTCAGGAACAGTACCGGCGTGTCGGCTTCCTTGCGCAGGCGGCGCAGCACTTCCCAGCCGTCCATCTTCGGCATCATCACATCCAGCACGATGACGTCGAAAGACATTTCCAGGGCCTGGTGTAAACCATCAACGCCATCGCGGGCCAGGCTGACGGAGTATCCCTGCTCCTGCAGACCATTGAGTAAGTAATTGCCCGCCTTGGGTTCGTCTTCCACTACAAGGATGTTCATAAGAATTACCCTGGTTCAGTTTCGGTATTCGATCCACAAAAAACGGACCTGAAAGCCGCGAGCAGGCTACACGCAAGTTTAGCCCAGTCATCAGGTTGTGTTGCGTATTGCCCGCTCCCGGACAGTCATATGAAAGCATCTCATCAGTTTTCGTTCGTGCAGCGTCCTTGAACCCGATAGTCCAGCACATGTTCCCGACCCTGATGATCCAGGTAATCGAGACGGGCCGGAATTACGCCGCATTGGTCCGAGATGTCAGTCATGGATATGACTTTCGCAATGTCCATGTGGACGAAGAATCCGGTCTCGTCGTGGATCACCGCCGAGGTGTCGGTGGTGCCGGTAGTGCCGGTGGTATCGGCGAAGGCTGAACCGGCGGCGAGGAGGGTGGTGAACCCGAGGATGAACAGTTTCATGGCAGTATCTCCCTGGTTACGGTGGGCTGCCTGTTGTTTGGCAGTGAGTTCACAGTAACAAGGCAACTCAAACAGCCGACGAACAGCACAATTACAAAGTTGTAATGCAATCTTGTCCGAGCTAAGGCTAAGGCTGATGTGCTCCAGCGGCATGTCGCTGAGGTGATCAAGTCTGCTTTGCAGCGCTGGATTGATCAGCACCGGTAGGAGCGAAATGGCGTTACCTCGTCGAGCAACGCGCTGATAGGGGCGAGTCCACAAGCGTGGATTGTCTGAAAGCCAAAGGGAAGGCTCCCAAACAGATCATCTGTGCTGCGATGCGCAAGCTGTTGCATCTGGTTTATGGCGTGCTCAAATCAGTCATACCGTTTGACCCAAACATCGCTATTGCGCGATGAGGTTCAAGACGGTATCTACAGGTCTAGTGTCATGCCCTTACCGACCGACCGACTGACCTGCACAGCGTCAGTCGGCCTGCATGCAGGATTTAAACCGTAGCGAACGGGTAGTCGTTGTAGCCGCGGTGATCGCTGGTGTAGAACGTGCTGCGGTCGTAGGCATTCAGCGGCAGGCCGTTCTGCACGCGATGCGGCAGATCAGGGTTGGCGACGAAGTCTCGGCCAAAGGCGACCAGGTCGGCGTCTCCATCTCGGACCGCAGCGGCAGCCGACTCGGCATCAAAGCCACCGGCGGCGATGATCGGGCCGTTGAATATCGCTCGCAGATGCTGTGCAGCCACCGGCGCTCCGCCTTCGCGAATATTCACCTCGCCTTTTACGCGGGGCTCGATAATGTGCAGGTAGGCGACGCCCAATGGGTTGAGTTGACCGGCAGCGTAGCCGAAGGTCGCCATCGGATTGCTGTCCGCCATGCCTCCGAATTCGCCGGCCGGCGAAAGGCGCACACCCACGCGATCTGCACCGAACACCGAGATGGCTGCCTTGGTCACGTCGAGGAGGAAACGGACACGGTTTTCCACCGGGCCACCGTAGGTGTCGGTACGCAGGTTCGTACCATCCTGGATGAACTGATCGATCAGATAACCGTTCGCACCGTGGATCTCGACGCCGTCGAAGCCGGCAGCGAGTGCGCGCGTGGCGCCCAGGCGAAACTCTTCGATCGCGACGCTGATCTCGTCCAGGGTCATCTCACGAGGCATCGAAACCGGCTGCCAGCCGCTCTTGGTAAGAGCCATGCCGTCAAAGGAGAGGGCGGAAGGTGCAAGTGGTTCATCGCCACCGGGCTGGAGGTCGCGGTGCGACTGACGGCCTGAGTGGCACATTTGCAGGAAGATTCGGCCGCCTTTTGCATGAACCGCATCAACGACGTTCTTCCAGCCGGCGACCTGTTCGTCGGTATAGATGCCGGGCGCGCCCAGATAGGATCGACCGCGAATCGACACCGCTGTGGATTCGGCAATGATCAGACCGCCCTGGCTGGCGCGTTGTGCATAGTGTTCGACCATCAGGTCGCCCGGGATACCGCTTTCCATTGCACGCAGGCGGGTGAGCGGGGCCATCACGACGCGATGGGCGACGGCATAGGGGCCGATGTGGACGGGTGAAAAGAGTGCAGACATGTAAATCACCAAATAACAAAGACAGCGTGGAGGAGGTCAGGACGGCAGCACGAGGCCGTTGCCGGGTTCACCACCAGCGATGTCGGGCTTTGGCCAGATGACGTCCAGGCGTGTGCGGCTGATCAGCCATTGACCATCGACCCGGCGGTACTCGTCGGCATAGATGCCCATGAGTATCAGTGGGTTTACCTCGACGGCTCGTTCGGTCGCCAAGAACTGCATGTGGCAGCGTCCCTCGGCGTGGTTTTCGTCCAGTAGTTCAACCCACTGGTTGGAAACCAGGTGAACGAACGGGTAGGCGCCGCGCAGTTCGACGTCGTACTCGGCGAAGGCTATAGACAGGCCGGCGTGGATCTCTTCACGACCTCTCCAGCAGCCTCGATCCACTTGGAGAATGCCATCTTCGGTGAATAGCTTCGTGAGCGAGTCGATCCGGCCACTGTCCAAATGGTGGCAGTAGAGGACTCGTAAATTTCTGATGGCTTCCAGCGAAATCAGTTGGTTCAGTTTGGTGTTCATGGGTGCCCCAGGGACATAACTCAAGGTGTAGCTGCAGCCTCATGATTGAGTAGGGGCTGCCGCGTCGTTTGCACATCTTTACTGGCGGGTGATCCGTGATCGGCTAAACGCGCATCACCACAGAACCGGTCGTGCGTCGTTCTTCAAGATCCTGGTGCGCTTGCACGACCTGTTCGAACGCATAGACGTGGCTCGGATCGACTTTGAGGATGCCCGATTGAATGGCCCCCAGCAGGTCGGCGGCAGCCATTTTGAAATCCTCCACTGACGAGGTGTAGTGCGGCAGGATCGCCCACGTCAGGTACAGTGCTTTTGGCATCAGCAAGAAAGGGTCGAACGGTTCCGGGAAACCAGACGCTTTGCCAAACTGCACCAGCGTACCGCGTGGTTTGAGTACGGCCAGTGAGCCGAGAAAGGTGTCCTTGCCCACGGAATCGAATACCGCGTTCACACCTACGCCGCCAGTCAGCTCGAGAACACGGGCAACGAAGTCTTCCGTGGTGTAGTTGATGACCTCATCGCAACCCGCATCGTGCGCGACTTGAGCCTTGCTGTCAGTGGACACCGTGCCGAATACGCGCAGCCCCAATGACTTGGCCCACTGCACGAAGATCTGCCCAACGCCGCCAGCGGCCGCGTGGTAAAGAATGGTGTCGCCCGGCTTGAGTGCCACGACTTCTTTCACCAGATAACGCGCGGTCAGGCCCTTGAGAAAACTGGCTGCAGCCTGCTCGTCGGTGACGCCTTCGGGGATGACCATCACCCGATCGGCCAGGTGCAGCTTTTTGCTGGCATAGGCGCCGAAGTTGATGTGGCTATCGCCATAAATCACTCGGTCTCCGACCTTGACCGAGGTGACATTTCGGCCAACGGCTTCGACGATCCCAGCGGCCTCGTCACCGACAATCATAGGGAACTGCGGTACAGGCAGCGTGCCACGACGGAAGTAGACGTCAACGAAATTCACGCCGATTACGGTGTTGCGCACCAGTACTTGATCGTCGCCCGGTTCGGCAATCTCGATCTCTTCAAACTTCAGGGCTTCTGGGGCACCGTATCCGTGGATAACGGCGGCTTTGGCGGTAACTGGCATGATCATGTTCCTCAGTAGGGTTACGAGCTAACCCGATTTAATGAGGTACAGTTTCAGGTGTTTTTGGAGGGACGATAAGCCGGTCAAAGTCGATATCACCTTTCGCGATTTGCGAAAAATAAAATCAGTTTTGAAGATGAGAAAAGGTACCGAGTAAATGGATTTGTGTTCCCAAATGAATGGAATCCACGGATTGGAATAAGCCGGGCTACGCAAATCCTGCCAATTCCCGCGCGAGAAAGTCGAGGAACGCGGTGACCCGACGACTCGCCACACCTTCAGCGGTAACGGCATACAGGTTAGCCTCATCGGGAAGAAACCCCTCCAGGGCAGTCGACAGCACACCGGCTTGCAGTTCTTTGCGGATATTCCATAACGGACTCATGACAACACCGTAGCCTTTGATGGCCCACTGTCGGAGCACTCCGCCATTGTTGGCCATCCGATTCCCCGACACCTTCACCCTCAGCCGTTTACCGCCCTCGGTAAATGACCAGGTTGAAAATGAGCGGTCTGGTCGCGAGATCACTAAGCAGTTGTGACGCGGCAAATCCTGAGGGCAAGTCGGTTTGCCATGAGCGGCCCAATAGGTCGGAGCCGCAGAAATCACTCGACGTCCTGAAACCAGTAGTCGAGCCCTGAGCGAAGAATCGGACAAGGGGCCGTGACGTAACGCGAAGTCCAGATGGTTCTGAACCAGATCAAGCACGTCTTCGGCCAATAGCAGGTCGAAACGAATGCCGGGATGCAACTCCAAAAAACTGTCGATCAAGGGAGCAACCACTTCGCTGCCAAAATCCTGAGTGGTCGTGAAGCGGATGAGTCCTGTCAACGGCCCCTCTTTGACGCCCTCAAGTGTGGCGTCCCACACGGCCAATATCTTTCTTGCCTCACACAGGAATTGTCGGCCCTCGTGAGTGAAGCTCAGTCGCCGAGTGGACCTCGTGATCAGCCGCACCCCTGCGTTCTGCTCCAACTGCTGCAAGGCACCACTGACTGTCGAGGTTGCCAGCGAATGTTGGCGTGCTGCACCACTCAGACTGCCGGATTTATCGATACTGACAAAGATTCGCAACGCGTCGATCGTGTCCATATTTCGCGAATCCAGAATAATGGGTGGCCAGAGCGGTTCGCTCTGTTTCGTCGGAAAGGATGTTGAACTGTTTGATACGCTGGATCTGTTGATCTGATGGTGTTGCCTCAGATATCCAGATCAATCACGTATGAGTCATCAAAATCAGGGTTTTCATTAACGCCGTTTTTTGCATAGCCCCGGGCATTGCAAATGACGCGGGTGTTGCCCACCCGATAGTCAAAGCTCCCGTGGGTGTGACCATGTAGCCAAAGTGCCGGCTGCCAGTCTTTGATCCGGTCTTCGAGGTCTGAAACAAAACTCGAATTAATCGGAGAACGCCTGAAAAGCGGGCTTATGCTCAACCGTGTCGGTGCGAAATGGGAAACCACCACGGTGGGCATGGTTCTGTTTTTGGTGAAGCAGTCTTCCAGCCAAGCGACTGTCTGTAAAAAAACCAGTTGGGAAATCGCTGGAGTGAACAGGTCTTGAAAATCAGGGGAGATTTTTATGTGGGTGAAGTCCCGAATGACCTTCGTCGCCAGATCAATGCCCTGTGCCCGATCCTCTGCGGAATCGAAAAGACGATAGTCAGACCACAGGGTGCAACCCAAAAACCGCACACCGTTGTGGACATACTCCGAACGTTCCAATACGTGGATCTGTGTGCCTTCCGACAACCTGTTCAAGTGCTCGTAGGTAGAGATCAGGTCACTGCCATAAAACTCGTGATTGCCTGCCACGTATACGACCGGAGCAGGGCAGGATTTGGCCCACTCAATGGCCGCTGCCGGTCGGGAGATGTCTCCGGCGAGCACTACAACATCGGCATCCACATCGGGAAAAGGTAATGCGTTGACGGACAAGTGGATATCGGACAGCAAGGCGATGCGCATTGATCAACTCCTACCGGTTTTAAATGGCAGCCCATCCAACTTACGCGTTGATCACCTCTTGCGACAAGCCTGGCGACTCCCTCTCGACACCACGATGGCGACGAGAGGGCGCGAGAGTGTTCCCTAAGAAAACGCGCTTTGAATGACCAGCCGTTGTTGCTCAAGGTGCATCGTCATATTGCCAGGCGCCGTGGATGCACCCGGTGGTGGTCCCGCGTAACGAAGCGAGGCCGATTCCGGGGTAATGTCACGCAGATAATCATCGACGAAACTCCACGCACCCTGATTGCGGGATTCCTCCTGGCACCACACCATCGATTTCAAGTTGTTGTAACGACCGAGCTCATCAGCCAGCGCCTCGTAAGGAAAAGGAAAGAGCTGTTCCAGTCGAACCAAAGCGATATGTTCAGCATTGGCAGCACGGCGGTGTGCCAACAGTTCATAGTAAATTTTTCCGGAACAGGCGATCACACGGGTCACCTTTTCCTGTTCCGCAGGAGTGGTATGCATCTCTCCAATGACTTCCTGAAAAGATCCCTGAGAAAACTCTTCTAGCTCGCTCACAGCTTCGGGATGCCTCAACAAGGATTTCGGAGTCATCACAATCAATGGCCTAGGGGCGGAATGCAAAGCCTGACGTCGTAGCAAATGGAAGAACTGAGCCGGCGTCGTCGGCTGACAAACCCGCATGTTGTCTTGCGCACATAATTGCAGGTATCGCTCCAGTCTGGCTGAAGCGTGTTCCGGACCCTGACCTTCTTGCCCGTGAGGCAACAACAGGGTCAATGCACTTTGCTGACCCCATTTGGCAGCGCCAGCGGCAATGAACTGGTCAGTGACGACCTGCGCGCCGTTGGCGAAATCTCCGAATTGAGCTTCCCACAGAACAAATGTGTCGGGACGAGCAATGGTGTAACCGTATTCAAAGGCCAGGACCGCAGCTTCGGATAACACCGAATTGATGACCGTGAAATTGCCTTGCTGCCCTGGGGCAACATGATCCAGGGGCCGATATTTACCCTGTCCACGTATCTCACGATTCTGCGGATTCAAGACGGCGTGCCGATGGCTGAAAGTGCCTCGCTCGCAATCCTCCCCACTCAGTCTGACATCGACACCAGCGGACAACACGGATGCGAAAGCAAGGTGTTCCCCCATGCCCCAATCCAACGGCTTTGCGCCTATTGCCATCTCGTGCCGGCCATTGATGACCTTGGAGACAAGAGGGTGCAACTTGAAATCCGCAGGAAGCTCGGAGATTCGGGCAGCCAGCGCTTTAATTTGCTCGAGTGTCGGTGCCGAGTAAAAGCTGGTAGTCGGACTTTGTGAGTGATGTTGAGCCGTGTGTACGGCCAGTGAGGTGTCTTCCGTACTTTCATTTATCGCGTCAGACTGAGCATTTTCCAGACCGTCGCGGTAAGCGTGCGCGATGGACAAAACCTGCTCGTCAGTCACCAGTCCTGAAGCGACCAGCTTATTTGCATAGATTTGACGGATGCCCGGATGGGCACCGATCGATCGGTACATCAGTGGCTGAGTAATGTTGGGTGTGTCTTGCTCCTGATGGCCGTGCCGCCTGAAGCAGACCAGGTCGATGACTACGCTTTTGCCAAACTCTTTGCGGAAATCAAGGGCGAGCTGTACCGCATTGACAACGGCCTCAGGATCATCACCGTTTACGTGCAAGACCGGCGCCTCAATCATTTTTGCAATGTCAGTACAGAAAAATGAGGACCTGGTTTCTTGTGGGTCAGAAGTGGTAAAGCCAATCTGATTGTTCACAACGATATGCACCGTTCCTCCGGTGCCATACCCTTTGGTGTAACTCAGACTCAGGGTTTCCATGACAATACCCTGTCCGGAAATCGCCACATCGCCATGGATTTCCACCGGCAGCACGCGCCCACGCTGGGAGGCTTCAAACTCCTCGCTTTGAGCCCGAGCCATTCCTTGAACAACCGGGTTGACGATTTCCAGGTGAGAAGGGTTGAAGGCCAGCACGACTTTCACCGCGCCGTTTTCCGTCTTTATGTTCCCCGTGAACCCCTTGTGGTACTTCACGTCACCCGCCGGCAGAACATTCGCAGCCTTGTTATCAAACTCATCGAACAGATAAGCCGGTGGCTTACCAACCGTGTTCACCAGAACATTTAAACGACCACGGTGGGCCATGCCCATGACGACATTGCATACACCATTTTTAGCACCATGGCTGATGAGCTCATCCAGAAGGACGATCAAGGACTCACCGCCTTCCAGAGAAAATCGTTTTTGCCCGGTGTACCGGATATGTAGATATTTCTCGAACCCTTCCGCTGCCGAAAGGCGCTCAAGAATGCGAAGTTTTTTCTCGGGACCGAGCGCCGGTTTTGATCGTGTGGACTCAAGACGGTTCTGCCACCAATCGCGTTGCAACGGGTCGCTCAGGTACGTGAACTCTGTGCCTAACGTTCCGCAGTACGTTGCCTCTAACGCGGATACCAGGTCAGCGATAGACGCTTCGCCTTTCCAGAATGGATTGCCTGGTAGCTCGATTTTTTTTGCCAAGTCGGCGCTATCCAGTCCGTGAAACACCGGCGACAGCTCCGGCATGGGAGGTAATGGAGCCCATCGCAGAGGATCAAGGTCGGCCCGACGTGCGCCGACCATTCGAAAGGCTGCGATTAATGATTGAGCTGCCAACTGTCTGCGAGCAGTTTCCAGGTCTGGCGCAGCTACCGACAAAGCCTTGCGCCCGGCACGTCGCGCAAGCTGCACAAATTGCTCAATTATCGGCGCGTGTGCGATGTCATCTATCTGAAGCCCGCCCTCTCCGAGGGGCAGACGAAGTGATTCAAAATAGGTGCGCCATTGATCTGAAACGGCCAAGGAGTCAACGAGAAACCGCTCATATAACTCTTCGACATAGGAGGCGTTGCCGCCATGTAAGACTGAAGTTTTTTGGCTTTGCATCGTTAACTCCTCGTTTCTCTGTCCTCGAATAGTTAGAGCAATGCTAACGAAAAAGTAACTTCAGACAGGTAGTAGGTGTTGCTGTTCAAGGCCAATAAAAGTCGATTTTCGGCCAAGCGTCCGCACGAACAAGACCCGCTCGTATTTGACCGGAAAGTGATTGAGTCTGGCCTGAAATCGATGCTTTATAAACTTGATGTGAATGAGTGTCGGTGCCATCGTTGTGTATCGAGCGCCGCCAAATGGGTGATTATTCGCTGGCGATTGCTATTTTATGCCGCTTCGATTTTTTTGTGGTATGTGTGATCGATTGCGAGATCTCCATGTCTATTGTTTTTGCGCTTTTCTCAGTACTTCTGAAGTTGCTCCGATATTCTTTCGGTGTGGTATTCAAGCGCCGTGAAAAAATCATGCGCATATGAGTTGAATTATGAAAGCCACAATTAAATGCAATGGTTTTTAGTGGGGTGTCTGTGTCTTCGAGCATTTTTCGAGCGTGATCAACCCGCACTTGTTCGACGAAAACAGCAGGCGTAACAGCCGCGTATTTGGAAAATATTCTCGAAAAAGTGCGGCGGCTCACCGATACGGCATCTGCCAGTTGGTCCATCGAAAACGCTTCGCCGATGTGATCGGTTACATAGCGCATCACCGTAGTGACGATCGAGTTCTCTTCGGGGCGCAAGGCCAGGAATGGGCTCGATTGTGACTGTCCGCCCTCCCTGTGGATATACACAACCAGGCGTTTTGCGACGGTTACCGCCAGTTCGTTGCCCCAGTCTTCAGCGACCAAAGACAGGCATAAATCAATGCCTGCCGATACGCCTGCAGAGGTGAAAAGATCTCCATCGCGTACGAAAATTTTGTCCGGCCGGATGAAGGTAAGAGGGAATTGATCTTCCAGCCGCTGAACATCATTCCAGTGTGCGGTCACTTCGCGTCCATCCAGCAAGCCGGCATGACCTAACAGAAACGCGCCATTGCACACCGATCCAAATCGCCGCGAACCGTCCGCCTGACGCCGAAGCCAATCCAGAAAACCTTCCTCTGGCCGTGCGTCCGGCATCCTCGGACCACCGGCCACGAGCAACAGGTCGCAATGGCCCGGATAGTTTTGATAGTGATAGGGAACGGCAATCTCCATCCCGTTCGAGCACCGTACATTTCCTGGCTGAACCCCAACCATTGAGACGTCATAACGCTGACCTTCCGGCAGGAATGAATTCGCTTCCGCGAAGACATCGAGTGGACCTGCTACATCCAGCGCCTGGACCCCATCAAAAACAACCAGTGCAAGTCTCATCTGAACCTTCCTTTTCGGCCTCCGTGGGGTGGGTGACAGTAGTGCTCCAGGATCTACGGCGTTTTCACGGCGGGTCGCAAACAGTTTCTCGCCGTTAGCGCTTGTTGTCTCTTTCAATCTGGCCCATAGCTCGCACAATTGGAGCCAGGGAGTCTCGATGATTATAGGGGCACACTATCGGTCGCCGGAAGCTGATTAATAAGTGTCTCGCTATCTCGTCAGAAAATGGCCAGAAATCGCTATTAATTGGCTCTAAAGTTGATCAGCAAAACATCGGCGCTTCTCGGTTTTCCTCTACGCTAGTGACGCTCCGAACAGGTCCACGTATTAGAAGTAGTCCAAGCCAAATGAACTTTCCCGACGGTGAATACGTCGGTAAACGGAGTTGATGTCGATGTGGTACAACACGCCCGCAACAAAACTGTTGGGTATTAAGATTCCCATTGTTCAAGGTCCCTTTGGTGGCGGTCCCTCGTCCGTTGAACTGGTCAGTACTGTATCCAATGCCGGAGGCTTAGGGTCATTTGGTATGCAGTCACTCGAGCCTGAACAAATGATAGAAGTGGCACGGCGGATTCGTACTGCTACGGGTAAACCGTTTGCCATCAACCTTTGGATGTCTAACGGTGAAGAGATGGGATCAAGCCCCGAAGACGTTCATCAAGCAGGTGAGCTTTTGCGTCCGTATTATGCGGAACTTGGAACGGAAGTTTCGGCCAAGCCTGAGCGCTTTATCCCTGATCTGGGCGAGCAGTTAGATGCAATGCTGGAAATCAAACCACCCGTCTTCAGTTTTGTTTTCGGCATTCCGCCTGCCGCCATTATTGCTGCCTGCAAGTCATTGGGTATTTTGACGATGGGGACGGCAACCACTGCGCAGGAAGCAATAGCATTGGAAGCTGCGGGCGTCGATTGCATTGTTGCGTCAGGGTTCGAAGCCGGTGGACATAAAGGGTCGTTCTTGAGACCGGCTGAAGAGTCGCTTACGGGCACTTTTTCCTTGATTCCCCAGGTCGTCGACCAGGTGAGGATCCCCGTAATCGCTGCCGGTGGCGTAGCGGATGCGCGCGGTGTGGCGGCAGCCTTGGCGTTGGGGGCTCACGGCGTTCAGATAGGCACTGCGTTTCTTGCCTGCAAAGAGTCAGCGGCGAGTTTGCCGCATCGCAAAGCCCTATGTGCAAGTCATTCGGAATCCACGACGCTGACGAAAGCCTTCACTGGGCGCTTGGCGAGGAGCCTTCCAAACAGAATGACTTCCGAGATGAGTGGCGGGAGCTCAAAAATCGCGCCTTATCCTGTCCAGGCTTGGTACATGGGGAATCTCGGAAAAGCGGCGTTGATTCAAGGTCACGATGATTTCGTTTCTCTGTCAGCAGGGCAATCCGTTTCTCTGATTCGTCACGACAGCGCGCGCGAGTTGATGGAGGAACTCGTCAGAGAAACTCCGAAGATTTTGTGCAAATACTGTTCCTTTTGAGATGACATAGATCTTCATGCCCGTTTTACCTGCTACATGTCATCCGCCGCCGTGCCCGATCGGCACGGTCGGAGGATGTGCAGCTGTTTGATGCGCCGGTTCTGCTATTTCAGATACCCCAACAACAAGGGTGTGCTGATCGAACGCGTTACTTATCGCGCCCGAAACATGGGGACGAACATCGTCGCCAACGTCTTCAAGCCGGCCGAGTCGACAAGAGTAAAAAGTAGGTGAAGTGGACAATGAGGACACACCGCAACCCTCAGACATTCCAACCTTTCAGCTTCTCCATCAAAAAGTCGATAAACGCCCTTAGGCGCAGCGGCACGTGGCGCCCATGTGGATACAACAGGTTGAACGGCCGTGATCGTCCGCCGTAGTCGGCCAAAACCTCCACCAACGTACCATCCGCCAGCTCGCGCTCGACAATAAAGCGGTAGGTCTGGAACAGGCCGGCACCGTTCTTGGCGAGGGTGACGCCGCCCAGCACGTCGTCCGAGCAGACATAGGCACTCTGGGCGAGAATTTCGCAGGGGGCGCCCTGGTCGTTGAACAGCCAAGGGATGCGTCGGCCGTTGCTCGGCAGCTCGTATTGGATGCAGTCGTGCCGCGCCAGATCGTCGAGATTTTGCGGTACGCCGGCCCGGACCAGGTATTCGGGCGTCGCCACCACCACCAGCGCGGCGTCTTCCAGGTGCCGGGCAACCAGACCGGAATCCGGCTGGGCACGCACGCGGATGGCCATGTCATAGCCTTCGTCGACGAAATCGATGTTGCGGTTACTCAGATGAATGTGCACCTGCACCTGAGGATGACGCCGACGGAACTCTGGCAGCAAAGGCAAAATGCGGTGATGCCCATAGGTGGTAGGGATGCTGATGCGCAAGATACCGGTGGGCACCTGCTGCTGCCCCATCAGCTCACGCTCGGCTTCGACCATCTGATTCAGCGCACTGCGACATTGCCGGTAGTAAACGCGGCCACCCTCGGTCAGGCGAATGCTCCGGGTCGTACGCACGAATAGCCGCGCACCGAGGCGCTCCTCCAGGCGCGATATGGATCGGCTCACCGCCGCCGGCGTGACTCCGGCCGTCAGGGCTGCGCCAGTGAAACTGCCAACCTCCGCCGCCAGGCAAAACAGCTCGATGCTGCCCAGCAGAACATCGTCGAATTGGCGTCGCATGATTGATTACACCATGTATCAAGTGAAGTGCAATATAACGTATTTATCAGTGTTTCAAGCACAAATATAGTCCTGTCCAACAGCGTGGAATAACCCGCTTGGTAACCGCGGGGGGGCTGTGCGCCTCCCGTTTAATTTGATCTGAGGAGTACAGCCATGCCCTTCGTCAACGTGCGTATTACCCGCGACGGCGTCACTTCGGAGCAGAAAGCTCAGGTGATCGCCGAAATCACTGAAACCCTGGAGCGGGTTCTCAACAAACGCCCGGACCTGACCCACATCGTGATCGAAGAAGTCGACACCGATAACTGGGGCTATGCCGGGATCACCACCACCCAATACCGAAAACAACTGGCGGAGGGGCAGTCATGACTCAGTCCGTCACCATCGATTTCGTCTCCGATGTGGTCTGCCCGTGGTGCGCCTTGGGCGCGACGGCACTGGAGCAAGCCATCGACAACCTGGCCGGTGAGGTCCCGGTCGAACTGACCTTCAAGCCCTTCGAGTTGAACCCGGACATGCCGATCGAAGGCGAAAACGCGGTCAAGCACATGATGCGCAAATACGGGCGCAGCGCCGAGGAAGTCGCCTCCGGTAAAGAGATGCTGATGGCCCGTGGTCAGGCCATCGGGTTCCAGTTCGAACTGGAAAAACGCAGCCACTTCTACAACACCTTTGATGCTCACCGTCTGTTGTTTTGGGCGTTGCAGGAAGGGCGTCAGATCGAGCTCAAGAAACGCTTGCTGCGCGCTTATTTCACCGACGGCCAGAACCCGAGTGATCGCGAGACGCTGGTGCGTCTGGCCGCTGAAGCGGGGCTGGATGCGGCCCGTTCGCGTGAGGTGTTGGCGTCCGGAGAGTTTGCCAACGAAGTGCGTGAGCTTGAAGCGTTTTACCGCGAGCACGGCATCAATTCGGAACCGGCCATGATCCTCAACGGTCGTCACCTGGTTTCCGGTTCGCAATCGGTCGAGTACTACGAACAAATGCTGAGACAAATGGCCCAGGCCCCAGCCGAAGCCTGATTGATCACTTTTCAAACCCCAATATTCAGTAGAGGTTCATCATGAGCAATTCGAAAAAAGTCATTGTTATTACTGGCGCATCCCAAGGTCTCGGCGCAGGTATGGTCAAAGCCTTCCGTGATCTCGATTACCGGGTGGTTGCCACCTCGCGTTCAATCAAACCGTCCACCGACCCGGACATCCTCACCGTAGCGGGCGACATCGGCGACCCGGCGATCGCCGAGCGCGTGATTCGTGAAGCAATCGCACGTTTTGGCCGTATCGATACCCTGGTCAACAACGCCGGGATCTTCGTCGCCAAGCCGTTTACCGCGTATACCCACGAGGACTACGCCGCTGTGCTGTCGGTGAACCTGAATGGTTTCTTCTACATCACCCAACTCGCCATCGCCGAGATGGAAAAACAAGGCAGCGGCCACGTCGTCAGCATCACCACCAGCCTGACGGACCACGCCATCGACGGCGTGCCTTCGGTACTGGCGTCGTTGACCAAAGGGGGCCTCAACGCGGCGACCAAGTCCCTGGCCATCGAATACGCCAAGCGTGGCATCCGTGTGAACGCGGTCAGCCCCGGAATCATCAAAACTCCGATGCATGGCGAAGAAACCCATGAAGCGCTGGGGAGTTTGCACCCGGTCGGGCACATGGGTGAGATCAGCGATATCGCCCAAGCCGTCGTGTATCTGGACTCCGCCGGTTTCGTCACAGGCGAGATCCTGCACGTCGATGGCGGTCAAAGCGCCGGTCACTAAGACCGGTCCGCAGCGTCGTCGATAAACGTCGACGGCGCTGCCACTTTTCCAGCGGCACGCTGCTCAAGGGTTTACGGCCATGAACAGTACCTCTGCGGCTTCCGAAAAACCTTCCCAGCGAATCACCCAAGGCACGCCCTCGTATCGACGGATTTCGACTGATCGAAAACCCTACCGCATAAGGATTCAAACCATGACTTCCAGTCAGGTGCTTTTAGAATTGCTCGATATTCAGCTGCCGATCATCCAAGCGCCGATGGCGGGGATTTCCTCGCCGGCTATGGCCGCTGCCGTGGCGAATGCTGGCGGCCTCGGTTCGATCGGAGTGGGTGCAATCAACGCGGCCAGTGCCCGGGCGATGATCAACGCGGTGCGAGAGTTTTCCAGTGGCTCGCTTAACGTCAACGTGTTTTGTCATGAACCGGCCCGCGTAGACGCGGCAGTCGAAGCTGCGTGGCTCGACAAGCTGCGACCGCTGTTTACCCAGTACGGTGCAGAGGCACCGATTGTACTGACCGAGATCTACCGCAGCTTTCTTGAAGACGACGACATGCTTGCCATGCTGATCGAAGAGAAGCCCAAGGTCGTGAGTTTTCATTTCGGTCTGCCTGCGCCAGAGCGGGTTCGTGCCTTGCGTGAGGCCGGCATCGTGTTGCTGGGTTCGGCGACCAACCTGGCTGAGGCGCGGGTGCTGGCGAAAGGTGGGGTTCAGGCAATCGTCGCGCAAGGCTACGAGGCAGGCGGTCATCGAGGGATGTTCGATATTCATGCGCGGGATGATTGCCTGGGCACATTGGCGCTGACTCGGTTGATCGCCCGTCACATTGAACTGCCGGTGATTGCGGCGGGTGGGGTAATGGACGGCGCGGGCATTGCTGCTGTATTAAACTTGGGCGCTGCGGCCGCGCAACTGGGTACGGCGTTTGTCGTGTGCGATGAATCCTTGGCCGATGCCGGCTATCGAGCGGCGCTGTTCAGCGACGCAGCCCATCACACCACCATGACTCGCGCTATATCCGGGCGCATGGCGCGGTCCCTGGCCAACGACTTTACCCGCTGGGGCGCTGACGTTACGGTGGACGAGGTCCCGGCCTATCCGATTGCCTACGACGCCGGCAAAGCGCTGAATGCCGCTGCCAAAACCACGAAACACGCAGGTTACGGCGCGCAATGGGCAGGGCAGGCAGCGCCATTGGCTCGGGCGATGCCAGTGGCGAAATTGATGAAGGTGTTGGTTCAGGAGTTGAGGCAGGAGGGCTATTGCAGCGGTTCTGGAAGCTGATCATCTATATAACAAGCCCGGCCGATGCGTGGCTAACTCGTTGTCATTTCAATTCTGCCGCTACATAGAGCTGGCGATACGCGCCTACCAGTTGATCAAGCGTGAACGCGCGATTTCGCCCACTAGGATTGGGCAGGACCCATACCGAGGCATTGCCAAAGGTCTTTGCCTGAAGCCCCCACGTAATTTCTCGTTGGCCGGATAATGCGCAATACGCCGCTTTGCCGAGAAAAGCCACAAAGTGTGGCGCATAGCGCTCGATCTTTTGTTCAAAATCCGCAGCGGCAGCGATGAATTCATGTAAAGACAGCTGATCCGCTCGCGCCGTAGGCCGTTCAACCACTGCGGTTAATCCACACTGATACTGCAAGATTGTCCGATCGTTTTCCGGGCGCACCTCCTCCGGCGTAAAGCCGGCGAGATGGAGTGTGCGCCAGAAGCGATTGCCTCTGCCCGCAAAATGATGTCCCTGGGCGGCGGCAGTTACTCCCGGATTAATGCCACAAAAAATCACCGCAAGATGCTCAGCAACAATATCTTCGAGTCTTTCACCCACCATAAACCTCGCAAGCCCGGCAGGTGCCGAGGTCAATTATCCACTCTGTTCGGTCTCATCCGCAGATTACGCTTACCGCACCGCGTGCAAGCTCCGTCAATTCAGCGCGGGATTTGCCCGCCCGCGCACGTATCGAAATGCTATGCAGCAGGGATGACGCGAGTACGGCAAGGGCTGCCGGGTCGGCATCGCCTTTCAACTCGCCGGAATCGATTGCTGCTTGCAGACGCGTTTCGAGATCGGCATCGAGCCTGCTGAGCCGATCCGAAAGAACCTCTCGTATTTCAGAATCCTCGACGGCTTCGGTAGTCGCCGTGCCGATCGCAAAGCAGCCACGCGGTTGGCCTTCACCCGAGAAGTAGATCGACAACTGCCCCTCGTAGAAGCGCATCAACGCCTCGGTCAATGTCAGATCCTTGTCCGTTAGCGCCTCATGCATGGCGGCAGCCGCAAACTCCCAATACTGCTCAAGCGCCTTGATATAGAGCGCGTGCTTGTCACCGAATGCCGCATAGAGGCTCGGGCGGTTCATTCCGGCGGCAGTGGCGATGCTATCCAGAGACGCGCCGGAGTATCCGGTGCTCCAGAACACACCAAGCGCCTGCTGCAGCGCTGTCTGCGGGTCATACGCACGGGGGCGGCCTCGGCCTTTCCCCTCGGTAATCTTTTTTTGTGCCATGTTGTACAAAAACCTTGAGTGCGGGTTGGTTGGGAGATATTCTTACACAATCGCACAAAATTAAGGAACCAGAAATTCCTTGGCTTAAGGTTTGTTGTAGCGGAGCTCGAACTGAGTGTTGCGGCGACGAAACAGGTGCGGCGGAGCGATCCTCCTGACCGCGCACGGGCTTGATTCCTCACAGCAACTATTGACATCAGGGTCGCAGGCGATGTTCGCGGACCCGATTTCCCGGTTAAAGGTGTACTCGAAAATGACTAAACAGTTCGACATCCCAGCTTCGCAGACCTTCGAGCACCCAGGGCCGAACCAGACTGGCACGCCCATCAGGAGACCGCTCAAAGAGAAATTACGACCACTGCTTATGGTGGGTTTCCCTGTGCTCGTCGCTGCGGTTGGGTACGCACACTATGTGGCGGGCGAGCCCTATGTTTCGACCGATAACGCCTACGCCCGGGTGGCGAAGGCATCGATCAACGCGCGCATTTCCGGACAAGTCGTCGAAATCGCGGTCGAGGACAATCAGCCTGTTCACAAGGGCCAGATTCTGTTTCGGATCAACCCGGAGCCATTCCAGATCGCAGTCAACCGTGCAGAAGCACAGCTGAGCGTCGCGCGGCTTCGCATCGATGGACTCAAGGCCAGCTACCGGCAGCAGCAGGCTGAACTGCAATCGGCCAAAGAGTCGGCCGATTTCGACCAAAAGGAGTTTGCCCGGAAGAAGGCGCTGGTCGCTACCGAGTTCGTCTCGCGCGCCATTTATGAGCGCGCAGACACGGACCTTAAAGTTGCGCGGCAACGAATAGCGTCAATCGAACAGCAGATCGCCAGTACGGTCGTTGCATTGAACGGCAATCCAAACATCGAAGCCGACAGCCACCCGACGGTTCGTGAAGCCAAGGCTCAACTGGACGAAGCACAGCTTTACCTCTCGTACGCGACGGTGTACGCGCCTGACGATGGCATCGTGGCCAAGGTCGACGATTTGCAGGTGGGCAACTATGTCAACAACGGTGCGCCAGTCTTTGCTCTGCTATCTGATCGCCAGATTTGGGTTGAAGCCAACTTCCGCGAAACGGAGGTGACCCATATGCGTCGAGGTCAGGAAGCAACCATCAGTATCGATACGTATCCTGATCACGTATTCAAAGCCCACGTTACCAGCATGAGCCCTGGTACCGGATCGGACTTCGCACTGCTGCCGCCTGAAAATGCGACCGGTAACTGGGTCAAGGTTGTCCAGCGGGTACCGGTCCGCCTCGAACTCGATGAGGTGGATCCTGCTCTGCCACTTTTCTCGGGTACCAGCGCCACGGTCAAGGTCGATACCGGGTATCGCACGCCCTGGTGGCACCCGCTCAAGGCGCTGTTAACCGCAGGTACCGACCGATGAACGCCAACCTTGTTGGAGCCCCGGCGGGAGAGGGTGCGCGCACGCTAAGGTTCGCGGCTCTGCTGGCGACCTATATGCAGTCTGCGAACCTGCCTTTGCCGAATGCGGCACTCAGGTTTATTCAGGGCGCCTTGTCGATGACCGATGACGAGGCTGGCTGGGTATTCACTTCATACCTCGCTGCGAGCGCCATCACCCTGCCAATTGCGCAGTGGCTCGCCGGACGCTATGGCTTGAAGGTTGTGTATCAAGCCGCGATAGCCTTCTTCGTCCTTGGCTTGTTGCTCGCAACAAAGGCAACGACCCCGCTGGAGTTCGTCGGTGCGCGCATTATTCAAGGCGCCGCGAGTGGCGTGCTGGCACCGCTCTCGATGGCCATTGCAATGGAGGCACTGCCACCTGCGCGGCGTGCGAAATTTGGCTCGATGTGGACGGCCATTGTGCTCTTCGGCATCGTCAGCGGCCCGAGTATCGGTGGTTGGATCAGCGAACATTACGAATGGCGCTCGATCTTCTACATCAGCCTTCCGGTATCGGCGTTTATCTTCCTGGTGGTGACGCTTTTGCTTCAGGAGAAAAAGGCCGAGAAAAGTCCGTCTTTTGACTTCTTCGGCTTCGGCACCTTCACGCTAGGCATGATCGGACTGCAAATGCTCCTCGACCGCGGTGAGCGCCTGGAGTGGTTTGCCTCGCCCGAGATCTGGCTGGAAGCGCTGGCCTGCACGGCGGGGCTCTACCTGTTCGTTGTGCATGTGCTGACCGCGAAGGTGCATTTCCTCAACAAGAGTTTGTTCAGAGACCGCAACTTCGTGCTGTCGACGATCATCTTTTTCGCACTCGGTTTCGTGCTGTTGTCGACGATGGCGCTGACGTCCCCGATGTTGGATGAGCTGATGGGGTTCCCTCCGAACACGACAGGCTACCTGACGATACCGCGAGGTGTAGGGCTCGTAGGTGCATTCATCCTGATGGGCCGCATTCCCGATCGTATCGACCGTCGACCCTTCGTTGCGGCAGGCGTAGCCGTGGTGGTTTATGCCAACTGGCTGATGCTCGGTTATTCGCCTGGGATGGACTGGTCGCCCGTGGCGATTGCCGGTGCAATCCAGGGTGTCGGCCTCGGTGTCTTGATGCCGTCGATCACCAAGGTGGCGTTCAGCACACTCGACCCCAAGTTCCGCCCGGAAGGTACCGGTCTTTTCAATCTGGCACGTGTTTATGGGAGCACGATCGGCGTTGCGGTCGTGCAAACCTTCTTCTTCAACAATACGCAAGCGATGCACATGGCGCTGGCAAGCAATCTGACGCCCTATCGCGCCGCTGCGCATTCGGTGATGGCGTCGGCGTCCTTGCCAGCGCTTGGAGCGCTCAACGAAATGATCACCGGCCAGGCGGCTTTTATCGCACTTATCGACCAGTTCAAGGTTTTGATGTTGGCGATGCTGGTGGTGAGCCCGCTGGTTGTGTTTCTTCGCAAACCCGTTCCGACCAACTAGTTTTCGTGGAGTCTGCCAAATGAAATCCAATGCGCTGGTAATCAACAGACATTTGTTCCAAACGACGGTCGGTGCGGTGTCGGCTCTTATGTTCCTGTCCGCCTGTACCGTCGGCCCTGACTATCAAACGCCCCCGGCGAGCCTGTCGCAGCACTATGATCAACAAGCCGAGCAGCGTCTTGGCGAGAGCGGTAACAGGCTCGGTGAGCAGCACATTGAGCTTGGCAAAAAAGTCAGCGGTGACTGGTGGTCTGTCTTTCACTCGAAGAAGCTCGACAAGGTTGTACGGCGGGCAATTGACGGCAATCTTGAGCTCGTGGCTGCGGATGCAACGATCCGGCAAGCGGCATCCTCCGTCTCCGCGGCGGAGGGTGCACTTTATCCGCAGGTCGATTTTGGTGCTCAGGCTGGCCGCCAACGGGTACACAACGGGCCCGAGCCATCCGTGTCCAATTTCTATTCGATTGGGCCGCGGGTCGGTTTCGACCTTGACGCGTTTGGCGGTAACAAGCGGCTAGTCGAGCAGCAGGAAGCATTTACCGATCTGCAGAAACATCGATACGAAGCGGCGTACCTGACCCTGACTGGCGATGTTGCGAGCCAGGCGTTGTTGGTTGCCTCTGCAAACGCGCAGATGGAAGCCGTCGAGAAGCTGCTTGCCAATGACACAAAGAACCTCGAACTCGTGCGCATGGCGCACAGTAATGGCAGCATCACGCAGATCGATGTTTCGCTGGCCGAGACGCGCCTCGCTCAGGACCGCACGCTGTTGCCGCCCCTCGCTCAGCAGCGTGATTCGGCACGACACGCTCTGTCGATTCTGACGGGAAAAGGTCCTGGGGACTGGATCGCGCCTGACTTCGATCTTGCCGAGTTTGTCTTGCCGTCAAGCGTGCCAGTCAGCTTGCCCTCGGAAATGGCCCACGGCCGGCCGGATGTACTGCAAGCAGAGGCTGAGCTGCACATGGCCAGCGCCGCCGTTGGAGTCGCGACAGCGAACCTCTATCCCCATGTAACGCTGTCCGCGTCTCTTGCACAGGCCGCTTCAGGCAATGGCGGCGCCGCACTCTGGGGCTTGGCTGCGGGGCTGGCGGGTCCGATCTTCGATGGTGGAACGCTCAAGGCTGAACGTCAGGCTGCAGTCGACGGCTACAAGGCGACTCTCGCCGGCTACCAGCAGACGGTCATTAATTCGTTCGGCCAGGTCGCAGACACTCTGCAGGCAATCAATCATGACGCTGAGGAAAATCTGGCGCAGGAGGACGCGTTACGAGCGGCCGAAACGAGTTTTCGGTTGAACCAACAAGCCTACGCGCAAGGCGAGAACAGCATTCTCCAGGTGCTCGAGGCAGAACGTGCCTATGAGCAGGCGTTACTGGGCCGAATCAGAGTGAAGACGGCGCAGTATCTCGACACGGTGCGGCTGTATGTGGCACTCGGTGGTAATTCCGTCGGTGCGTTTGAGCAAAGAGTGGCCAGTCGCGAAGAGCGGAAAACTTCCTTTCAATAGCAGCTGCGTTTTTCAATACTTGTCTAGTGTCGTTAGGTATCCCTGTTCCTGCAGACCATTGAGTAAGTAATTGCCCGCCTTGGGCTCGTCTTCCACTACAAGGATGTTCATGAAAATTACCTTGGTTCTTCGGTATTCGATCCACAAAAAACGGACCTGAAAGCCGCGAGCAGGCTACACGCAAGTTTAGCCCAATCATCAGGTTGTGTTGCGTATTGCCTGCTCTCGGACAGTCATGTACATAAAGCATCTCATCAGTTTTCGTTCGTGCAACGTCCTTGAGTCTGATAGTCCAGCACATGTTCCCGCCCCTGATGATCCAGGTAATCGAGACGGGCCGGAATTACGCCGCATTGGTCCGAGATGTCAGTCATGGATTTGACTTTCGCAACGTCCAGATGAACGAAGAAGCCGGTTTTGTCGTGGATCACCGCCGAGGTGTCGCTGGTATCGGCGAAGGCTGAACCGGTGGCGAGGAGGGTGGCGAACCCGAGCATGAACAGTTTCATGGCAGTATCTCCCTGGTTACGGTGGGCTGCCTGTTGTTTGGCAGTGAGTTCACAGTAACAAGGCAACTCAAACAGCCGACGAACAGCACAATTACAAAGTTGTAATGCAATCTTGTCCGAGCTAAGGCTAAGGCTGATGTGCTCCAGCGGCATGTCGCTGAGGTGATCAAGTCTGCTTTGCAGCGCTGGATTGATCAGCACCGGTAGGAGCGAAATGGCGTTACCTCGTCGAGCAACGCGCTGATAGGGGCGAGTCCACAAGCGTGGTGTGTGGAAGATC
Organism: Pseudomonas sp. NPDC087697; assembly: GCF_044743155.1. Taxonomy (NCBI): domain Bacteria; kingdom Pseudomonadati; phylum Pseudomonadota; class Gammaproteobacteria; order Pseudomonadales; family Pseudomonadaceae; genus Pseudomonas; species Pseudomonas sp. NPDC087697. The sequence goes on along the minus strand of NZ_JBIUVW010000038.1, from coordinate 6,469 downwards.
TTGGAAATCAACACGTGAACTGGGCAATATTCCAAATAACCGAGGCCAGCTTATCTCCATGAAAATATTGATATTTGGTGCATCTGGTATGGTCGGTAGCGGCGTCCTGCGCGAATGTTTGGGCGCGCAGGATGTCGAGTCTGTTCGTTCGATCAGCCGAACACTTCTGGATATTCAGCACGCCAAGCTTGAGCAAGTGATAAGACCAGACTTCGCAGCAGAGCCGTCCACCTTGGGCGACGATGACTTGCGCGATGTTGATGCATGTTTTTTTTGCCTTGGCGTCACCGCTGCCGGTTTGACGGAGGAGCAGTATACGAAGGTGACTTACCGTTTGACGGTGGCCATTGCGCAGCGTCTTTGCCAGCTCAATCCCGAAGCGACATTCGTTTACGTATCGGGAGCAGGTGCCGACAGCACCGAAAACAGTTCAACGATGTGGGCCAGGGTACGCGGCATGACGGAGAACAGTTTGCTTCGTCTTCCATTTAAGCGAGTGCACGTACTGCGCCCCGCGGTTATCCAGCCGTTGCACGGAGCGACATCAAGGACCAGGTCTTACCGACTCTTTTACCGTCTGACGGGGCCATTCCTCACGTTTGCGCGGTATGTCTTTCCCGAGAAGGTGCTAAGCACAGAGATAATTGGCCAAGCAATGCTATCGATTACGCGCTATGGCACCGCTGAAGCCGTGCTTGAGTCAGCGCAAATTTACCAACTGACGCGAGGTGAAAGGTCCGGCCCTGGGGTTTGACTGTAACGGTTGGTGTGCCATCTTATTGTCTTAAACAGAGCGGGTTCATGGTGTGGCTGTCTGTTGGAGAGCTACCAAACTTTCCACCACGGTTTTCTTACTTTCATTCCTGGTGCACTAGTACACTGGACTGACTCTTCATTCAGCTGCAAATACCAGATATTCGGCTTTAGGTCTGACTCCCATGGGCAAACGCCGAAATTTTCAGTCAGCGCTTCGTACGCCAAACGACTGGTCAAGTAGTACTCCGGCACAGTCACCTTGCGATCATCAAGGTAATAGACCTTTTGCCACTCTTCTTCCGGGCAATCGTCTTCATCCAAATAGAATTCAGCCGTTTCCCACTTTTGCTCGAATGGCTTTGTTACGCCGAACAGCCGCACGTCAGATCCGCTGGCCTGAAGTCGTGATCGAGTCAGAACACCGTCTTCGATGAGTGCATAACCATAGCTGTCGCCGGAGTCGTACTGACAGAAAGCAATCATCAACGCCGGCTTATCAAGTATTTCGTGCAAGCCGCAAAGATCATGTTCAGGGTTTTCGAGAATGGGCCAAACCAGCGCGTGATTGCTGATGATCCAGATGTCGCCAAACTGCTGTACGAGAACATGGTGGTCATGACGGCTGTCAAAGGAGCGGTCAATGGGGGCCGATAATCTGTTTACAGACTTCCCAAAAAGGCTCGCAACGGCCAATTCCGGGGTGAAGCTCTCTTCGCCTGAGCGAAAAGCGATTCCTGCTTGCGCTACGCCCACGTTAATTTCCTTCTGCACAGGATCAATTTTCGGGAACGGTCATCTAGAGATAAGCGAAACCTGAATCCCAGAATGTTATCGGCATGATCGAAAAAAACTGCATCATAGCGCGCATCAAATAAAGCCCTGATTTCAGAATGGGCGCCGAGTCTGGATACACTGCACCGGACCGCAGACATTCAACATTACAACCACTCGTGCATCTTTAGGCCTGAGGCTCTTCATTATTGTGTCGGAGTCCGCTAACTGGGCGGATCCGACGCCTGAACGTCCACGCAACGGTATGGGCGACTGACCGCTCCTGGCCGAAAGAAGTCCTTGCCGAGCGACCGCTTAGGGGCGAAAGCGGTCCTTCGGTGTTCCATGGATAGATGGTAGCTACGCAGTGGGAGCAGTTTCTTTGCTGACCACCTTAACAAGGAGCCTTGGAAATCGGCAGTAACCCAACGTGATCCTCGTGCCTTAAGCGCTGTTTTATGCAAACAGGCCCAATAGCCGCAAATACGTTCTTATGTGCTGCTACCGAACATTCCCAGAATGAAATCTCGCACATGGACGATGCGTGGATTGCGCATAACGGTCTTTTTCCAAACCAGATACAGGTTGTTGGTGGGGGCGTCTTGACTCGGAGTGATCGACACCAACCGGCCTGATTCCAGCGCCTCGGCGCACTGGTAATCCGGTAGAACGCTCCATCCGTGCCCCTTCACGACCAGGTCCTGAATGATGCGCAGGTCGGCGATTGTCAGCGCGGCCTGCAATGTTGGCGCAAACTGGAACAGCGCGGTCCACACCGGCCGAATCAGCGGCAGGTCTTCATCGAACGCGATAAGCGGGAGCTTCGCCAGCATTTCCGCAGTCGGACGCTTGCCCAATTGCTTGGCCATCTCCGGAGCGAGGACGAGCAAAAAACGCTCGGTCAACAGCCGTGCGAATCCGTGCGAATGCTCATCCGGCATGGAGGCGGTGATGGCCAGGTCCGCGGTCGAGGCATTGAGGAGGCTGTAGATGCGGTCGCGGTTGCCCGTGTGCACGCGGATCTGAAACCCCTGCGCCATCAGCGGTGCCAGTCCCGCCGCGATCTTGGAATAAATGAAGTCGGAAGGCCCGGCGATATGCACGGTGCCACCCATCTCACCGCCCAGACGGTATGAGGCCATCCTCATCTCCAGCCCGTCCAGCATCGGGCCGATCGCCCGCGCCAGTTCGTCAGCCGCTTCCGTCGCCGTGACGCCACGGGCACGCCGCACGAACAACGGCTTGGCCACAAAAGCTTCCAGCGCCTGGATGTGCAGGGATGCCGCGGGTTGTGTCATGCCCAGGGATTCGGCCGCCCGGGAGAACGACTGCAGCCGGTAAGCCTCGATAAATGTGCGCAGATGATCAAGATGGCTCATGGATAGTGTCACGCCGCTGCTGGCGACGCCCCCCGGAAGGTTCTGGTGGCGATAGCGACCTGTTCGGCACCGGAGCGCCGTTCGCCGGCCGATCTGCATGAAGAAAGTATCTCAGCCATAAATATATTTATCCATAGACCATTAAATGATAATTCCTCATATCCATCGACCTTCTCTACGATTCATGGCAATTGCGGCCCAAGGCTGTTCATTCCTGAATGATCGAGAGAGATTCTCATGCCACTCATCGTGTACATCTTTACGCTCAGTGCCTTCGCACTGGGCCTTGCCGAGTTTGTTCCCATTGGCCTGACCGATGTCATGGCGCAAAGCTTGGATGTCAACATCGAACAGGCCGGCAGCGCCGTGACCCTGTACGCATTGGGGGCGACCTTCGCGGCGCCCGTCCTGACCGCCTTGACCGCCTTGACCGCCGGATGGTCACGCAAGCAAGCCATGCTGGTGACAGTATTGGTCTTCACCGTTGGCAGCCTGCTCGCGGCGATTGCCACCAACCTGTCAACACTGCTGATTGCGCGCTTTGTGGCCGGCATGGGCCACGGCCTGTTCCTCGCCGTGGCCTCGAGCACGGCGGCACGTCTCGTCGGGCCGAAGAAGGCCGGCAGCGCCGTGGCTGTGGTGTTCGGGGGGTTCACCATTGCCATGGCGATTGGCGTGCCGATCAGCACCTACCTTGGGGGCGTGATCTCCTGGCGTCCGGTGCTCGGCGCGATCGCGGCGTTCGGCGCACTGGGCTTCCTCGGCCTGCTGCTGGGCATGAAGGAGCCACCCAAGCAACAAGGGCACATTGGAGCCGACTCGGTCGGGCAGGCGCTGAAGGCGATCTTCCATCCGACCTTGCTGGTTGCTGCGCTCGTCACGGTGCTGGGCTATGCCGGCTCGTTCACTGCCTACACCTACATTGCACCGCTGCTCACGGACGTCACCCACGTCAGTGGCACCACGGTCAGCATCTTCATGCTGATCTATGGCGTGCTCGCCGCGATTGGCAACGTGATTGGCGGCAAGATGACCGACCGGATCGGCGTGGATCGTTCAAGCGTGATCGTGATCAGCGGTATCGCCCTCGTTGCGCTGGGTATGTGGGCTTTCGCCTCCTCGGCGCTTGCCATGGGCGTACTTGTCGCATTGCTGGGCCTATTCACCTTCGCTGCCGTGCCGGCCTTGCAGGCGCGCCTGATCGGCATCGCCGAACAGCATGCGCCGCACGCCCATGGCGTGGCGGCCGGCCTGAACATCGCCGGTTTCAACTTCGGCATCGCCTTGGGCTCGGTATTGGGCGGCGTGACCATCGGTACCGTCGGCGTTTCTTACATGGGTATGGTCGGTGCCGTCGTCTCGGTACTGGGGTTGGTGCTGCTGATGGTGCGCAACCGGGGAGGCGACTACCGCGCGGTCGTGGGTCCTGCCGCATGACGCGGCCGGGCGGTAGGGGTGAAACCGAAGCAATCCCTATTTTTCCCATCTCCATTCTTTTACGTGAGGCACTTATGACCACACTGTTCGATTTATTTGACCTATCAGGCCTATCTCGCGTGGCCTACCGACAAGTCGATGAGCCGCGCGTCGGTGCCGTCGGCACAGCCGTTGGCCGAGTCCTGGCTCGCTGCCTGGCACCCCTCCATGCGACTGAAGCCGCAATGATTGAAAGGGAATGACCATGACGACGCCCAACAACTCCTCCGCCAAGCGCCTCACCGTGCAGATTCCGACGCCATCGGGTGATGCGATCGAAGCGTGGGTCTACCTGCCCGAGGGCAGCGGCCCCCATCCCGCCGTGGTGATGGCCCACGGTATCGGCGCCATCAAGGCGGGAGGACTGGCTCCGTTTGCCGAGCGCTTTCGCGAGGAGGGTTTCGCCGCCATCGCCTTCGACTACCGCAACTTTGGCGGTTCCGGCGGACAGCCGCGCGAAGTGCTCTGCGTCCCACGCCAGCGCGAGGACTACAGCACCGTCATCGGCTGGGCAATTGAACAGCCCCACATCGACCCGAGCCAGATCATTGTTTGGGGCACGTCATTCGCCGGCATGCATGTCGTCGAACTTGCTGCCTCCGACACTCGACTGGCTGGGGCCGTGGCTCAAGCCCCGCTCACCGATGGCTTGGCCGCGGCGATGATGGCTCCGCCCAGGACCGGGATTCGACTCTTCGGGCTGGCACTGCTCGACCTCCTCGGCTCCGTTTTCGGTCGCCAACCGATCTACATCCCCGGTCACGGAAAACCAGGGGACCTGTCCATCGGCGCCACACCGGACGGCCTGTTCGGGGAGAGGCTCATGACGCCGAAGGATGGGACGCGGTGGCACGACCGTGTGGCCGCACGGTCTTTGCTTAGTTTCTCGTGGCGTCGCCCCGTGCGACGCGCCGCCTCCGTACGTGTCCCCCTCCTGCTCGTCGTCCCCGAGGCAGACACCATTGCGCCGGTGCCTGCCGCACTCGAGGTTGCCCGCAAGGCACCGCGGGCTGAATTGTTCCGAAGCGCCGGTGGTCACTACGACGTCTACGAAGGCGGAGCAGGGTTCGCCGACGTGCTGCGAGCAGAGGTCGATTTCCTCCACCGTCACGTCAAAACGGCAGCCAAAAAGGGTTCCTGAAGCCCCTCCCGGATGGGGCGGTTCACTTGAGGATACGTCGACTTACCTAAGCCAGACCCCGAATTGGCCGCCTCTTCGCGCTGCTACAGCATCAGCAGGAGTTGGGCGTCGGCCAAGGTACCAGGATGGTCAACAACAGTTATGACAAGGCCCTGGCGGAACATATGCCATCGCCAGCGGCGCCGCCGACCTGGTGGCATTCGACAAGCTCTTCATAAGCAATCCCGATCTGGTCAAGCGCTTGCGCCAGAGTGCGGCGCTAAATGCTGGGGGCAGCAGCACGTTCTGTGGTGGTGGCGAGCGAGGTTTCTACGACTACTCAACTCTGACCAGTTCAAGGTAAATGTCCCCTCCTGGCCGATAGGAGCATGTCGCCACCGGGAGCATTGGATCGTAAGTGGGTTTTCAGGCATACCCCGGTGGGAGCCGGTTTGCCACTTGCCCCCAGCATCTACTGATTTCCTTGATAATGCCGCTGTCACCCATCTTGGTCGCAAAGGTATCGCATACCGAGAGATGCTCTAACAACCAATCATCCGTCCATCCCGCCCATTCACCAGCAATGGATCTGAGGTTTCCTTCAAGCACCGGGAAAACTTCGCCCCACAGGATGCTGTGAATTTCTTGTGGTGAATAGCCGGTTTCGAGGACTACGCGAGCGACATAGTCAAAGGTTGCGTCAGTGATCTCGGTATCGAGGAAAAACTCTGAAAGTGCTTGCCAGATCTTCAGGCGGTTTGTGTCGACAGCTTCCATGCAGTATCCCGAAGCATTAATGGCGCCAAGCGGCCGATGGATGGAGTAGCTTGCGGAGGTTCAGACGGATAGCCGCTGGAGGCAGGGCCGTTTTCGGCCCAGAGTGTGTAAAAACGCTGGATGAGGCTTTCACCTTCAAATCCAGGGCCTTTCTCACGCTTTGGCGCCCACGCACGGTCAGGATGCCCTT